>JACZJK010000016.1 GCA_014860575.1 Bacteroidales bacterium
GTTTACAGCGAAGTTGTAAGCATGAGCGGCAGCCATTACAGCCAGACACTTGACTTAAACCACCTGGACAATGGCATGTACATCCTCTCCATTGAAAGCCCCGATATCAATGTGTTCAGAAAATTGATTATCAGGAAATAACGTTTATAGAAACCTAAATGTTGAATCCAGCTTCAAATTTTGGAGCTGGATTTTTTTACTCCCGCCGACAGCAAATAAAGTGCTTAAGCAAATAATGACTAAGTTTGAAGAAAATATTGCCTTAATGATACGGAACTTGTTCATAACTGCTTTCTTTCTCGGAGTATCTTACTACTGCGCACAGGGTCAGACTATAGCAGATTCGATTCTGCTTAATCAACCGAATCAGCATTTTAATGAAGAAAACATCCTTTCAGAAGTTGAACTGAACTGGATGAGAAACCTTCCCAGGTTAGAGTATCAGGGAACAGGTGAAAAAGAGACTAAACTGCCCTCGTGGTTAAATAATGCGGAGCAACCATATTTCCGGCCGATATTTAATCAGGGATCGGCAGCATCCTGTGGGCAGGCCAGCGGCGTTTCCTATAATTTTACTTATGAAATCAACCGGGCCCGCAATTTACCTTCCGACGTTCCTGAAAATCAATATCCGACTCACTTTCACTGGAATTTCTCAAGTGGTGGCGATGGATGGTTCGGATCTAGTTACTTTCATAGTTTTGAGATTCTCCGAACTAACGGTTCACCCAATATTGCGGATTATGGAGGCATAGATTATGGCGGCGACAAGCGATGGATGAGCGGATACAATGAATGGTACCGCGGAATGTTTAACAGGATCGAAGGTGTTTATACTATTGATGTAAGCACACCGGAAGGACTGCAAACACTTAAGCATTGGCTTCACAATCATTTGGATGGATCAGAGATAGGAGGTGTAGCAAGTTTTTATGCAAATTCACCTTTCAACCTTAAACCTCTGCCGGCTGGAACTCCGGAAGCATCCCGCCTCGTTATTGCCAATTGGGCCGGACTGCCGGCCCATGCAATGGTTGTTGTTGGATACAACGATTCAATCCGCTGGGATTATAACGGCGATGGACAATATACTAACCATTTAGATATAAATGGCGATGGAGTTGTTGATATGCGGGACTGGGAAATAGGAGGGTTGCTATTCGGAAATAGTTATGGTGATACATGGGCCAACAAAGGATTTGCTTACATGATGTATAAAACCCTGGCAGACGATGTTTTCGATGGCGGCATTTGGGAACATTCCATGCATGTACTGAAAGTAAAAAGTGACTATTCTCCACTGCTTACTGCAAAAATTACGCTGAAGCATACTTCAAGGCGAAGCGTCAAGGTACAGCTAGGAATTGCCGCTGATACTTCTCTACAGTTGCCCGAGCATACGATTGAGTTTCCTATGTTTAACTTCCAGGGAGGCATCAATTATATGCAGGGAGGTAATTCTGAGGAGGACAAAACCATAGAATTTGGCCTGGATATGACACCCTTGCTCGATTTTATTGAACCAGGACAGAAAGCCCGGTATTTCTTGCAGGTTTTTGAAAATGACCCGGCCAACCAATATGATGGGGAGTTGGTTTCGTTCTCCATAATAGATTACTCCGGAGAAGAACCTGAGGAGTACCCTTATCCAAATCAAAATATTTTGCTCATAAATAATGGGAAAACTACTGTTGGAATAAGCGCTGAAATAGATTACGAACGAGTTTCGATCCAAACCACTGATTTACCGGCCTTGACACCGAATGAGTCAATGGTTGTTCAGATGGAAGCAAATGGTGGTCTTGAGCCTTATAAATGGTCAATAAAACAGGAATATTCGGAACATTATATGCCCTTCATAACCAGCCCTGAGTTTGAAAAGCGTGGAAGCACATTTTCAGGCTGGGGCCAATGGCAAACTATTGATCTTGATTTCAGCTTCCCGTTTTTTGACACGGCTTATGAACAAATTACAGCTTTCGCTAATGGATTTATAATGTTCAAAGAAGGAGCTTATCCGTATCCTTATTGGCTGGATCCAATGGTATTGTTCAACACTTTTGAATGTGTGGCGCCTTTTATGGCCCGCGAGCTGAAGCTTAAAGCTGAAAACAATGACACGATTTGGTTCGAACCAGCCGCCGACCACATCCGGGTGAATTGGATGTTAACCTATGAGGTTGGTAATTTGCAAACCCCTGTGGTATTCAGCGCAATTTTATTTGAAGATGGAAGAATAGAATACCATTATGAGGCCTTTTCGTTTGCCGAACATTGCAAGTGGGTGGCCGGTGTTTCAAAAGGCGATAAGATAAACTACCACCTTCTGGAAATATCAGGCAAACAGGAATTAGCCGGCAATACTGGTATTGGGCTGAGCCCGGTTTCTCTTCCCAATACGCTTAGTATTGGCACTGATGGCATACTCACCTGTACGCATGACGGTTCAGAGATTATTTATGACATTCTTGTGCAGGTGAGCGACAACTGGAGTATATCGGACGAAAAATCATTTCAGCTTACTGATGCCGTTCAGTTTTTGTTTGAGCCCGGCCAGGAAAACCTCATTGCGGGTTCATCGGCCAGCATTGATGTAACGGTTAAAAACATTTCTCCTGAGGAAATCAGTGATTTATTAGTTTGTTTTAATTCTCCGGAAGATGGATTCATTCTCTGGAATAATCCATGTTATCAGGCAGGTAGTCTCTTACCTGGCGAAATCAAACAGTTTACCCTCAGTGATGGATTTACAATTGCCCCAACCACACCAGAGAACTATCTTTTAAAGGTAACCGGTGTATTGGCATGGAATAACCAGTCAAGAATCAGGACCGCACATTTTAAGGTAAAAAAAGCCTCGCTTGGTATTACAAATTTTGTTGTACACGGAGCGACATCTGGAATTCTTGAACCGGGGAATATGTATAATATTTCCATTGGCATCGCTAATTCTGGTAATGCTATTGCTGAAAATGTTATAGTAAACCTTGTTTGTAACGATCCTTTCGTAATTCTTTATCCACCTCTTTCTTTTGATGTAGGGGATCTGCTACCCTTAAACGGAAATGAAATTACAGCCTCAATAGGCGTACATAGCAATGCCCCCAAAGGGTATATGTTTGAGCTGGAAATCGAACTCTTGCATAACAACCTACCCGGGATGGTTGTAGCACAGATGTTGTCTGTCGGAAATCCGGGCATTCTTATCGTTGATCTTGATCCCAACAACTCCTCGTCAGCATTAATGCTGGATGCTATCAGGAAAAATAACTTTACCAGAACTGCTGCAACAACGCTAATTACTGATCTATCGGGTTACAACCTCCTGATGGTGTGCCTCGGTGTTTTTCCTTACCGGCATGTTCTTACAGTGGAGGAAAGCACCATTATGGAGGCATTTCTTATGAATGGCGGTAATATATACATGGAAGGTGCGTCAACATGGAAAGGCGATCCCCGCAGGCCAGTTCATGACATGTTCAAAATACAGGGGTTTATCAACGGATGGCCTCATGGTATTGACTCATTGGTAGGAAATACCGGAACATTCGCCGATAACCTGACTTTTAAGTACCAGAAACAAATCGTAAAAACAGACGACATGCAGCCAATGGATGACGACGCCTTCGTTTTATTTACCGATATGCCACGCGGCTTGCATTATGCCATTGCAAATGAAAACGAAACGTACAAAACCATTGGTGCTACCTTTAAATTTAATGGAATTTATAAATCACTTTCAGACACTCTTCCAGTTCTTCTGATGAAGAACTACCTTGATTTCTTTGGGTTCAACACCAATAGGCTTACAGCCAATTTCACAGCCGATGCTTATGAGATTTGCGACACCGAAAGCGTTGGGTTCTCATTGAAAACAGCGGGCAATGTTCAAGCAGTTAGCTGGGAATTTGAGGGGGGAAGCCCGGCCATATCCAATGAATTTTCTCCGGTTATCCGATACGACGAACACGGAAAGTTTTCTGTCAGACTAATAGTTAGCGATGGTATCATGTCCGACACATTATTCCTTGAAGAGATAATTACAGTAAATTCCTGCACCGGAATTCCCCCAACCCGCAAACCAGCTTTCACAATCTATCCCAATCCGGCCAGTGATCATATCAGGATTATACCTGTTCACCAGGGTGATTCAGTGGCAACGATCAGGATATTTAACGTGAACGGGCAAATGCTTGAAGAAATACCTAACATCAGGCTTAATGCAAACAGTCCATTCAGCCTTGATGTTTCAGATTACAGGAGCGGCATTTACTTTATGAAGATCGCAGGTTCGCAAGAGGTTTTTACAGCAAGATTTATTATTTCGCGTTAAGCAATATGTTGTCATTAAAAGTGGTGTTTTGTATGCACTGTGCAAGCCCTCTTGTTTCCCTGAATGATCATACAGAAAATCGAAGACTAAGAATTTATATGTACTTTTAGGCCGTAAAACTCACAGAAGCAAAATAATATGAAATCATTTTCTACACTCATTATGCTTTTTTTAGCGTTCATATTTGTAAACGCCCAGCAAAATCAAATTAACCCCAAAATCAGTGGTTCTGCTCAAACTGAAACCCTGCCGCTCATAGATGAAGAAACCCTGGAACCTTTGCGTACGCTGGCTCCAATTTCTGTTCCCGCAATTTATTCTGGTCCCAACGCTCCATTGCTACCGATAGTCCTTGATAACTCAGCGCTTCCCTTTTTCCGGCCGGCGTATAACCAGGATGGTCTTTCATGCGGACAAGCTTCATTTGTGGGCTATATGTTTACTTATGAAATGAACCGGGTCAGAAATCTGCCTGGCAATATTCCTGCGAACCAATACCCGACCCATTTTGCATGGAACTGGGTAAACGGAGGTAATGGATGGTATGGAGCAAGCTATTTTCATTCCGCCGATATGCTCAGGCATGTGGGCACACCGAATGTACCGGTTTACGGCGGCATGTCGGCAGGCGGAGGCACACGCTGGATGAGTGGCTACAATGATTATTATCATGCCATGCACAATCGCATTCATGATGCGTATTCTATTAATGTTAGCACTCCTGAGGGTTTACAAATACTGAAGCACTATCTGAAAGATCACCTCGAAGGTTCAGAACATGGTGGTGTAGCAACATTTTATGCCAATCCCCCGCCACTTTATTCATTGCCCCCTGGCACTCCTGAAGCCGGCAAAAAGGTTGCTGTTAGCTGGAGCAGCGCAAATCATGCTATGACGATTGTGGGCTATCATGACTCAATCCGATGGGATTATAACAATGATGGACAATACACCAACCACCTTGATATTAACGGAGATGGTGTTGTTGATCTGCGTGACTGGGAGATAGGCGGACTAAAAATGGTAAACAGCTACGGTGGAGTTCCTAACTGGGGCGATGGCGGCTTTTGTTACATGATGTACAAAACGCTTGCTGATCCATACGGCGGCGGCGGAATCTGGAATAATGCGGTACACGTTATCAAAGCCAAATCCAATACTGAACCGCAGCTTACAATGAAAGTTACGCTGAAACATAATTTGCGTGAACAGATCAAGGTTACTGCCGGCTTGTCACTCGATCCGAATGCAACCTCGCCAACAATTGAAATGGATTTCCCCATTTTCCACTATCAGGGCGATCTAAGGCCTATGCAGGGCGAATTCACAGAGGAAGCCAAAACAATAGAATTTGGGCTGGACATCACACCTTTACTGAGCCATGTACCCAGCGGCCAGACTGCAAGATATTTTCTAAGGGTTTATGAAAAGGATCCAAACGGCACGGGTACAGGTGATATTCTGGCCTTCTCGCTTATGGATTACACCAATGGCGTTAATGAGATTGTTTGCCCCAATGCCCCAGTGCCACTTGTAAACGATGGTAAAACAACCCTCTGGGTGAATGCAGGCCTGACGTATAATACAGTTCAGATAAGTAACACATCAATTCCAGGCGCTCAAATTTATGAACCATATTCTACACAGCTTCAGGCAACGGGCGGAACATCGCCGTATCACTGGTCCTTAAAGATGGATTATGAGGAATCGCTTTCAACACAAACATTTCCAACTATAACTTCACAACAACTTACCCCAACCAGCAATACAAACGGGTATGCTACAAAAAAACTAGATTTTTCTTTCCCTTTCTACGGAGAATTATTTGACACCTTATTCATTCATGTGAACGGAGTTGTTTTGTTTGACCGGCAATTATATCCCTGGCCTTACCTTAACGAACCAATGGTTCTTTTCAAAGGATACAAGGGAATTGCACCTTACAATTTTGATCTTAGGCTATATTCAGGGCAAGGGATCTGGTATGAGGGTGATGAGAACTCAGCCACATTCAGATGGAAGGCATCACTTAACGGAAATCAGTCAACAGAGTTGAATTTTGCTGTGAAACTATTTCCAAATGGGGATATAGAATATTACTACGGCAATATGCAGTTTCCAGCAGGAACGCAATGGATCGGAGGGTTATCCAGTGGTGATTACAGGAATTATCAGTTGCTTTCATTTACTGCCGATCCTTCGGTTCAGCCAAATAAAAAAGTTGAATTTGAAGCCCCCGACTTTGCCTTTGAAATGAGCCTTTCAGCCGATGGAATCCTGCAAGGTATTCCAACCCAAGTGTATGATAATTGCCTGCTTACTTTCATGGCCACAGACAATAACAATCTTTTTGCAACAAAAACCCTGGCGCTGAACACTACAGGTCTAATCATAGATTATGCATTACAGTCGGGTACAAACAATATTCTCGAATTTGGTGAAACCGCCACAATGGATATCATCATCAAAAGCATGGAACCCGCAATGGTCACAAATGCAATCATGACCCTTGCCACAGAGGATCCCTTAATAACAATGATTGACAGCATTTACCAGATCAGTTCGCTCGCGCCCGGTGATTCAGTGGTTTTTGCGGGTGCATTTTCATTTAGCGTTTCAAACCAGGTTCCCAATAATCATTTGCTCGGCTTTGATCTTGATATCACCTCGGCGTCCGATAACTGGTCGCGGCAACTAAGCATGCATGCATTTGCCCCGCTGATCAATTTAACCCACGCTCTGGTTCAGGATGGCAGCAATGGCATTCTGGATCCAGGCGAAACAACTGATATTGCAATCTTTTTCAAGAACAATGGTGGTGCAGCATTGAATAATATCCTAATCAATATTTCAAGCCCCAACCCCGAAATTACACTGAATTCAACGCAGGCAACAATAAGCACACTTCCGGCAGAATTTGGGCAGTATGCTGTTTTTAACATTACTGCCTCCAACGATTTGACTTCCGGGCAGGTAATTACTATTAATGCAATCATTGACGGTCACAATGATTTCCAAACTACAGGCGAAATAAATATTATTACCGGAATTATTGTAGAGAGTTTCGAGAGTGGCAATTTCAATGCTTTCCCGTGGCAGTTTTCCGGAAACCAACCCTGGGTTATTGACACAGCAAGCCCTTACGAAGGAACATATAGCGCAAAATCTGGTACAATTGCCGATAACCAGACTTCAGTAATGGAAGTGACAATTATAGTTGCTGTGGACGATTCAATTTCATTTTACCGCAAGGTTTCCTCTGAACCCAGTTATGATTACCTGAAGTTTTATATCAATGGCGTACTAAAGGGTGAATGGGCTGGAAATGTTTCCTGGGGAAAAGTTTCTTACCCGGTGAGCGCCGGTGCAAATGTGCTAAAGTGGATGTATGAAAAGGATTACAGCGTTTCAACGGGTTCGGACTGCGCCTGGGTTGATTATATAACATTCCCTGCATTCTTATCAGTAAGCGCCGGGATTGACGGTCAGATATGCGAAGGAGAAACCTTTTCGCCTATTGGCAGCGCAACAAACTATTCCAGCATTGAGTGGTCAACCAATGGCTCAGGCAGTTTTGATAATCAGCATATCCTGAGTCCGGTTTACACTCCAGGTGAATCTGATATAATAATAGGCGAAGTTATGCTGACGCTTACCGCAGAGTATGCATCCAGTTCGTTGTCCGATAGTGTTATGCTTTCAATTTTGCAGATGGCCGAAGCTTTTGCCGGACCCGATTCTGATGTTTGCATCGGGGAAGTTTTTGTGTTGGATTCAGCTTATGCCGATAATTTTACCGAACTGCTCTGGGCAACAACTGGCGATGGCGCTTTCAATCATACCGCGATTCTGAACCCTGCATACACCCCCGGTCCGAACGACCTTGCCAACGGCTCAGTAACGCTGACGTTGAATGCTTTTTCCAATCCCCCTTGCGAGGTAGTCAGTGATGAAATTTTACTTTCGTTTGTAATGCTTCCAGGAATTGGTGTTACACCTTCGGGACCAGATAGCGTAGATTTATTTGTTCACTCCTCAAGCATCTATACAACTGTTGCATTGCCCCAGGCAATGAATTATTCCTGGGTGCTGGAGCCAGCATCGGCTGGGAGTATTTCAGGCGAAGGAACAACAGCAAGCGTTCAATGGAATTCAGCTTATACCGGATATGCAACGATCAAGGTTTGTGGATCAAATGCCTGTGGTGACGGCGGTTTTTCTGAAACCAAATCCACCTGGGTTTATGATTCTACTGTTGGAATTGAACTTCCTGAAACTGCAGACATGATCCGAATTGCACCCAATCCTTCAAATGGATTGTTCCGCCTGAATATTAACAGCCATAACGGTTTGCCATATTCAATAGCTGTAATTAACCCTATCGGCAACGTTGTTTATTATGATGAAGGATCGGTGTCCCATGCTGATGGGTCCTACGAAATAAACCTGGAAAACAGCCCGCAAGGCATGTATGTTTTGGTTTTCAGATCAAACAATATCACATTGCACAAGAAATTGGTAATTGGGAAATAGGTTCGCAGTATTTTATACTTTTGCCGTGCCACAAACATTTCCCCGATGAACTTCAGCAGCAGTCTGTTTCTCTTATATTTTCTGCCGGCTTTTTTGCTGGTCTATTTTCTTCTGGGAAGCAGATTTCGTAATGTTTTTACACTTGGCGCAAGTGCAATATTTTTTTTCTGGGGTGCACCTTCGTTTACCTTTTTACTGATAGTTTCAATCCTGATAGATTATTATCTGTCTGGCGCAATGCATGCAGCCTCAGGCAAGCCGCGCAAAACTTTGCTGGTGTTTCTTTTGCTTCTGAACCTTTCCATGCTGTTGTATTTTAAGTACACCGGCTTTTTCATCGTTCAGTTTAATATGATGATGGGTTGGCTTGGACTTCCCCGGATGCCGTTATTGAATGTAATACTGCCGCTCGGTATCTCATTTATTACATTCCAGAAAATGAGCTACCTGATTGACGTTTATCGCGGTACGACCCAACCCGCCGAAAAGCTCAGGGATTATGCGCTCTTTATATTTTTCTTTCCTAAACTCCTGGCTGGGCCGATAGTACGTTACAAGGAGTTTGCTCCCCGGATTGCCGAACGCAAAGAATTTTCGGGTTTTGAAGAACGACTTACCGGCTTTTTCAGGTTCTCACTCGGCCTGGCAAAAAAAGTGATGATTGCCAATGTACTGGGAGGATATGCCGACGAGATTTTTGCAACTGAAACCTTTCTGCTCAACACCAAAACCGCCTGGCTTGGAGCAATTGCCTATAGCTTCCAGATTTATTTCGACTTTTCTGCTTACAGCGATATGGCTATCGGGCTGGCACGAATGATCGGGTTTAACATCAAGGAAAATTTCAACAATCCTTACATTTCGGTTGGGATCACAGAATTCTGGAAACGTTGGCATATTACCTTGGGAACCTGGCTGCGCGATTATCTCTTTCTTCCGGTTGCCTACGCTTTGTCGCGGCGCATGCCCGAAAACAAATATCTTGGTCTGAAAACCGACAAATGGCTTTATATTTTTGCTAGCCTTATCACTATGCTGCTTTGCGGCTTTTGGCACGGCGCAGGCTGGACCTTTATTCTCTGGGGTCTCTATCATGGTGTTTTTATGTCAGTTGAGCGTTTGTTTCTGACAAAACTTATGAAAAAAGCAGGAAGGGTAATTGCCGTATTTTTTACGTTTTTCGTTGTTACCCTAGGATGGGTTATTTTCAGGGCTGATTCATTAACACATGCAGTTGAAATATATTCGCTGATGTTTTCACTTAATTTTCAGGTTGTAGATTTTTTGATCACACCACAATTGATAGTATTGCTGATAGTTTCAACTGTTTTTTCTTTCTGGGCATTAGCGCCAGGAATTGAAAAATGGCAAATGAAGATTTACACCGGAATACGGACTACCAATGGTTTAATTGCCATAACAGTGTCTGCTTTTATTTTGTTTATCATGGGTTTAAGCCAGGTAACAGCAAGCGGTTTTAACCCGTTCATTTATTTTAGGTTTTAGTCATGGATCGTTCAAGAATACTCACCCTGTTGTTTGTTACAGTCCTGGCAGTGATGCTCTTGCCTGAGTTGCAGAGACGGTTCAGGATATTTGAAATACCTCCGCTTGAAGGAGCTTTTGAAGTAATTGAAAGACCTGTTTTTTCAGTTGGAAAATTCTTTAATGGAAGCTTTCAACAGGAAATGGAGCGCTTCATTGAGGAAAAAGTTGGCTTCAGGCCTTTGTTGGTTCGCATCCGGAACCAGGCTGATTTGATGCTTTACAGAAAAGCACATGCCGAAGGCGTGATCATTGCCCGCAAAGGTGTGGTAATTGAAGAAGACTATATCCTTGAATACCTGGGACGTCTTTTTATAGGCAAGAACACAATTGATAAAAAACTTAACCGGATTAAGTTTTTGCATGATACGCTATCACAAAAGGGCATCAAGCTGGCCGTTGTGTTCGCACCCGGTAAGGCAAGCTTTCATGCCGATTTGATCCCAAATCGCTATCGGCCCTGGGATAAATCACTATCCAATTATGACTATTTTACCCAGCAGTGCAGGGAATTAGGAATCAACCACCTCGATCTGAATCAGTATTTCAAAGATCTGAAATCAATTGCATCCTATCCACTCTATCCCAAATATGGCACACACTGGAGCACATATGGGATGAGCCTCGCTGCCGATACGCTGTTAAAGTACGTTGAAAGTCTTTCAGGACAGCCATTAAACCAAATAAAACACGGGCCTGTAGACCTTACATCTCATTTAAGAGATACTGATTTTGACGGGGGCAAATCAATGAACCTTCTATGGAAACCACGAACCGGAAAAATGGCTTATCCCCGCCTCGCATTTGAAAATGATGCAGGTAAGCATCGCCCGATGGTATTGGTTGTTGCCGATAGTTATTACTGGAATATTTATAATGCAGGAATTCCCAAAAACATCTTCGCAAATGAGGCATTCTGGTATTATCACCGCCAGGTTTACCCTGACTTTTACCTGGATCAGAAAACGGTTGACCAACTGGACATAAGAACCGAAATTGAAAAACAGGAAGTAATTTTAGTAATGATAACGGAGCGGTTCCTGCACACAGCTTTCTGGCATTTCACTGATGATCTTTATAGAATCTATAAACCAGGTTTTCAGGAAGATCATCTATACAACTATGGAAACAGCATCCGCCGCGACCGCCAGTGGTTTGGAGATGTAATCGGAAAGGCAAAGAAACGTGGTCTGACTATCGAAGAAATGATACGGGTTGATGCGGAATACATGTTTATGCTGGATTTTAACGAAAAAATTGAAAAAACACGCGACAACTATATTATCTACTACGAGTTGATGATCAAAGATGACCCGGAATGGTATGAACAAGTGCTCCGAAAAGCCCACGAGAATGCTTTAAGTACTGAGGAAATGCTTCGCCGTGATGCGGTGTGGATGTATGAACATGATATTTTGGGCATGCATCGGTAGTCACAGTCAAAGCTTTATGTTTACTTTTGCACAGATATGATTTAATGCCACAATCTTATATGAAAAAGACTATTACCCTGCTGCTGACACTATTGGCAGTGTTTACCGGTTTGAATGAATTAAAGGCACAGTATCCCGAGTGGAACGATCCCAATAGTTTGCCGAAATGGATGACAGCAGAGGAAGAACTTCGCCGCCACGAAATCGGAATTGGCACTGAGCAAACGCTATCGCCTCCGGGCCCTATCCGCAATATTTCGGAGTTTGAACGTATGCAGGGAGCCATGGTTCGATACAATAATGGGCTTGGTGTTCCAACCAGCCTGATAGTAGCAATATCTCAGCACACCAAAGTCTATACTATTGCTGCGAACCAATCGCAACGAACAGCAGCATATAACTCCTACCAGGCCGCAGGTGCAAACATGAATAACTGTGATTTCATTATTGCAGGCACCAACTCTATTTGGACCCGGGATTATGGCCCGTTGTGGATCGTTAACGGAGACAACCAGATCAGCGTGCTCGATTTCCCCTACAACCGGCCCAGGCCGCTCGATAACGCGATACCCGGACATCTGGCCAATCACCTCGGGGTTCCGCTTTATGCTATGGGTGTGGTTCATACCGGTGGCAATTATATGTCAACAGGAGGGGGAAGCGCCGCTTCGACCGACCTTGTTTATGAAGAGAATGGCAATAATTCAACCTGGGTAAATCAACAAATGGAGGATTATGCCGGAATAGAAAACTATCATGTAACCATTGACCCGCAGGGTGAATATATTAAGCACATTGATTGCTGGGCAAAATTTCTTGACGTAGACAAGATTCTCATTGCAGAAGTTCCCCCATCAAATCCGCAATATTCGGCCTATGAACAGGTTACCATGTACTTTGCCAACCAGTTAAGCCCCTATGGAACACCCTACCAGATTTTCCGTGTTTATTCACCAAACGGACAACCTTACACCAATTCCCTGATACTTAACCACAGGGTTTATGTACCCACGGTGAATTCCACCCATGATGCGGCCGCACTGGCTGCTTACCAGCAGGCATTGCCGGGTTATGAAGTTATGGGTTTTTACTCATCCAGTTGGCAATCCACAGATGCATTGCATTGCCGCGTGAAGGAAATTGCTGATATCGGGATGCTCTCGGTCAGACATGTACCCCTGCAAGGCTTGTTTGATTACCAATCTGAATTTGAGATTGAAGCCGAGATTATAGCACATAGCGGACAAACTATCTATGCTGACTCACTTTTTATCATTTTCAAAACAAATGCCGGCGACTTTGATACAGTTCCGCTTTATCATGCACAGGATCATACATTTACCGGTATGTTGCCCGTTACACCTGGTGATACATTGATTACTTATTACCTTTCCGCCGCCGATGCTTCAGGCCGCAAAGAAACCTGGCCATTGATTGGCGCAGCGGGTGCCCGTTCATTCCAGGTTACCATGCCACCCGACATCGTTGTAATGCCAGATTCTCTCTTGTTTGAAAACATTGAACAAGCTTTCTGGTATGGAGTTGAACTCACCATTAACAATCCGTCTTCGGTTGAGTTATCGGTTCAGGACATGATAATCTATAACAACTCCTGTTATTTCGAACCCCAACCTGTACTTCCCTATACTATTCAGCCCGGTGAATCTATGATTACAACCGTGTTCCTTACTCCAGGTGTTGCTATAAGACCAGATCTTTTTCTTTACGATTCAATTTATGTAGTAAGCGATTTAGCAACACATATGGTTCCTGTATGGGTAAATCCTGATTTACTTGGAAGTGTTCATGATATAGACCCTATAATCAGCGCTTTTAACACGTTTCCCAATCCTTTTACATCGCAAATTAGCTTTGGGTTTACCCTGAAAGAAAGCAGCCATGTAAACCTGGAAATATTCGATCTGCAAGGCAGAAAGATCATTTCGTTGCTAGATGAACCCAAATCAGCCGGTCAGCACCAAATCATCTGGGATGACAGAACCAGTGCAAATTTGCCCGAAGGCGTTTTCATGGCCCGGATCATTGCCAGAAACCACGTGTTCACCAGAAAGATTGTTTTGACGAAGTAAAATCGTTCCGGATTCAAAGTTCAAAATTCAAGGTTCCAGGTCTCTAGTTACTGGTTACTGGTTGCTTGTTTCTGGTAGCTGGTAACTTGATTTGGGTCAAACAATTGTCATACTGTTGTAATACAATTGTTGCTGATTGATTATCTCCTCATGTCTCCTTCTTTCCATCTTTCAATCTCTCCGTCTCTTTGTCTCTCCGTCCCTCGCCCCACGCTCCACGCCCCACGCTCTTGTCTCTTCTCAAAACCTCACCTCCAACCCATTCCTAACCGAATAAACTGTGTGCTTAATTCCGGGCGGCGGATCGCTGTCATTGAGGAGGTTGAAATTTACCGAAAGCCCCACAATTTTAGTAATCCTGAATTTTAAACTGGTTTGAAGCATAATGCGGTGGTCACTGAAATCATTGATCAGTGGCTGGAAGTACATGATATTGTTCATGGAAACATGATCGTTTACTTTCCAGTTATAAGCCACATAACTGCTGATACGGTGGTTAATCTGGCTTTCTTTTGCCTCTACGATCAGTTCGTTTTCAAACATGTACAACGATGCCGCAAAGAGCTTGCTGTTTTCACTATTTAGCAACAGGAACCTGGGCCCGGTTCCCACAAGTTCACGGTGGTCAATCATTAATACCCGGTTATACTGACCTTGAGCGAAGGCTTCCCAGGTAAGCCATTTATTCAGGTCACGGTTATAGCGGAAGTGAATATGTCCGCTATTGTCGAAATCATTGTCGCCAGCACGGATCATACTCGCTCCGCCCAGCAGTATATAGGTGTTTTTGTTTCTTTTATGTTGCAGATGCAGGGCTGAGTTCAGGTCAAAAATCTGTTCCTGGTTCGAAGTGATGTTAAATGTTAAATCTGCTTTTCCTACCCAGCCCGAGGAATCCTGTACAATGCGTTGGCTCTCCACGTTCAGGATTTGTGAATAGAGGATACCTGAAGCAGCAAATAACTGAAAAAGAAGAAGAATCAGTCTGGTCATAATTTTAAAATTCAACCCCGGCAAGGTTTGGACTTGCCGGGGTTAATTGAACGTTTTAAACTCCCGTAAATTATGATAATCTGTGAATTACCTGATAATCGTCATTTCGTCAATGAGGCGTTGAGCGCCGGCAAACTTATCAATGATAAAGAGTACGTAGCGTGTGTCTACATTAATGGTCCGTTGCAATTCGGGTTCGAACGCAATATCGCCGCTCATGGCTTCCCAGTTACCATCAAAAGCAATACCGATCAGATGGCCATCAGCATTTATAACCGGGCTACCTGAGTTTCCACCGGTGATATCATGATTGGTAAGGAAGTTCACATACAGCACGCCGTCTTTGCCATAGGGTCCAAAATCCTTGTTTTCATACAATTCTTTAAGTTTGGGATGAACGATGAACTCATCGTTGCTGGGGTCTTCCTTGTCCATGACGCCTGCAAGAGTTGTCAGGTAATCGTAATGAACCGCATCGGCAGGGTAATAGTCGAGCACCTGTCCGTAACTCAAGCGTATGGTAGAGTTTGCATCGGCAAAGTAAATTTTCTCAGGATTCATCTCACGCAGCGCGGCAATCCATAGTTTCTCAGCTTTTGAAACCATGCCCTGGCCTTTGCCAAAGTTCCCGGAGGCTTTCATTGATAATTCCCGTATTTGTTTCTGAGCCGTAAAAAGCGGATCATTATCAATATCACGCAGGCGTGGCTTTGCCAGGAATTTCTCAAGTGCCTCTGGTGAAGTTAAGATAGATTTCGCATAAATTTCTTTGGCGTAGCTTAGGAAATTGCCCTGATGGTTCTTAATCACATCATCAAAAAATGCAGGACGCCATGGCTCAGCAAGGTTAAAAAATACCATTTCCATCATAGCGGCAAAAAGACTGACATCGGTGTTATAGTCCATATTTTCAAAATGGCTGGAAGCCCTGGCGCGAAGTTTTGTAGCAGCTTCTTCAATGGCCTCCTTGTTTTTGCGGTCTTTTTCGAGCACTGTTCTCATTTCACTTAGTGAACTGGCAAAACCAACACTGGATGGCCCCATAGCAGCAAGGTTCAGATACATGGTGGGTAAAACATCAGCGGCCATAAGTCCGTATCCTTCCTGCATCTTCGAAAGCACTTCGCCATATTTTTCATTGGCTTCTGGGTTGTTTTCCAGCCACTGATTGAACGCTTCTTCAATTTCCTGTTTCTGACTATAAACATCAAGGCGTTTCAGCCCTCGGGTCTGACCCAGGTAATATTTCCAGCCATTGGCAAGGCTCGAGTAAGTAGATGCATATTGAATGCGAATAGCAGGATCGAGGTCCATATGTGTTTTCATGGTTTCGAGCCGGCGTTCAAGAATTTTTACCAGCAAGGGCTGGAAATGCTCAACATTATACTCAACGCCGTATGATGTAAGATAGCGGCTTGTGCGTCCCGGAAATCCCCATATCATGCTGAAGTCTTCGCGTTCAACACCTTTGATTGAAACCGGCAGGTGGTGTTTGGGTTTCATAGGAATATTTTCTTTTGCGTACTTAGCCGGCGAACCATCGGGGGCTGTGAAGATACGAAGCACTGTAAAATCACCTGTATGACGTGGCCACATCCAGTTGTCAGTGTCTCCACCAAATTTGCCAATGGAAGAAGGGGGCGCACCAACCAACCTTACATCACGATAGGTCTGATAAACCAGCATGTAGTACTCATTGCCGGCATAAAATGGCTTTACGGTTACATCGTACTTGCCCTCTTCAGCATTTTCTTCTTTTAATTCCTGGATTACCTTTCGTATGGCTGCCTGGCGGTCGGAATCGCTCATATCAGCAGTAACATCAGCGAGTACCCTGGTGGTTACATCTTCCATTCTTACAAGGATTGAAGCAGTCATGCCCTCGTTGGGAAGTTCTTCTTCATAGCTCATGGCCCAGAATCCATCGGTGAGGTAATCAAATTCTACCGAACTGTGCTGCTGAATTTGCCCGTAAGCGCAATGGTGGTTCGTAAACAAAAGCCCGTTTGGTGAAACAATTTCGGCGCTACAGAAAAAGCCTTCGGGGGCGCCTCCGCTTGAAAGGCCGACGATGGCATCCTTTAGACTTGCGTTGTTGAGGCTGTATAGCTCTTCGGCCGTGAGCCTGAGACCCATATTCTGCATATCAGAATAAATATAATCCTTAAAAAACATGGGAACCCACATTCCCTCATCAGCACGAAGCTGGAAATTGAACGCTAGCATGAGTGCAAGCGTCAGCAATAGAAATTGTTTTTTCATGTGTGAAGTATGAATATTAAAAGATAAATAAATGGTTCTGAGAACGAAAAGTAGGATCAGTACTACAATTTCGTGCCAAAGTTACAAGTTCTTATCGGATATGGGTTTGGCCGATGCTGATAAATTTTGCCGGCAATCATAAACGTTCAGAATCGTTCATGGCAGTGTGCGGTAATGAACATGAACAGATTCAGACAAAATGGGTTTAGTAAGTAGAGTTATTTAACATAGAGCATCTTTAATCTAGCCAATTAAGATTGAGTCCACTCCGAAAAGTAAATCTACCCCTAAATCCCCTAAAGGGGACTTCCACAAATTGCTGATATTTAGCGTTTCCCCTTTAGGGGTCAGGGGTTAGAAACGATAAAAATCAGCAATTTGTGACTTTTCGGAGTGGACTCAAGATTTAAATATGAATAAATAGGATTTTTAATGTTTATCAGGATTATTACTTTCCCCTTCCGATATCTTTTTGCCAGGCTTAAAAAGAGTATTGGAAAACTTGACACACTTAAGATTGAGCCATTGTATGCCTTTGGAAACGAGAAAGAAATGTTTTTTAAGGCCAGGGTTGTAGAGTCGTACAGGCAAAGTAGACCATCGGCAAATAAAAATTACTTTCAGAATTTACTTGCTGCTATAAGGCGTTATGCAGGAAGCAGTGTGCCCAATGCCAAAGTTGAAGTAAGCTATCATCTTCAGAACATAATTCTGGAAAGCGATGCCGAAGGCATCATTAGTTGCACTTTCAAACACGCAGTTGAAACCATCCCGGAAAATGATTTTATCATTTGCCACCTCCTCCCTGAAGAAGGGGTCAGGCCGGAAAGAGATCATGTAAAAAGCCAGGTACTCAGGTACCATTCCCGGCACCCGATTGGAATAATTTCTGATATTGATGATACGGTATTGATCTCGCACGCCACCATGATTGGTAAAAAGTTCTGGCTTTCCATTTCAAAAAATGCTTATACTCGCAGGCCTTTCCCAGGGGTGAGCGAATTTTATAAAGCATTGTCAGATAATAATACAAATCCATTTTTTTACGTGTCCAGCAGTGATTGGAATCTTTATGACCTGATCAGGGATTTTTTAAATTATCGCGACATACCTGCCGGCCCTTTGTTGCTTAAGGATTTACACGTAGACCTGCGTAACATCTGGAAATCGGGAGGTGGCAGCCACCAACATAAACTGGAAAAGATCAACATGATCCTTGAATTGTATCCGGGCATGAAATTCATTTTAATTGGCGACAGTGGTCAACATGATCCAGAGCTATATGCCGAGATCATAGAAAAACATCCGGGTCAGATTAAAGCAGTTTATATCAGGGAAATAAGAATAATCAAAGACCAGCGAAGAAAACTTCTGGAAGCGAAACTGAGAGATCCTGCCGGGCCCGGGATCGTTTTTGTAAAAAACACGGAGCAGGCAATTCAGCATGCCCGAAATCATGGAATAATTTAAACGAAATGTCAACAAAAAATATTCTTTATATAATAAATCCCAATTCAGGCGAATGGATTAACTACGAGGATGTCCTGGAAAAGATCAAAGTCAGCTTGAATGATAGTTCTTTGGAAGTAATAAAAACAACCGGAAACCATGACTCGGTAGAAATAAAAGTCAAGCTATCCGAAAAAAAGTGGGACGCTGTGCTGGTTGGCGGTGGCGATGGCACAATAAAGCTGGTGGCTGAGGCAGTGGCAGGTGTGAACATCCCTATTGGGATCATACCGTTGGGATCCGCAAATGGGTTGGCCCGATGCCTGGCCATCCTTAATGTTGAAGATGCGATAATTGCGGTTAAAACCGGGAAAATCAAAATGCTGGATACAGTTGAAATTAATGAACACACCTGCCTGCACCTGAGCGATTTTGGGCTTAATGCCGGAATGATCAGGAAATTTGAAGAAGATGATGAAAGAGGAATGCTTAGCTATTTTAAGAATTCCCTGCTACAAATTTTCGACATGAAACCATACTCCTTCGTGATCAGTATAAATGGGAAGCAAACAGCAATCGAAGCCAGGATGTTGGTTATTGCCAATGGTGATAAATACGGAACAGGTGCAATTATCAACCCCCTGGCTAAGATGGATGATGGTAAAATGGAAATCATTGCTCTAAACCCGGTTGGGGTGGCCGACATGGTTACACTCTCATTCGATTTTTTCCGGGGAACCATTCATGAGTCTGCGTTGGTAAAGATCTGGCAGGGCACAGAAGCCGAAATCCAAAATCCTGACGGAGCCGAATTTCAAATTGACGGAGAAATCATTGAAACGCCGAAAAAGATTAAAATTACCTGCAAACCACGAAAGATCAGCTTTTTCGTTCCGGAAGTGAAAGCGCCATAAAAAAGCCTGACAGGTTTTGTAATCTGCCAGGCCTTTAAATGTGAAGAATTCAATTACAATCCCAATACGTCTTTCCCCTGTTTGAACACAATGTCAACAGGAAGTCCGGTTGCATTTACCCTGTCAAGGTCTTTACGCAGTTGGTCTGTCATTACTCCGTCAGTTTCCACGAGGTTTTTGGCGGCATCATAATCACCATCGCCCTGGATAGTAAGGATATTTTCCACCTGCGAAATAACCGCGGCTTTCATTTCTTCAAAGTTCACTTTATAAGTTCCATCTTCCTGGAGAATGAAAGCCCCGTTGCGTTCGAAATATTTCAGGTTAAGCATGTTTGCTTTGCCATGAGCGCTTGCTGCACCAAAGCGGCTGGATCGGAAAATACCAGCAAAAAAAGTAACGTAGTTATTCATTACTTCCCCGCTTGTAATTTCGCCCATTTCATAAAGCCTAGTAACCAGATAGAGCCCCATGATATCAGCTTTGGCTTCCTCAATGGATGAATAATATTCCCGTAGCGCTTCGCGTGCAGGGCCTTTGCCGGTGATGGTGTTTTTAACACCCATGCCATGCGAAACTTCATGAAAGGTGGTGTTCTCAAAAAACGCATCAAAAGTGACATATTTCCGCTGGCTCTCATCAATAAGCATGTTTGAAATCGGAACCAGGATTTCGTCAAACTTTGCCTTCATCGAATTCTTGAGCTGCAGTTTACGGCTTCCAACGGCCAGGTGAATTTCAGGATCATTGGGTAAATTAATGGCGATTGTTTTACTTCCGGCATTGCAGTCGCCGGCATAATACAACGCATAATACACGTTCATGTCGGCATCGCTGCCTGGGGTCTCAGCCTTGTAGGCCGGGTCAACCGGTAGGCCTGCCTGAAGATCGGGCAGCATGGCATTGAATTTCTCAAGCTGTGCGCTCCATTCCAGGTCTTTCACAAGTACAAATGATTCGTGTGCTGCCTTGTAGCCAAATAGCCGGTCTTCATAATTTTCAATGGGTCCGATCACAAAATCAATGTTCGAGGTTTTCATTTCCATCCAAGCAAAATCGCTGGGCTGGTAATCATTGTTAAGTAAAGCATCGGCGCGGCTGAGAAGATAATTTTTTAACCCTTCGTTTTCGGCAAGCTCGGCTGCCCTGCGCATGAATCCGGCAGCTTTTTCATGCTGTTCCTTGTAAGCAACTGAGTAAGGGACTGTGATAAGCTTGCCGTTTTCATCGCGGCGCAAAAGCGTGTAAAGGCTTGTTTTTGTAGTATCCTGCAGTTGCTCAAATTCTTCGGCCGTCATATCAGTGGGATAGAAATTTGCGCTTAATGGTTTCGGCCCATAACCGGCAATAAATGGATTGTTTCCATCCAACCGATCCCAGGGGCCATAATTGATCATAGCAAACTGTCTGGCATATTCATCTTCAATTTTTGCCAGCAAGGCATCTTTATCGCCATAAGCCTGGCTCCAGAAAATATCATCCATGATGTTGGCGGCATCAATGAGCAAACTAATGATTTCGCGTTCGTTCGGGCTGAGCCACGAAAGGTCGGCCTTAAGCTCAACCAGGTGATACTTTGCAACTAAATCCTTCATGGGGTCTTTGGTTTCGGTGGTGCAGGCTGCCCATGCCAGAAAGAGCGCAAACAGCAATGCTAGGGTGAGATTTTTACGTAACATGTTCTTTTTCTTTATGGTTAATGATAAGATTCGTTATTGCAAATGTAAATAATATTCAGGCTGGTTAAAATATTTTCCTTCTCAAATTACCCGGAAGAAATATAGCTATTCAACATTTTAACAGTTTTATTGTTATGGTTAGTAATGATTTAAGAAGGTTCCAAGTAAATTTTCAACCTGGAACCAAATTTAATGATTTCAATAAAAAAGCATAATAAATTAAACAGAAACTATTTATGAGTACTACTAAATGGGTGTTGGATCCAACCCACAGCGAAATTCAATTCAAGGTGAAACACCTGAAGATAACTACTGTAACAGGCTACTTTCGTGAGTTCAGTGCTTCAGCCGAAAGCGATGATGCCAACTTCAGCAACACTAAGGTTTCTTTTGAAGCCAAAACCGCCTCTGTTGATACCAATAATGCCGACCGCGACAATCACCTGAGAAAAGCCGATTTCTTTGAATCAGACAAATATCCTGTACTAAAATTCCAGTCAAAAGAGATGAAGAGTGCAGGTGACGAAACTTTTAAACTTTCCGGGAATTTGACAATCAAAGATGTTACCAATCCCGTCACGTTGGATGTTGAATTTGGAGGTACAAATAAAGACCCCTGGGGTAACGAAAAAGCCGGCTTCAGTCTGAGCGGGAAAATCAATCGCAAGGACTGGGGTCTGAACTGGAACACTGCCCTTGAAACCGGCGGTGTGCTTGTGAGTGACGAAGTCAGGATTTTCTGTGAGATTCAGTTAGTGAAACAAGCCTGATTTGCAGCAAACCTTTCAAAGGAAAAAACTTTAATCTTGGATCGATGCCGTGGCCCTAAGGATTATTTAATCCCCGGGGCCATTTCTTTTTGGCGCACATTTTGATCTCATTGCGGTTTATTGTGAACTTTGCACAAAATAACTTCTTCAAAATTTATTGATCATTGAAATTTTAACTGCCTTAGAGCAATAACAAACAGTTTTATTTATAGACCTACTTGCGGAGCAATGAGGACTGAAACTGTTTGATTAAAGCCGAAATCACTTTGATGAAAAAACTAACATTATTCTTGACTTTGATCTGCGCAGTGCTGGCTGCTAATGCTCAACTCATTACACTCAAAGATGCCAAAACTGGCCAGCCCATTGAAATGGCCACACTTGCAAGTGAGAACCCCAGGGCTTTTACAATTACAAATACAAAAGGGCAGGCCGATATCTCAGCATTCAAGGGCGCTGAAAAAATTGAGATCAGGGCATTGGGGTTTAAACCCGCAATAAAAAGCTACGCGCTTATTGAATCCAAGTCTTTTATCATTTCATTGCTTACTTCGGAAGTCAGCCTTAGCGAAGTAGTTATTTCAGCAACCCGCCTGAGCCAGGAATCTAAAGATGTTCCTTCAAGGATTACAAGCATTCCTGCACGGGAAATAGCATTGCAAAATCCTCAGACTGCCGCAGATTTGCTGGCCACATCTGGAGAGGTTTTCATACAGAAAAGCCAGCAGGGTGGCGGAAGCCCGATGATAAGAGGATTTGCAGCCAACCGCCTGCTTTATACAATTGATGGCGTAAGAATGAACACAGCTATTTTCAGGGGTGGGAACCTTCAGAATGTCATCTCACTTGATCCGTTTGCCATTGAGAACACAGAAGTGTTCTTCGGCCCAGGCTCAGTGATCTATGGCAGCGATGCCATTGGAGGAGTAATGTCTTTCCAGACATTGACGCCAATTCCAGGAGACGACAGCGATGAACCCTTGATAAGCGGCAACGCGGTGATGCGATATTCTTCGGCCAACAATGAAAAAACCGGGCATTTTGATGTCAGTATAGGTTGGAATAAATGGGCGGCAGTCACTAGTTTTACAAGCTCTGACTATGGCGATCTGAAGATGGGATCACATGGACCTGATGAATACCTGCGCAGATTTTATGTGAGGCGCATGGATAGTGTTGACCGGGTAATCGCGAACAATGACCCACTGGTTCAGAAACCAACCGGCTATTCGCAGATCAACCTGATGCAAAAACTAAGGTTCAAACCAAATGAAACCTGGGATTTTCAATATGGTTTTCATTTTTCGGAAACCTCATCCTACTCACGTTACGACAGATTGATCGAAAACCAGGCAAACGGTTTGCCCCAATCTGCAGTGTGGAATTATGGTCCGCAAAAATGGATGATGAACCTGCTTTCGGTTTCGCATCGTAAGGAAAACTTTTTTTTTAACGAATTTTCGATTCGGGTAGCCCAACAATATTTTGAAGAAAGTCGCATTGACAGGAATTTCAGCGGAGGAAACAGGTTCAGGTTGCGAACGCAACAGGAGGAAGTTCAAGCCTTTTCAGTAAATGCAGACTTTGAAAAGCAAGTGAATGAAGACAAGTTTTACTATGGGATCGAAGCAATACGAAATGACGTAAATTCTTTGGGATCGGCAATTGATATAAGAAACAACAACGCAATTGCTACGCCCGACCGCTACCCGCAATCAACCTGGAGCTCCTATGCCGGATATATAAATTATCAGCGCAAGGTGTCAGATTTTTTGATTGCCCAGGCGGGGATCCGGTATAGCTGGTATTCCATCCATTCTGATTTTACCAGGCACCTTGAGTTTTTTCCGTTTGATTTCAAAACTTCCCGGCTCAGCAACAATGCAATTTCCGGAAGCCTGGGAGCCGTTTATATCCCTTCGGAATCATGGAAGCTCAGCATAAATGCCTCAACCGGTTTCAGGGCGCCGAATGTAGATGATATCGGGAAAATTTTTGATTTTGCTGCCGGCGACGTGATTGTGCCGAATACCAACCTGAAAGCTGAATATGCTTACAATGCAGAAATTAACATTGCCCGGGTTTTTGGCGAATGGGTGAAACTTGATTTAAGCGCTTATTATACCCAATTGCAAAATGCGCTGGTGCGGAGGGAGTTCAAGGTAAACGGACAGGACAGCATCATGTACAATGGTATCATGAGCAAGGTTTTTGCAATTCAAAATGCGGCCAATGCCAATGTGTATGGTTTCCATGCTGGGGTTGAGATTAAATTACCTGATGGTTTTGGCATTTCTTCACGCTACAACTATCAGAAAGGAATTGAGGAAATGGATGATGGCACCGAAAGCAGATCGCGCCATGCAGCGCCGGCCTATGGGGTCACACGGTTAACTTATTCGTACCAGCAACTGAGAATGCAGGTGTATGCCATGTACAGCGCAGAAATCAGTTATGAAAGCCTGAACGAGGAAGAAAAGCAAAAGCCTGTGCTTTACGCTAAAGATGCTGAAGGCAATCCGTATTCACCTTCATGGTACACAATCAATTTCAAAGCCATGTATCAGATTACCGATAATCTTTCGGTGAGCGCCGGATTGGAAAATATAACTGATCAGCGCTATCGCCCTTACAGCTCTGGCATTGTGGCACCGGGAAGGAATTTCATACTGTCGCTAAAGGCAAATTTCTGAACTGAGGTTACTTCCAGTATGCCTTCAGTCTATTACCAACAGAGGAAGGTTTTTCGGTATAAATCTTTGATCCAAGGATTAAGCTTGCTTTTTCAAGCCGCTTCTTTCTGAGCCTTATACTTGATTTCAGGTTGCTTACGATCTGTTTGTACTTGGGATCCGGATTCAAGGATTGAATGGAACTTTCGAGCAACACCAGGTCATGATGTTTTCCAAGGAGCTGACTCAGGTTCTGAACTTCTTTGGCCCATACCACCATTATTTCAGACCAGACGGGTGTAAGCACGACAAGATGGTACCAGAAATATTTAACCTGTTTGCGCCACTCATGCATGTTGTGATCGTCAGGATTTGTCTGAGTTAGATGGAAAAGGCGCATTCCTCTTTCATAAATGCGTTTTGCGCCGGAGCTGAATACTTCATCAGCATCGGCTGTGAATTCCCATTTAGTAATTTCTTCGCTTCGAACCTGCAGGGCTTTGATCACATCTGCCTTGATATTGCTTTCAATTATATTATCAAGCTGCTGCCTTCGCTGTAGTACTAAACTGTTTTTAAAATGGTTGAGGAAGGATTTTGCAGATTTTGTCCGGCGTGTTTTAATAAATCCTTTCAAGGTTTCAGCAATGGCTGTTAAATCGCGCAATTGAGATAAGGCTCGTGATTGGTCACGGTAAAAGACATTATACTCCTGATATAATTGTTTGCCAATACCGCTGCGACCCAAGCGTAAATAACTTCTCATCCGCTTAAAGCAAAGCCTGGCCTGGTGAATATTCTCATGAACATTGTGATCCCGCTGCAGGTATTGGATTGCCAGCTGGTTATAAAAAAACATGAGCCTGACCATGTTTTGGCCAAAGGATTCCCTGATATGTATATTTGGGTGTTTCAAAGCCGATTTTAAGATTTATGTTCAAAAGTACACAAAATCCAGAATTGTTTTAGGATGGGTTCTCCTGTGGAGCACAGCGGATAGTTTTGCAAGTGTTTATGATAATCAGGGTTTTCTTTATTATTATTTGAACACTTTTAACAGCATCCTCCAATCAAAACCCTTAATGAGTTGTTGAAAACACACAACGGTCGGGTTTCCATCTTCTAAAAGAACAAATTCATCAATTTATGCAAGGTTGAGCTAACATAGCTCCGGCATAATGCTCTTTTGGGCATGTGAAGTTAGCAAAGTGAAAATGAAGAATTATCAAGCGGTATACTTCTTACTATGGGCAGGTATCTTACTCTTTACCCTTGCTGCCTGCAATACAAATCCCAAGCCTGTAGGACAGAATGTTTTCTCAGTTTTTGATACTATAAATCCCCCTGTGCTAGTAGAAGCAGGTGATCCGGTTGTTTATCTTTTGAGTGACTATCCGCCTCCCCATATCATTGATCTTTCAACAAAACCAGCGCCTGTTAAACTACCGGCTGACTTTTTTATAAGCATGCAAAAGTTCAACACCGAACATGGTTTGGCTTTGAGCAGCATTCTCTGCGGGTTCAAAGATAAGGCCGGGAATCTCTGGTTTGGTACATCAGGGAATGGGGTGAGCAAATATGATGGTAAAAAGTTTACCAGTTATAATTCCTCACATGGATTGATCCATAACCTTATACGTAGTATTTCCGAAGACAGTGAAGGCAACATCTGGTTTGGAACCTATGGCGGGGTGAGCATTTATAATGGTATTTACTTTGAAAACCTGACGGTTGAACATGGCCTTGTTGATAATAATGTCAATAAAATACTAGAAGATAAAAGTGGCAATATCTGGATATCCACTTATAACGGATTAAGCAGGTACAACCCAAATGGAAAAGATGATGGAACTCCATTGATTAAGAATTATACCACAGATCATGGACTTACTGGAAACTTTGTTGACGACATACTTGAAGACAGCAAAGGAAATATATGGTTTGCTACTGAAAATGGTCTGTGCAGCTATGATGCCGAAGCAGAGACTAAAGGAAAAAAACCATTTGATGATTATTCCAGGTCCATAGGATTGGAAGGTCAAAGGGTGTTATGTTTAGCCGAAGACGAAGAAGGGATAATCTGGTTTGGTATCAATGAAGGATTAGTCAGATATGATCCTGACATTAAAGCAAGTGGTGAACTTGCTATATCAATCTATACAACCGAAAATGGACTTATAAGTAACAGAATCAGATGTATATTTTCAGATAGAAAGGGGAGTTTATGGTTAGGCACAAAGGAAGGCTTATCAGAATTCAGGATAGGAGATTCTTCTTTTGTGAACTATACGACTTTGCAGGGTCTGGCAAATAATGAAATCACCTGCATTACTGGGGACAACTCAGGCAGCCTTTGGATTGGCACCTGGGGCGGCGGACTGAGCAAGTATGATGGAAATGGAATTGTTGAGTTTGCTGCAAAACAAGGCTTGCCGGTTAAAACTGTGTATGCTGTATCTGAGGATAAGGATGGTAATTTGTGGATGGGCGGCAATGAAGGGGGAATAGCAAAGTTTGAGTTTGACTGGCATGAAAAAATTGAAAATATCTTGCCTGTCGGAAACGCTGGTTTTTTGAATTTTACTACGTCACAAGGATTCACTGATCAGGATGTTCTGGCCATGATCATTGATAAAAACGGCAGTCTGTGGTTTGGTTCGGATGATGGTTTGAGCAAATATGACGGGCGTTCCGTTATCACTTATAGCCCAAAACATGGATTGGTTGATAACAAAGTTGTAAGTCTTAAAGAAGACAGCAAAGGGAATATCTGGATCGGAACATTTGAAGGCGGCTTGAGCAGGTTTGATGGCAAATCGTTTAAAAATTACACCATTGAGCAGGGACTTGTGCACAATACTGTTTGGAACATTCATGAAGATAATTCGGGTGTGATATGGTTCGCAACAAGAGGTGGATTAAGCAGGTTCGATGGCGAAAACTTTATGAATTTTACAACAGCCCAGGGACTTCCCGACAATAAATTATCCATCGTAACACAAGATAAAACCGGCAACCTGCTTATTGGAAGTTGGGGTGGAGGTGTTTCAATAATCCGAAAAGAATGGTTGGAAATGTTGAGCCAGAGCGATTTTTCGCAAATCGGGAAAAACATTTTCAAAAATTACAACACAACGCACGGCCTTCCCAATGATGTGGTGTATGGTATTCTGGAAGATGATGATGGCAATATTATTATTGGCACGAGTAAAGGGATTACATTGCTTAAAGGCGGATTAAGTTCGGAAAGCGAAAAGATCGCAAAAGAAGGGGTGGAAAGCTTTAACCAACAAACAGGCTACCCGATAAAAGATGTCAGCAATAATTACAGTATGCTGGTTGACAGCCGTGGATATTTATGGGCCGGAACGGGAGATAAACTGCTGCGATTTGATTATAGAGAGGTTCGCAGAAATACCCAGGCTCCAAATGTGTTTATCCAGAACGTAAGCATAAATCATGATAAAATAAGTTGGCACAGCCTTCAAAGAGCCAGAGCCAGAGCCAAAGAAGGTCAACTAAGCGAATCCCCCCAAGCTACCAATGCTTATGTGCATAATGAATTAAATGTTTTCGGTAAGCGATTAAGTGAAAACGAACGCGATACCTTGATCGGTAAATTCAGTAAAATCCGCTTCGAACGCGTGAGCCCGTTCAATGCGATTCCCGAAAATCTGGTATTACCCTACACCCACAACAGTATTGGTTTTGATTTTGTGGCGATTGAAACCGCTAAACCGTTTTTGGTTCAGTACCAGTTTATGCTCGAAGGAAACGACAAGCTCTGGAGCGCGGTGAGCAACAATACCATGGCTGAGTATAACAATTTGAGGCAGGGAACTTATACCTTTAAACTCCGGGCCAAAAGTCCTGACGGTGTTTGGAGCGAACCGATCAGTTATAGTTTCAGAGTGCTGCCACCCTGGTGGTTTACCTGGTGGGCAATTATTTTATACATGTTATTGTTTTTCATGATCCTTTTTGGAATAAGACGCTATGAAATGAACAGAATCCTCCTTCGGAACCAACTGAAGCTGGAAAAAGTAACTACAGATTCGCTCCGGAATTTAGATCAATTGAAATCACACTTTTTTGCCAACATATCGCATGAATTCCGAACACCGCTCACACTGATTTTAGGACAAATTGAAAGTGTAATGACTTCAGGCATTGACACAAAGGAAAAAGGGAAACTCCAGGTTGCCAACCGCAACGCCAAACGATTGCTTACCCTCATCAATGAGTTGCTTGATTTATCGAAGCTTGAAGCCGGAAGCATGGAGCTTGCAGCAACACGCCAAAACATTGTCACGTTCCTTAAAAGTCTTTTCTATTCGTTTGAATCTCTCGCAGCCAGTAAACAAATTGAACTTGGCTTTGAATCGGAAGCCGATTACATTCCGGTGTCTTATGATCCCGATAAAATGGAAAAGGTATTTTATAACCTCATGTCAAATGCAATCAAATTTACACCTGAAAATGGAATGATCAACGTGACACTCGGCATAGAGCAAAATGATCGGGTTCTTATCCGTGTAAAAGACACAGGAATTGGAATTCCTGAAGACCGACTACCACACATATTCGATCGTTTTTACCAGGTGGATACTTCAAGCACCCGCGAATATGAAGGCACAGGAATCGGGTTAGCGCTGACCAAAGAACTGGTTGAGCTTCATAATGGGAAAATAAGGGTTAACAGCAGGGAGGGCAAAGGAACTGAATTTATCATTTCTCTTCCATACGATAGTAATGGTTCGGAAAAAAGAGAGGCTGCAAAACATTCAACAGAAGAGGTTTTCTCTATAAATATGGGCGATACACATAGAGCAACTGAACTCATCAATGATCCAGGTCACACGGAACTTAATGGGAACGATAGCCGCGAAATCATACTGCTTGTTGAAGACAATGCTGATATACGCAATTACATCCGCGAACAGCTTGAAGTCAATTATTTGGTAACAGAGGCCAGTGATGGCGAAGTGGGCATCAAAATGGCGCAGGACAATATACCCGACTTAATCATTTCGGATGTGATGATGCCCAAAATGGATGGCTACCAGTTTTGCAAAGCCATCAGGGCGGATGAAAAGACCAGCCATATACCAATAATAATGCTTACGGCCAGGGCGGGAATTGATGATAAAATTGAGGGTTTGGAAACAGGTGTGGATACCTATCTGACTAAACCTTTCAATGCCAGAGAGCTGAAAGCCAATGTTAAAAACCTGATTCTTCAGCGTATACAACTTCGCAAACGTTTCAGCAAATCCACCGTTATCAGGCCATCTGAGGTTTCCGCTGTTTCAGTTGACCAGGCCTTTCTGGAAAAGATTATGAATACCATTGAAACGCATTTTGAAGATGAACAGTTCTCGGTCGAAAGCCTTGCCGATCATGTCAATATGAGTGTTTCGCAACTTAACCGTAAACTCAATGCACTGATTGACCAGCCACCCGGTCAGTTGATCCGCTCTCTCCGTCTTCAAAGGGCGGCAGACCTGCTTGCACAAAAAGCCGGATCGGTTTCCGAAATTTGTTACAAAGTGGGCTTTAACGACAATGCCTATTTTTCACGCGCATTCAAAAAACAATTCGGTTGTAGCCCGTCGGAATACACTGTAGCGAATTAGCCTTAATCTATACTCCGATCCTATTTTTTATCCTTCGCTTCCTACTGCATCGGGGATGCATTATCTTTTATATCTGGCTTTTATGCGAGAAAAGTCCGGCACTTTGCACTAAAAATCCTACCCCGTTCGCCGTCTTCCAAAGTACATTTGCCACAGTTCATTCTGAACTAAGGAGCAAGCTGAAAATCCTCAAACAAAGAGTAGGCATTTTTTAATCAAACCAATTATGAAAACTATCAGAGTACAAATGGCAAATTTATTATTTGCGATTTTGTTTATTGCTGTCTCAACCCTATTCAGCAATGGAATTCAGGCACAGGAAAGTGAAAAAGGGTTCATCCTTTCTATGACTGAATTCACCGTAAAACGCGGCCATGACATCCAGTTCCGCGAAGGTGTAAAGGCCTGGAAAGCCTGCTATCTCGAAAACAAGGGTGAATGGACATGGAGCATGTGGCATAGAATGAATGGCGAGGGGAATGTTTACATTTTATCTTCGAGAATGGCCAACTGGGCTGAGATGGATGAAACCAATGATGACGGGAAAAATTGCCGCGACCTCGTCCGTAATTTGATCAATCCGCATATCGAATCATCCGAGAATAATTTTGCAAGGTTCGAACCGGAAAATAGCAAAACGGCTCCCAATTCCGACCCGGTGTTGTGGGTGACCTCCTGGCAAGTGAAAAGCAGCACGAAATTTAAAGAAATCATTAAACAGCTATCTGATGCTATCAAGCAGGCTGAAGGTTCGCCACGTGGATACTGGTACAGCCTTATGGGTGGAAATAAAGATGTACCTGATTTTTTTGTCTCCACTCCTTTCGCAAATTTTGCCGCTTTGGATCTTGACAGGGACAATGTATGGACGATTTATGAGAACGCTAATGGAAAGGAAAAAAGAGAACAACTCCAGGCCGAATACCGCGAAGCGGTTAAAGAAGTATGGTCATATCTGTACAAACGTGACGAAGAAATGAGCCATAACCCGCCCGCATTATCAAACAAATAACATAAATCATCATGAAAAGTATTCTATTATTAGCAACCCTCCTTGGGTGCACCATCTTTCTGCAAGCCCAATCGGCAACCAAAGTGACCCACTCTGATCCTAAAGTGGCCGCCAACATCGAAATGTACACCAAGGTTTGGCATAGCATCGTGAATGAAGGGCGGCTCGACCTTATCAATACCAGGCATTTCACCGAGGATGTACGTATGCACACTGAGCCGGAAAACATTGTCGGCATCGAAGCCATGGCTGCTTACTACAAAAACTTCCTGACCGGCTTCTCTGAGATTCAATTTACAATCAACAACGTCTTCGGGGAAGGCGACCAATTGGCGAAGCATTGGACGTTCAAGGGCAAGCATACAGGAGATTTTTTCGGCATCCCTGCAACGGGGAACCGTGTCAACCTGGAAGGTAGCACCATTGCCCGTATGAGTAGCGATGGAAGGATAGCCGAGGAGCGGGATTTCATGGACAACATGGCGTTGTTGGCGCAATTGGGCATCGTATCGTCGCCAGGGAATGTCACCGTCATTGACAAGCTTTACAAGTCTTTTGCCATAGGCGATATCCCAAATGCACTGGCAACGATGGATCCCAATATCATCTGGAACGAGGCCGAGGGTTTCCCTTACGCCGATCGTAATCCTTACATCGGTCCGCAGGCCGTGCTGGAAGGCGTCTTTGCCCGCCTCGGCGAAGAGTGGGAATACTGGAACCTGACCGACATCCAATTGCACGATATGTCGAACAATCAGGTGCTATCTACCCTGCGTTACAAGGCAAAGTACAAAAAGAACGGAGCAGAGATAAACGCACATGTGGCCCATTGGTTTACTTTGAAAGATGGCAAAATTATTCGATTTCAGCAATTTACTGACACCGGGCAGGTAGTTAGTGCAATGAACCAATAACGGATTTATAAATTCAAGCAGTCAACACCTGAAGATGTTTTTGCTGGCTGGCACCACATTGGACTCGCAATCTGCCACCAGAATAAGTATTTACAAATCATTCAATTAAAAACAAATAAAACAAATCTTATGAAAAGAGTATTTTTTTTACTTTTCGCAGTTGTGCTTATTACAGCCTGCAACACGAACCAGCCAGAACGCTATTTCTCAACATCTCCTGAAATTGAAATCACCAAATCAACACTTAAACATTATCTGGATGGAAATTGGGAGGCACTGAAGCTGCTTTATGCCGACACGGCAAAAGTGCTGAACAATGTTCCTGAGGGAAAAGGAATATCCATTGCTGCTGCCATCACTGAATACAAGCAGGATCATGAACTCTTCTCCTCCATAGATTATGTAGCTGAAGAAGATTTCTTCGAAATGGTGCTCACCGACGATGGCGAGACCTGGGTTAATTACTGGGGACTTTGGATTGGAACCCTGAAAGCAAGCGGTGAAGAATATGAAATACCGCTACACATTACCCAGCGATTTATAAATCAAAAAATAGTGTCTGAACACGGTTACTGGAACAACTCAGCCGTTGCCCTGGCACTTGTCAAACTGGAAGAGCCAACACCATAAACCTTGAAGCTGATTAAAATAACAGGGATATTCAATCCGGATGGGGAAATTGTTCTCCATCCGGGTATCTCTGTTTCATGGAAGTTTTTAAGCAACAAAAACATACCCGAACTGCCTCCGGGAATTCCGCTTGATATTGATATTTCATTAGATGAACAAACGCTGCTTTCAGGTGAATATGGCGTTGTATGGGCTACCTATGATATGGGGCAGGCTGAGGTTATATGCAATGCCCTGTTTGCCCAAAATATTACATCATTGATTGGAAAAATCGAAATGGATCAGGGTTGTCTGCTGCTGTTAAAAATTGACAATAAAAAAGACACGGCCGAAGCCATGGATTTTATCTGGAGAAAAGAAGGCGGACTTAAATTAAAGCCAGACTGGACCTATCCTGATGGAGAGCCTAACAGGAGTTTTGAAAAGTGGTTGAATGGTTAGTGAGCAACTGTAAATTTTTTTAAATCGAATAGACTAACTAAATGTAACCAGGTCAGATAATAGCCTTTCGGGGTTGGGAGGAGGAGCCTGTCTCGAAAAGTCAAATCTTGTCATCCTGAACGCCCGCCAGAATGACTTAGTCGGGCAGGAAGTGAAGGATCTATAGTATGTAAAACAGATTCCTCTCCGCTGTGGCGGATCAGAATGATAAAAAACGGCAAACCAACAAGATTTGACACAGCTTCAATTGCAAATCGAAAAAAACCACATCTAATAAGCTTGAATTACAAACACCTATAAACAAACAAAAGAATGCTTCACATAAAAAATCAATTGCTAATCATAGGGTTCATCACTCTTTTATTCAATTCCTCTCTTGCGCAAAGAGGCGGGGTTCAAAATATTCCCCTGATCGGATCGCAGGCGCCGGCATTTAAATCTACTTCTACAAACGGACCGGTTTCATTTCCGGATGATTTTGGCAAAGATTGGAAAATTCTCTTTGCCCACCCGCGTGATTTTACACCCGTATGCTCATCTGAAATCCTGGAACTTGCTTACCGGCAGGAAGAGTTCAAAGCGCTGGGCGCACATATTATCGTAATCTCTGTTGACCGGATGGCTTCGCACCAGAACTGGAAAGCCGACCTCGAAGAAATCAATTACAAAAGCAGGGGGCAGGTCAGCATTGACTTTCCGTTGGTTGTTGATAGCTCTGCTGAGATTTCACGCAGCTATGGTATGATTGACCCACGGAGCAGCAGCGGGCAAAGCATCAGGGGTGTTTTCTTTGTAAGTCCGGAAAACGAAATCCGTGCTTTCTACTTCTATCCCAACGAAGTCGGGCGCAATACCGATGAAATCTTACGAACCCTCAAAGCCCTCAAAACCCATTCTGAAAATGATAACACGGTGATTCCGGCCAACTGGCAACCCGGTGATGATGTGATGATACCCATCCTCACAAAAGAAGATAAGGAGGAATTAACGAGGCCGGACTCTAAAGTCCATTTCATTAACTGGTATATGATTTACCGGAAACAAGAATAACTAATTTAAGAACATTTAACTATGACTCTGTTAAAGTACACCACATTACTTTTCTTTCCCTTATTGTTACTGAGCAACTTAACACTGGCTCAGCAAGGTGATTCGCAAATACATGGCTCTGTATTCGGACCCGGCAACGAACCGGCAATGTATTCCACCATCATGCTGCTCAACAAAGACTCGGTGTTGGTTAAAGGCACTTTAAGCAGTGAAGAAGGCTCGTTTCTGCTCGAAAAGATAGTAGCAGGCGATTATTTTGTCCAGATCAGGAATCTGGAATACAAAACTTATGTATCAAGCAAGTTATCACTCAAACCCAATGAGAAGTTAACGCTGGAGCGAATTACACTTTTACCGGCTATTACCCAGTTGGATGCTGTGGAGGTTACTTCCACCAAAGCGCTCGTTGAAGTTCATGCCGACAAAATGGTTTTTAATGTATCCAGCAGCATCAATGCATCCGGGAACAACGGACTGGAACTCATTGGCAAATCACCGGGTGTGATCGTAGATATGGACAACAACATCATTTTGCAAGGCAAAAGCGGTGTGCTGGTTTTTGTAAATGGGCGGCCAAGCCGCCTCTCAGGCAGCGATCTTACAAACTTTTTGGAAAGTATGCGTTCTGAGAATATTGAATCCATTGAGATCATCACCAATCCGTCTTCAAAATATGACGCCGAAGGCACAGCCGGAATTATAAATATTGTGCTGAAAAAGAACGTCAATCTCGGTTTTAACGGCAACCTTACCGGAAGCTATGTTCAAGGAAAATATTCTCGGATTAACGCGGGAACTTCATTAAGCCATAGCGGAGAAAAAATCAACGTGTTCACAAATTTGAATTACACAGACAATAACTGGCAGGACAATTTTACAGAGATTGCCTTGCAAAACGGATTTCTTTTAGACAAGAAGTCGAGAGGCTTAAACAACCGTAAAGGATATAATTTTTCCGGCGGGATGGACTATACCATCAATGCAAGGCAAACATTCAGCCTCGATGGCAGGGTGTTTATCAACAACAGGGATAATGTACTGCGAAGCACTACGGGCATTTTTGACGGATCAAACGGTGTAAACGATGAAATTCTCCAGGCTGCAGCGCTTGATAAAAACCCAAGTGAAAATTATAACCTGAACCTGAATTACAGGTTTGCAGTCAGCAGCAGCTCCAATCTTTCGGCTGATATTAGCCTGGGTAAATATTCCAGCAATAAGAACACACAGCAGCCAAATGATTATTTTGATCCAACAACAGATTTAATTCTGCGGTCCTTTGATAAAGAATATGATCAGGACACTGAAATTGATTTGTGGTCGGCAATGCTGGACTATGAAAAGAAATTCAAAACAGTGACATTATCAGCGGGAGCGAAGTATTCATACATCAAAACCGGCAATGAGCTTGCTTTTTACAATCTCGAAAACGGACAGCCCATTTTTGATATCAGCCGTAGCAATGACTTCACGTATACAGAAAAAGTGGCTGCACTTTACCTTATGATGAATGCCAGGCCTTCGGACAAAGTCACCATCAATGCCGGGCTTAGAATGGAAAACACATCTTCGCTGGGGGTTCTGGATAGCGGCATCCCAACGCAAGACAGCGAAGTAGAAAGAAATTATCTTGATTTTTTTCCCAATGTGGGCATCTCCTTTGACAACAAGAATAACAGCGTGATCAGCGCCAGTTACGGAAAACGGATCACAAGGCCCAACTACCAGGATTTAAATCCTTTCGAATCGAGGATGAGTGAATTGTCGTCATGGAAAGGCAACCCTTTTCTGAACCCCAACTACATTACAAATTATCAGCTTACATACGCGTTCAAACGTAAGCTGATCATTTCGAACACCTACAGCATTACTAAAGATTTCTTTGCAACCATTTTTGAAATCAGGGATGAAAAAGGAAGTGTGCTTATCCCCCGCAACCTGCAAAAAGCCACCAACAATGGCCTTTCAGTAAGTTATCCGCTTACGGTTTCAAAATGGTGGGAGTTTTCATCCTTCCTGGTTTACAATATTGCTACTTACAAAGGCGAACTGGAAGGAACGCAGATTGACCTGAAATCAAATCAATACAGTTTTCGCTTGCAAAACAACCTGAAGTTGCCGGGGGGAGTAGCCATGGAACTCACTTCCAATATCTGGGGGCCCTGGATCTGGCGTGGATCAGTGGAAGTTGAAGGATCGTACAGTGTAAACATTGGGATCAGAAAAGATTTCTTTGAACGCAAACTGATGATCCAACTTACCGGAAACGATATTTTCAGAAGTTCCAGTGATTTTTACTACAAAAGTCGCTATGGCGGGATGGAAGTTGATGGGGTCAGAACTTTCGATAACCAACGGGTTGGCATCAACGCCACTTATAATTTCGGTAATCAGCAGGCCAAAGCCAGGAAAAGGAGCCGTTCGGCAATAGATGATGAATTAAACAGGATAAGCGACTAAGCCTCATGAAAAACTTCAAAATGCTGATACCGGGCAAATGCAAGGATGTGACTGTCTCGTCAGGCATAGTGACAGTACCAGCGGGATTTCATGCAGCAGGCAAAACCCCAAAAGTTGATTTTCATAAATACAAGGATATTATTCACTCTTTCAACTTTTTGATTGAAACATAGATTCAGGGTCTTTTTTCGATAAAATTCAATAACTAAAACATAATACATTCATGAAAAAATATTTATCCCTCTCCGTCCTACTGTTCGCTGTTAACGGGATTTTCGCCCAAATCACCGTCACCAATGCTACCTTTCCCGTAGCCGGGGATACGTTGAAAATGGCCATTGACAACTTCCCAACCGGGATTGTACCATTCACCCCGCCGGGTGGCCCCTACACCTGGGACTATACCAGCCTGCAAGCAGATGCGACCCAAAACTTCATCTATAAGCCAGCCAGCCAGGGCAACCAGGGGGCAAATGTGCCCGGCGCCGAGCTGTTCACGCCTCTCCCGTTTACTGCGGAGAATTATTACAACGTGACGCCCACGAAGTTTGAATTGCAAGCCTATTGGGGCATCTTACCCCACGACCTAGTCGCCAATAATTTGTTTGAATATCTCCCGCCGCTTCCCGATCGCCGTGCGCCCCTGAATTTTTTCGACATTTATGTAAGCTCTTCTGGTTTCCTCGAAAAGTTTTTGCCCTCGGCCTTTCCACCCCAATTGATGATCAACTTAGCCCTGGTGCTGGGTAATCCACCAATAGACTTAATGCGCTATCGGGTGTACATTGAAGTTTTTGAGGTGGTGAACGGCTTTGGCACTGTGAGCATACTTGGCGGCACCTAAGATGTGCTGCGGGAACAACGCATCATACACACAGTAACCCGCCTTGATGCCAAAATCCCCCCGCTCAACTGGATAGACATCACCGATAACGCCAGACTGGCCGGTTTCAACGGTCTGGGGCGTGACACCACCGTTACCTTCTATTTTCACAACGACGTGGAAAAGGAACACATCGCCATTATAACCTTAAACAATGCAGAGAATGCGGTCACACAGGCGATGTACAAATACATTTCCCCATGCCCTGCTGATAGCATCCACTTGAGCAACTTCGTTATTGGAGAAAATGACAGCGAATGTTTTGGCGCAACCAACCACATCACTATACAGGATGTTACAGTGGATTCTGGAGGCAGCCTGACGTTAATCGCCGGCAATTATATCGCTATTGCTTCGGAATTTAATGTTGCCCTCAATGGTTATTTTCATGCCTGTATTTCTGATGAATTCTGTACGCTTCCGCCCCAACTTCTTGCTAGTCATTCAATCATGCCTGTGCAGCCGGAGATGGAATCAACAGAACATTCCGCACAAGCGTTGAGGATTTTCCCCAATCCAACATCCGGGGAATTTACTATTGACCTTGGTAAGGAAACGGAAGGTTCTCCAACTACTATTATCATCTATAACATGATAGGTGAAATAATCCTGAAGGAGGAAGCTGATTCAAACCTGCTTAGGTATAGCCTTGCAGGTTATCCAACCGGAATCTATGTAATCTTGATAATGAATAGCGAAACATCAGTTAATACTTTAATTTATACTCAATAATTCCATCGAGATATAAATTTGTAGTTTAAGAATATCTACCACAATATTAAGATAAGGTAGTTGCTCATCACATTAATTAGCAATTACTTAGCTCAAATAACATAATCAATGAACCAGACCTAAACCAAGTTTAATCCACTTGGTGCGTCAGAACGCATTGATTATCCTGATGTCATAAGAGGAATTGGATTGCCTGGAAGCCTGCTGATAAACATCTTGTGAAGTCGGAGATTAAAACCATTTCTTCATTGCTTGTTAAACTTAAAGCAGGATGCCTTGTTACTATAGCCAGTCTTTCACGACAATTGGGCTTATGGGCCATTATATCCATTAGCTGCAACAATTGTCCTGTTGATTGCGAGATTTCTCCTATATCAATAGTCTTACTTAGGCCTAGTTTTGCCACTAGGTTCGCATGGGTATGAAATGACTAATTGCCAGAATTTATTAAACCAAAATCAAAAAACTGCCCTCACGGGAGGTTCGAAAAAAATCAAACCAATAAATTGCCAATCATGAAACTGATAAAATCTACAAATTACACCGCTTTAGCCAGGCGGTTGCCTTTTAAAAAAGTCGCGTTGCTTTTACTTCTGACTTTTTCTGTTAGTTACCTATCTGCAAGTCTTGTGCAGGATCCCTGTGACATATTCAGGAACCACGGCCAAGGTTACAGAACAAGCATTGCTTCGGTTACACTGAATCAAGACGACAGCCATACGATCACCCTGTTGGTTTCAAACGATGGCTGTGCTGCACCCGGTTGTAAGGGATTATCTCATTATTCGGTTCAGGCTTTGCCAGGTACTTATTCCAATATTTCTGTTGAAGTTGTTTCTGGTTCAATGACTTATACCAGTATTGATATGGGGCCAAATCTTGGGGCCGATCCTATTATGGGGTTTAAAATCAATGGTATTGATGGAATAGGTGGAGGCGTTGCCGGTGAATTCAAAGTGACATATACCCTTACCGGGGGGCTGCAAAACCAAAAAGCCCTGGTCAAAGCAGGACCGAACAGACTGATTGTTAGTTTTATTATTTCACATTTCCAGTCAATACTTGAGTGTGGCGATGTAAACATTTATCCATATTACGAACCACCAGTTGGGGGGAAGCTGGAAAGCTCATTGATCGGTCCAGAATTAACATCACTTCACGATGTTTATATAAATTCCGGCCCGGTGGTTTCAGATAATATTTTCAGGGTTGATGAGGAAAATGTCTTAATCCGCGTGTTCGCCTTGCCGGCACAATTGCCAGATTTGTTAAATATTCTGATTTCAGAACCTTATGGCCTTACTGAAGAAATTATTATTCCTGAGCTGAATGCCATCACCGGTTGGTTTCCTGTTGCCAACCTTCTGCTGATTGATACATTGGAAACGTACGTAAATTATGCACGTCCCGAGTATCCGCCTCAGAGCAACAGCGGGCTTGTAACTTCACAGGGCGATATTTCAATGCGCTCAGATTTTGCCCGCGATGTTTTCAACGTCAGGGGAGCAGGCGCTAAAGTGGGTGTTTTATCCGACAGCTATAATAAGAAATTTGGGAACCCTGCAAACGACGATGTTTTAAAAGGCGACTTGCCCGGCATAGCAACAGACCCTAATGGAAACCTGGTTCCCAATCCGCTAAATGACACAGAGGTGGATGTGCTGAAAGATTATCCATACATAGGTTCGGATGAAGGCCGGGCAATGTTGCAGATTATTCATGACATTGCGCCTGAAGCGAACCTTGCCTTCCGCACAGGCTTTATCAATCCGGTTGATTTTGCCGCCGGGATCATTGAATTGAAAGATGCCGGTTGCAATGTCATTGTTGATGACATCACTTATATTACCGAACCGTTCTTCAAAGATGGCATCGTTGCCGAAGCGGTAAATACTGTTGTAGCCGAAGGAGTCACTTATTTCTCGGCAGCAGGCAATTTTGGAAGCAAGTCATATGAAAACACATTTTTCCCCGGCAATCCTCCTTCAGGATTAACCGGTGTGGCACACAACTTTGCCGGCGATGACGGAGATGATATAATGCAAAGCATTTCTGTGGATGAAGGCAATTACCTTGTGGTGTTGCAATGGGATGATGGTTCAGATTTTGGATCAACCACCACTGATATGGACATTTATCTTGCCAATACAGGCGGAACAACATTGTTTGGATTTAACCGTGTAAATACCGGTGGCGACCCAATTGAGGTATTGCCATTTACTGTCGGGCCTGGAGGCGCAGAAGCCAATCTTGTTATTATGAAGTCCAGCGGTGCAGAAAACGTGAGATTTAAATACATTGTATTTCGTGGTCAATTGACCATGAATGAATATGCTGGTACCGGAAGTTCAACCATTGTTGGACAGGCAAATGCCGAAGGAGCAATCGCCGTGGGGGCGGTGCTTTACAGCAATACTCCGGAATATGGTGTTGATCCCCCAACCGTTGCTTCATTCTCATCGCGCGGAGGAACGCTTATCAATGGCGTTGACAGATTGAAACCTGAAATCTCAGGCCCAAACGGTGTGAACACGACCGTTGATTTGGGTGGATTTGATTTTGAAGGTGATCTCTTCCCTAATTTTTTCGGAACATCGGCGGCAGCGCCTCATGCTGCCGGATTAGCAGCCCTGTTGTTTGAAGCCAAATCGAAATTCTATAGTACTACCATCAGCCCCGAAGAGGTGCGGGAAATTCTTACTACGACTGCATTGGATATGGGAAGCCCGGGTTATGATCCTGCTTCCGGCTATGGGTTCATACAGGCTGACGCTGCTTTGCTAACCCTGGCTAATCCATCGCCGCTACTTTCTAGTCTTTCGTACGACACCACACTGATGCCTGGTGTTGATACCCTTCTTATCACGATTAAAGGCAAATACCTTGCCCAGGGTTCGCAGGTGTATTTTAATGGCGAACCAATGGATACGGAAACTATATTGTATGGCGACACGGCTGTAACAACCATTGTTCTGCCATTTTTTGATTTATATCCTACCATACAGGTAAATAACCCTCCAAGTGCGTTGACAAACGGAGAAGATGGAGGATTATCAAATTCAATTTATTTTACCACCAAAGAAACCCTGTTAATTACAATTGATGATAAAATAAAAAAATACGGCGAAATTCTTCCTGACTTTACTGCAAATTATTCCGTTGAAACTTTAAACGGAAGCTATACTCTTGCTGAGGCTGGCCTTAATTCTGACGAAATTGCCCGGGTTTTGAGCATTCCTTTTGAAGCCCAAAACGTAACACCTTTATCCAATTCCGGTTTTTGGGCAATTACTGCTTCAGCTTCCGATCCGCTGAATCCGGGAAGCGGTATTATTGCAACTGACTCTCTTGATCTGGCGCTGCTTGATCGCTATGATTTCGTATTTGTTAATGGATTCCTGAGTATCGAAAACATTGATCTCCTGGTAAAACCACAGGATCTCACACTTACTTATGGCGAACCTATTGAGGGATTAGAGTTTGATTATATTTTTAACAACGATCCCAATAATCCTTTGAATATTCCTGATGAAATTAATAATCAGATCCTTTCATTGTTACAGGTTGGCCATGCCACAGCCCTGGTAAATGGAAAAGCTACAGCCCTTGTAAATACTCCGGCAGAGGCATTGGTAAACAGGAGCTTCATGATCTCTGCCACGGCCCTGGTCAATACAACTGATCTGGTTGATGTGATCTTTGAGAATCCGGACCTGTTGTTTGATTCAGCAGCGCTTGTCAATGGCCTCGCCACAGCATTGGTAAACGGCCAGGCCACAGCTTTGGTGAATGCCCGGGCGCTGGTTGCCGGTCAGGCTACCGCGTTGGTAAACGGCCAGGCCACCGCATTGGTAAATGCAGCATCCCTTGGTCAGGCTACTGCGCTGGTCAACACAACCACGTTTAATGCTACAAACAATAAGGAATCTGTAATAATGCTTACTGAGGAAGATATCTACATCCTGGCTGGAATCACACAAGGTGAAATCACATTGATTTCAGTCAATTTGATTCCTGAAACCTCGGTTGGCACTTATTGGGTTATTGCCGGAACGCTTGTCACAAATAACTTCAATGTTACTTACGAACCCGGAACAATTACGTTCCTGGCTGCACCTGCCAGCATTAACATTCTTGAAGAGAGCCTCACACAAACGTATTCCGGAAATCCCATAACGCCTGTTATTGCGACCGATCCCGAAGGCTTGATCGTTGACCTGACCTACAATGGTTTATCCGATGTTCCGGTAAATGCCGGAACTTACCTGGTTGAGGCATTTGTTAATGACGCGAATTATTACGGCAGCGTGTCTGCTAACCTAAACATTGCACCTGTACTGCTCAGCATCACTGCCAACAATGTTGAAAAAAACTACGGAGAAACTGATCCGCCACTCACATACGAGATAACCGGTGGAAGCTTGATAGGAGATGATGAATTAACAGGCGAATTGGTTCGTGAGCCGGGCGAAGAAGCTGGTTCGTATGCTGTACTTCAGGGTAATTTAAGCTCAAGTGCGAATTATTCAATCGGCAATTTCACTTCTGGGGATTTCATTATCCATCCCGCATCATTGATAGTCTCCATTGAAACCACTTTCATATATGCCGGAGACCCTTTGCCCGTGTTCGAATATCTTTTTGAAGGATTTGAATTTGATGATGATGAAACCGTGCTTAGCAGCCTTGATTTCTATATGAATCCTGTTTTTAAAGGCGCTGCCGGCATTTACACTGTTTTTCCTGTTGCCTCAGCCGCCAATTATGTAATAATTCCGATAGAAGGAACATTGTACGTTAATCCGTTTGGACCTGGCACCCAGCAAATCATGCCCACTATCCTTTGCGTTGAAGAAATATCACCGGTGAACGGCTTTACACATATTGCTTATTTTGGCTATACAAACAGGAATAGCACCGCAGTATATATTCCAGGAGGAGCCGATAACTTCCTTTCATCTTCGGGCTTTTTTAATGGTACCGAACTCCCGGATTTGTTTCAGCCTGGTAAAGGATCTTTTGCGGTTCCCTTTGATGGCAATCTTTTGGTATGGGCTGTAGCAAGCTATGATCACAAGGGTCAGAAACGTACAGGTCTTTCACGAGCCCATTGGAGTACAATAAAATGTACTAAATCGGAAGAAGTAACAGAGGATGAGGTTCTGACAGAACCTGGACAGATGCTGGAGATTTATCCAAACCCTACCACAGCAGAGGTTTATATCAATCAAACAAATAGCCGGATTGATGCCCGGGATGTGGCGCTTTATGACATCATGGGAAATCAAATATCGGCCCCGGTAAAGAAAATCTCAGATGGCCTTATAAAGATTGATCTGTCCGGGTTGAGGGCGGGCGTTTATATTGGCCGTATCAACCATTCAAAGGATGTTGAAACCTTCCGGATAGTGAAGCGCTGATAATACTTGTATTCATTGACCCGGCTGCAGTTTTCATTCAGTTTTTTAATGAACAACAGGAGTTGGTTAGGCGTTATATGAACTACATCAATTGACTGAAAGGAAGGAGGTTTCAATATCCTTCCTTCAATGCTTTATCAAGATTTGTCTGGTTCTTAGAACATTAACCCCGGTATTACATGATACGAGTTGTATTTTTAACACTACTTTTTCTTTGCAACTTGTTTGTTTTTGCGCAATCAAATGAGATTGACAGCCTAAAATCTGTCATTGAGCTATTGCCCAACGACAGTTCAAAAGTTAATAAAACCATTCATTTAAGCAGCCTTTACTACCGGACCAATCCTTCAGAGGCTGTTCGCTACGCCACCATAGCCGAAGAAATGGCCGCGGAAATTAACTTCCCCGAGGGTATTGCCTATGCCCAGAAAAGCATAGGAATGGGTCATTATTTTCATGGAAATTATATTGATGCGCTGGTATCTTGGCAACAATCATTAAAAACATTTGAATCCATTGGCGACAAACTTGGGGTCGCCAATATGCTCAACAACCTTGGAGCGGTTCATTTCAACCAGGGTGACGACAGCAAAGCCATTGAATATTACCTGCAATCGCTTCAGGTTTCTGAAGAATTGGACGATAAGCTAAGGATAGCCACAGCCCTGGTAAATATAGGCGCAGTCTATTTTAATAAAAAAGTAACCCACGATATGTCGCTCAGATATTATCTCCAGTCATTGCCTTTAAGCGAAGAACTGGGCGATTTTGATGCCATTGGAACCGCTTCGGTGAACATGGGACTTATTTACCTTGAGCGGGAAGAAATTGACTCAGCACAGGTTTTCTTTGAGAAAGCGCTGGAAGCATATAAGCAGTCGCGATTTGGAAATGTACCTTATGCCCTGAACAGTCTTGGTAAGGTTTACGCGCTGAGGGGCGATTATGAAAATGCCATACGTTATCAGGAAGAGGCCTACGCATTGGCTGAGAGCATTGATGCAAGGCTGGAAATGGCTCAAGCCTCTCTCGGATTAGCCAATACGCATGATTTGAAGGGCGATGTTAAAGCCGCTATTGCCTCATTTGATAAAGCAAAATCTATTGCCGAAGAAATAAGTGCGGGTTATCAGATCAAAGATGCCTACGAAGGTTTAGCGGCCAGTTATGCCAAAACCAGTGATTTCGGTAACGCTTTCAAATACCAGAATTTGCTTACAAACATCAAGGATACACTGTATAATGCCGAAATGGATAAAAGAATTCAGTCAATGACCCTGAACTTTGACCTCGAAAAAAAACAGGGAGAGATTGAGATTCTCACCAAGGACAAAGCACTGCAGGAGCTGGATTTGCAAAGACAAAAAGCCATCAGGAATTATACCGGGATAGTTGGGGTCTTATTGTTGATTATGGCTGCCGGTTTGTTTCACCGGTATCGCTACACGCAGAAAACAAACAAGATCATTGCTTTGGAAAGAGACCGCTCAGACAAGCTTTTGCTTAATATCTTGCCCCACGAAACTGCCGAGGAACTGAAGGAAAAAGGATCGGCAACCCCCAGGCATTATGAAATGGTTTCGGTATTGTTTACCGATTTTAAAGGCTTTACAACCATTGCCGAAAAACTTTCTCCACAGGAACTTGTTGAAGAGCTGAACCAATGTTTCCTTGAATTCGACCATATTATTGATAAACACAATCTCGAAAAAATCAAGACCATCGGCGATGCGTACATGTGCGCAGGAGGCATTCCGGCTGAAAACTCGACAAACCCTGTTGATGTTGTGAAAGCAGGACTTGAGATCAAAAAATATATGGACAAGTTGAAAAGCGAAAAAGAAACAAGAGGCGAAGGTTATTGGGAAATCAGGATAGGAATCCATACCGGGCCGGTAATTGCCGGAGTGGTTGGCAAAAACAAGTTTGCTTACGATATATGGGGCGATGCCGTAAATACAGCCAGCCGGATGGAATCAAGCGGAATTCCCGGGAAGGTGAATATTTCAGGCACAACATATAACCTCGTTAAAGACCACTTTAATTGTAGCCATCGTGGAAAAATTGCTGCCAAGAACAAAGGAGAGATTGACATGTACATTGTAGAAAGCGTGCGGGAACCGGTTGAAGTTGAAGAAGTGGTTTTGGTATAACGGTTCTATTTTGTTTGATTTTATCATAAATGCATTATTAATAACACCCTCAGAAAATCTATCAACCATGAGTACAAAAAGAATCCTGGTTCCGGTTGAACTGACCCAGGCATCAGACAAAGTAGCCGCGTATGCAGGTATAATTGCAAAGAAAGCGAACCTTGAACTTTCATTATTACACATTTCGCGTGGCAAATCCGATATGGATGCCATTGAGCAGCTAAAATCAATGGCTCAGAAACTTGAATCGGAATCGTCAGTGAAGTGCGATTATTTGGTGAAAGAAGGAAATCTATTTAATGAGATGGCCAATGTTGCCAACGACCCCATGTATTCAATGATGATCATTGGTTCGCATGGAAGCAAAGGCATAAGAGAGAAATTACTGGGATCGGATATTTTAAAGCTTGTTAAAAACATCCCTGTGCCCGTTCTCACAATACAGGAAACGGGCTATAATTTCCCTGAAAAGGGAATTCAAAAAATCGTATTCCCGGCGAGCGCACACACAACTTTTGATAAAGTCATTGATGCCACGGTTTTTTTTGCGAAACTATTTGAATCGGAGGTATACGTTTATACGGTTGAAAAACCCGGCTCTCCGTGGTCTGATGTGCTTAGGTCAAATATTGAGAAAGCCATCAGCGCTTTTGAACGAAATTCTATCAATTTTACAAGGGTGAATGAGCAACAGAGTTCGTATTCGCCTGGTTATGCAAAACAGATTCTGCAATATGCAGGCAAAATCAAAGCAGATATGATTTCGGTAATATCAACCCCAACATCTGAACATTATTATATTGCCGATAGCGATAAAGAACGGCTTCTTACAAATGAATTGCAGATTCCTGTGCTTTGTGTAAGTGATAAGAAGCAGGTTTAAAAGTTCTTCTGCGGAAACTGCTCTTCCCACCATTCGTCTTGCCCCTTGAGGTATTTGTCCCACCATGCCATAATGGTGTTATGCCAGAGTATGCGCTTGCTGTAGGTTAGAATGTGATGATCCTCGCCTTTTACAAGCACCAGCTCTACCGGGCGACCCAGTAATTTTAAAGCGGTGTACATCTGTATGCTTTCACCGGGAGGAACATTGGTGTCAGAATCTCCGGTAAGCAGTAGCAGGGGAGTATTGATTTTATCCGCGTGAAACAGCGGGCTTTGACCAATATACAAGTCTTTATTGTTCCATGGGAAGCTTTCGGCGCTGGCTTCTGCACTGTAGCTGTAACCCCAATATCCTTCGCCCCAATAGCTTGAGATGGAACTAATGCCTGCATGAGAAATGGCCGTTGCAAAAATATCTGTTCTGGTAAGTAACAACATGGTCATAAATCCGCCATAGGAAGCGCCGGCGCATCCAACCTTCGATGCATCTGCGTAAGCATGGGCTGCAAGGAATTTTTTAGTTCCTTCAATGATTTCATCGGCCACAGTGAAACCCCAGTTGTTAACATGCGCAGCTGAAAATTCCTGTCCGAACCCAATGGCGCCGCTGGGTTGCAGTACATACACCAGGTAATCGTTACCAGCCCATAGATTAAAGGGATAGCGACCACCAAATGTGCGGAAGACCGGATTTATTCCTCCATAATAATAGACTATAACGGGATATTTTTTTGTTGGATCAAAGTTGGGAGGATAGTACACACGACCTTTTATATTTACTCCAGTCGAAGCAGTAAAATCCCAGTTTTTTGTTTCGCCGAATTCTACATGGCGGTAGTTGACGGTTTCAGTACTTCCAAGCGCTGAAACCTGCAAGCTTTTCAGGTTAATGGAATAATCTGATGGGTAACTGTTTGTTGGATTGCCCGAATAAACGGCCAATAATTCATTATCCGCAAAACCGATATTAGAGATATAATCCACACCGGTTTCAATCAGGGTAAACTGTTCGCGGTTCAAATCATAACGATACAGGCGGCGATAATCCTCCTCTTCGGTGAGCAGGTAGATATATTTATCCAAAGCATGCCAATGCACCGATTCTATGGAAGGATTAAATTCGCGGGTAAATGCTTTCACTGTTTTGTTTTGCAGGTCGTAAATATACGCCTGGGTATCGGAGTTGTGCGGGATTGTACCTTCCGGAATATTTAAGCCTGCACCATTAAAAGCAGATGGTCCCCCTGTGGCAAGCAAGAATTTTCCATCAGGAGAAAAAGCGGCCCTTATGCCCCAGTTTTCATTGGTCCAGATGGTATCGAGTGCAAGAGTGGCCAGATCCAGGATAAACAGGTTTTGTTTGCTGTAAGGCCTTTCAGAAAAATCGGGGTAATGCTGACTGAAAAGAATTTTCTTGCTATCAGGGCTGATATCGTGCACAGAGGTTGTAAGATTTCCCCAGGTGAGCCGCTGGCTCATTCCGGATTTCAGATCATATAAATAAACGAATGAACGATGACGCCAACCGGGCTGCCTGTCGGGCATTCCTGCAAGGTGACGCATAATCGGTTCTTTTGAATCTTCTTCCTCGCGGATATTGTAGACTAAAAGTTCTTCGTTGGGAGCCCAACGATATCCAGCCAGCTTTTCCATATCCTGAAGCAAAGGTTTGATTTCCCCTTTCTCCAAATCAAACAGGTAAACCGTAGATTTTTCTTTCTGGCTTGCGACGTAGGAAATTCGGTTGCTCTTTGGCAACCATCTTATTTGTGAAACCCTGGCATGGCGGAAACTGTGCACAAGCTGCTTGTTGTCAAAACGCCTGATTTCTGTCCAGGTTTCTGAGTCATCAGAAGGAGGGAGGGATTGGCGGTAACTGATGGTATAATACTTCCCGTCATGCGAGAGTGAGGTGCTGGTAGTCTTTATGCCATCCATGAGATGGTAAATGTTCTTGCGGTTCGCAGGATCAAGTGAAATTTCAATGTCTGGAACTTCGTAAGCTTCCTTTATTTCAAGCGATGCGGAAAGGTTCCAGGCAAACTCTTTGCTGGCGGGCATCAGCGTCTTTATTATCAGCAGATGTTTACCCCTTTCCAGTTTCAGATTTTTGGAAACCTTACCGATCTTTTCTACATCCTCATCAATCTTGGTCTTGCGGCCGATTTCTTCGCCATCAAGCCATGCTTTAAGCATGTATGGGCTGTTGATTTCAATTGTGGTCTGCAACCACCTGTCGGACCAAATGTATGTTGCAAGGTAGGCCATTTGTGGCACATCACTTTTCGAACCCAGAACGATAAGGCCATTTTCATCAGCCCGGACCGGTGCCCATCGTAATTGTTTTCCATCCAGGACAGCCAAAACCTCATTAATTGCCGGATAATGATCACTGAAGTTAATGTGTTCAAAGTTCAGCAGGTTCTCATCGCTGAAGGTTTTGCCCTGGGTGTTTTCAAGTTCGTGAAATACAGGATAAGCTACCGTCTGAGCTGGAATGGTCAGCCAATCTGAAATTGTAACAGTTTGTGTTTGCGCAACAATACTTGTGGAGCAAAGTCCAAGAATAACAAGGAAAATTACTTTCTTCATTTTTTAAAATTTAGATGATCATTTATTTTTATCCTTTTTCCCGAATATTTTTCTAAAGAATTTAATCACTTCACGTTGCTTTTCTTCTTTTCGAATCCCGGGCTTCCTCTTATCTGAATCCTTCCATAGAAAATCGAAGAACCCTTCACTCTCTCTAAAATCTTCACAATCAATCATCTCAGTAATTTCAGAATGCATGTTGAATGATCCGCTCACGTAAGGAATTGTTTCTGTGTCTTTACTTACTTTTTGAATAAACTTTGCGAAAACCGGCATAGCCGAGCGGCTGCCCTGTCCGGCTGAACCTTGAAGCCGCACAACAGGGCTGGCTCCACCAACCCAGACACCGGCAATAATTTCAGGAGTCATGCCTATAAACCAACCATCAGAATAGTTCTGTGTAGTTCCGGTTTTTCCTGCAAGTTGCGTTGTGAGCGCAAAGTGTGAACGCAATCCCGATGCCGTTCCCCTGTTTACAACACCCATCATCATGGCCTGCATTATTTGAATTGTATTTTCCGAAAACACGGGCTGGGAAAACTTTGGCTCAGGATGTTCATACAAAATTGTTCCATCGGCATCCATGATTTTTTCGATAAACCATGGTTGTTGCACCACGCCATTATTAAGGAATACCGAGTAGGCCTGAACCATTTGGTATAAGGGGATTTCAGAACTTCCCAGCGCCAGGGATGGTACATTGGGAAGTGGCGCTGTAATGCTGCATTCACGTAGCTTGTTTATGGTATGTGTTATACCGGTTTCCATCAGCAATTTAACACTCACCGTGTTGATTGAATTTACCAGCGCTCCCTGCACTGAATATTTTCCGCCATAAACATTGTCGGAATTGCCCGGCGACCAGTCATCATAATCGTGATAAACAATGCTATCGTTCTCAAAGTAATCACAAGGCTCAATTCCCTGATCAATTGCTGCTGCATAAATGAGTGGTTTGATAGCGGAACCAGTCTGGCGTGAAGCCAATACATGATCGTATTTAAAGTGTCTAAAATCTGCTCCACCTACCCATGCCAGTATTTTTCCTGAATGGCCTTCCATCACCATCATCCCGCTTTGCAAAATCTCGAAATGATATAAAACGGAATCGAGTGGCGACATAATGGTATCTTTCTCTCCTTCCCATGTGAAAATTCGGGTGGGCCGGGGAATCTTTAATGTATCCAGGATTTGCGATTCAGGATAGCCAAGCGTTTTAAGCCGCTGATAGGGACGACTTTGCTCAATTTGGGTCCTTGCCAGATTGTGATTTTTCTTCCACCGTTCTTTAGCACGCCACTGTCTGTTGAATTGGCTTTGCAATTCAGCAAGATGCTCCATCACAGATGCCTCAGCGAAGCCTTGCAGATCTTCCCTGATGGTTGTTTGAATGCTTAAACCGTCAGTGTACAGATTGTAGCTTGTGTTTTGATCCGTATTAATTTTTTCAAGTAATCTGGCAACTTCATGCCGAAGAAATTCCCTGAAATAGGGTGCAGGTCCTTCGATGTGATCCAGCCTGTTAAATTGCAATTCAACAGCGAGCAATTTGAGGGAATCAGCCACTTGCTCATCCAGATAATCATATTTCACCATTTGGTTCAATACAGTATTTCTCCTGGTATGGGCAGCATCAGCGTACAACCTTGGATTATAGCCGGAACTTGCTTTAAGAAGTCCGATCAGCATGGCAGACTCAGAAATGTTAAGATCGCCGGGAGTTTTGTTGAAATAGGTTAATGAAGCGGTCTCAAGGCCAAAGGTGTTTTCGCCAAACGATACGGTATTGAGGTAAAGCTCGAGAATCTGATCTTTAGTATAAATTTTTTCAAGACGCCTTGCGATGATGATCTCTCTGATTTTATCAACAGCCAAATCGAATTTTCCATCGCCATTACGGGGATAAAGATTTTTTGCCAGTTGCTGAGAAATTGTACTCCCACCGCCCGAACTTTTATCAAATAGCAAAATAGACTTGAAGATAACCCTGAAAAATGAACGCACGTCAAATCCCTTGTGCTTATAAAAACGCGCATCTTCAGTAGCAATCAGTGCATTAATCAGTGATTGTGGAACATCCGCTAAAGAAGTGTTGGTCCGGTTCTGATAATAATATAAGCCGAGAAGCTTGCCGTCTGCAGTAAGAATTTTTGAGGCCCGGTAATGCTCAATTTGTTGCAGTTCATTATATGCCGGAATGCGCCCGAAAGCCCCTAGCCTTACTGAAATTACAAAACCAACTGATGTTATCAGTAACAGCCCAAAAAAGATTGCAATGTAAATGGCAACACGCTTATAAATATGTGATTTCTTATTTTTCACCGTTGCTGTCCCCATTTTTTTTCATGATCCATAATTCCACCTTTTCTTGTTGCCGGATCGTTGAAAGCCACGACTTTCGTGACGAAGGAGCCTGCATCACCGGCGCCTCCAGGTTTTCTATGAGCAAAAATCGGGTTTTATTCTGAACCTCTTCTTCTATCGGGTGCTCATTGCTTATTCCCGCAACCTGGGCAAAGTTTGAAAACAACATTACCAGAGTTGAACCAGGAACTGACGACGCATCTATTTGATCGAAAGCCGCTTCAAAAAATCCAGGCTCATAATAAGTTGCCGCATCCATTTCTGTTTCGGTCTGTGCCGGTATCCAGGGCGGGTTGAATACAATCAGATCATTTTTACCAGCAACAACCGAACCGGTGAGACTGGCCTGCTCAATCACCGTTTTATCCTGAAAATTCCTTCTTAATACTTCGCATTTTGCGCTGTATACGGCATTGGGATTAACATCGGTAGCATGAACGAACGGGATTCCGTGCTTTAGCATCATCAGGGCAAGCACTCCACAGCCGGTGCCGATGTCAATGGCCTTTGTAAAACCGGTGTTTTTTGCTAGCCAGCTATCAAATAAAGCTAGGTGCTCATGACGGGTCGGAAAATAAACGCCGTAAAAAGGATGAACCTTCTCATTTAGTGTCGGGAATTGTATACCCTTGCTATACCATTGCCAGGCTCCGTTCATGCCAAGGAAATCAGAAAACCGGATCAGAAATTCATCCTGCTGTGGATACAAAACCTTAAGCCAGGCATTGTCGGGCGCGTTTTCAAGGTTCGTATAATGCTGATATACGCCAATAAGCAGGTTCTTATTTAACAACCTCAGCGCTTCACGGTTCGCACGACTGCTTTGATAATCCTTAACCGGAAAATTATTATCGTTTTGTTTTTTGAGCCACGAATAAAAACCAAGGGCAAAGCCGTAAGTGCCGGTAAGGCACACACTTTTTCCCTGTTTGAGAAATGAATAGATCTTTCGGAAAGGAACACCCGGATGTACTTCAAACGGATTAATTGAAACCGGGAATATTTCTGGTTTTACAATGTTTTCAGGAAGAGTAAGAAATGGATTTGAGAATAGTTGCATTTGCATGGATTATTATGCAAAAATAAGCATTGTGAAGCTGCTTTGCCCAAATTCGGTTTTTTGAAGTCAATAAAGAGCTTTTGTTTCCGGCTTATTAAAGATACCGGAGTAGGTTTCTAAACTTGTACTATTACATATGGATCGCGACTCTCCCTTTTTCGGGGAGTGCCCGATAAATGGCCCTTGCATCAGAAGCAGGGATGATAAGTAATATTTCGGGATGATAATCGGGGAGCTCAAAACGGAAAATGCTTTTCAGATTGCGTGCGGCTTTTGCCATGGAGCGTTTTAGCATAAAATTAAATCTGTTGGTTCTATCCAATGCTGTTGTTTCTTCCTGTAATACAAAAAGTCTGATGCCTTTTTCCAGCGCAAGCTCAAAAAACACAGGTTCATTCTTTGTTGTGTCCACCGTTTTTTCGGGCAGATTGGCTTCCAAAGTATCCCTGGGAGCCATTTTCTCAATAATCGGTTCCTTAACGATAGTTGACGTTGAGTTGGTGGTAAGTAATGCGTTTGAGAGCAAGCCCGCCAATGCCGTATGTTCAATTCCCCTGAAACTTCTGCTGAGTTTCTGTTTGTTTATTTTCACGCTGGCAACTGTTACGCCGCTAACTTCGAGCAACAAAAGACTATCGGGAAGATTAATCGATAAACCAATTGAATCGGTAGCGGCCATTTTGAGCCTGGCTTTTTTAAAGGCGATTTCCTTTTGCAACGCAATAAAAGCTTCATCAGTATGAAGTTCAGGATCAGCAGCAGCACCTTCTTTTGCGGCAAATTCATTGTTTGTTTCCCGAACCCATCTGCTTGATGCGTAAACCGCCAACGTGAGGTAAAAGATAAAGATGGCCATTACAATAAATAACAGCAATGATGTAATCCATATCAGCAATCTTTTATTACGTTTATGGGCTAGTGCCTTTTCGGTTGTTTCCATTTTCAGATTTAATAAATATAAACGCGCGAACCTATATTTAGCGTTTTAAATGTAGCCTCCAGGTCTTCATCGTTCATCCTGATGCAGCCGTGTGTTACAGGCATGCCAAGAAATCTTTTATAAAGCGTTCCGTGAATGAGATATCCATCACCCAGGCTCAGGGCATAGTCGCCAAGAACGCCATACTCGTAACGGCTTGGATGGGTAGCTGAGGGCACAGCCAAACCTTCTTCGATAAAAGCCCAATCTGGCCTTCTCCACACCGGGTTTGTAATTTTACCCTTCACAGTTTGCTTGCCCTTTGGGGTCTTAAAAAGCCACTCGCGGTCATCGTGTGATTGCAAGCGGACGTAGCTGCCGGTACTGACAAAGCCTTCACGTACCAATTTTCTATCGCGGTACAGGAAAAAGTGATTATCGGATGTGTTTATCACCATGTAGGCTTGCTTTGGCGTCATAGCCTCATATTTCTTGTTGAGGTTTTGAAGTTCTTTTTGAGACGACTCTAATGCTTTTTTAAGCTTTGGGCTGATTTCAGCATTGCTTTTCGGTGATGGGGCTTGTTTTACAAACCATTCCTGTGTTACCGGCACCATATAAACGAACAGCCAGAAAACTAAAAGTAAAATTAGCAGGGTTCCTGCTATCATTGCTAATTTCCTTCCTGCCCTCTTTAACCTTTGTTGAGTTTTAGCAGCAGGGACCAACAGCCTAGCCCTCTCCGGCACTTTGTAGAAGGCGGCCTTCAGATAAGCTATGGCTTTGTGGTTGAGATCTGATATTTTGGTCATTAAAATTGATTATTTAAAATGGAGTCCAGGTTTGCAATGGAACCGATAATTGTTACCGGCGTTCCAACACTAACAAGCCTGTAGAGTTTGTCCATATCACTGTCGGTCAGCGCTACGCAGCCTTCAGTCCAGTCGGCACCTTTGCCCCCATGTCCATGAATTTCAATGAGCCCGCCAATATGTGTATTTCTTGGCAGTTTCCCGCTATCAATGGCTGATTTGAAACGTTTCTTGTCATCGGCATTTGGGTAATCAATAAGCAGCGCCTTATAATATTTTGTTGAGCGGCCTTCTTTTTTTTGTGTGACCCGATAGCGGCCTTCGGGGGTTGCATAGTCGCCTCTTTGACTTTTGTCGCCTACCCAGTTCTTGCCAAGCTCTGCATCAAACTCGGCAGTTTTCTTCCCTTTTTTGTAAACAAAGCATTTGCTTGCAAATTTATCAACAATAATCACAGTTGAGTTCTTCTTTTTTGATTCAGCAATGGTCTGATCCATCCAAACTTTCCACTGTCTGTGATTTTCGAAATATTCATAGATAAGGTTTCGGGCTTCATTATGAGCGTTCTTTAGCAGGGTTTCTGCCTGCGCAACTTTTTTTTCAGCCTCAATTAAACTTCCATTTCTGAAAGCTACCTGTCCTTCGGATACCAATAGTTTTCCTTTAGAAATTGCCGACCTGGTTTTTTTGGGAAGGGGAAACCTTGCATAGGTATTATTCAGTTCTTTTAAGATGTTGTTCAAGCTGCCAAGCAACTTTTTTGTGCGCTGTTCCAAATCATTAGCATGTGATTTGGTGTCTTTACTGGCAGCTTCAGATTTCTCTGCTGAAATTCCAGATAGTCTTACAACAGAGGAATAATCCCGAAATAGGATAAAGCGCTTGTTTTCTGCTTGCCAGGTGTCCATGGCCGAGTCATAGTAGCGGTTGGCCTCTTTAAAAATATCTTTTGCATAGACTTCAGCCTTGCTTTCCCTGGCTGTTAAGAGGGCCTGCCTGGCCATTTCAATTTCTTTGGCCGGTGGTTCTGGTATTAATTTTATGAACCCAACTATTAAAAAAGCAAGAACTGTAATTATAACTGCAAACCAAATGATTCCTCTTCTCCACCTTTTCATTCCTTCAAAACATATTAAACCATAAAAAAAGAGACTATCTAAAAAGCTTGAAAACAAACTCTTAAGATAGCCTCTTTAACGCTTAACAAGCAGCATTATTATTTGCGCTTTACTTTGGCAATTGCGTCATTAAGTTCAGCATTGATAGCGGTCACATTTTCAATAGCAGCATTCACTTTATCGCGTGCAGCCATGTATTTACCTTCAGCATACAAAGTGTTTGCTTCGGCAACGGCGCCTTCAATCACTACCATTTCATTGCGGATTTCTTCAAGTACGGCAGCACCTTCTTTTCCTTTAGGTGCTTTGGTCATCAAATCTTTGTTTTCTGCAATCAGATTGTTGATGACTGTGAATAACTCCTGTACTTCAACACCTACCTGTTCTTTTGCAACAGCGGCATTAGCTTTAACCTGGTCAGCAGTAACTGTGAGGTTAGTGAGCTGGGTAGTTTGTTCTTTGAAGTTTTTAAAGGTTTTTGAGTTTTCAGCCTCAATAGATGTCATGATGGCATTCATGTCATTCTGCAAGGCAGCATACTCAGTCGGTGCATAAACATCAGCCTCGGCAGCTTTTGCTGATTCAATGGCGAGATTGGCGGAATCAATTTGTTCCTGGGGAACTTTACCGCAGCCAGCTAATAATGCAAGCATCATTAAAGATGCAAATCCAAATAAAATTTTCCTTTTCATTTTCTCAATTTAATTAATTGTTAGTTTGCTTTGTTTTATGCCTGGATTCAACATGTACCCGGCACCACCCAAAGGATTTGTAACCATTTAGACGAGGCTCGAAGAAAAAGTAACAAATCTGAAACGTTATAAGACTAGCTTTTTTAATTTAGCAGCCTTAAAGAAAACTAATGAACATTAAAGCTTATCAAAGCTTAAGCGATGAACAGCTTGTCAGCAAAATCATTTCCGATGATTTGCCCGATCTCTATGAAGTTATTTTCCACAGGTATAAGCATCGTGTACTTGAAAAATGCTATAGCCTTGTCAAGAATCGTGACCTCGCAGAAGAACTAACTGAAGATGTGCTTTCAAAAGTTTATGAGAAGCTGAGAAGCTTCAAAGGAAATTCCTCATTCGGTTCGTGGCTTTATTCCATAACCTATAACCATTGTATTGATTATTTGCGTGTGAAGAAAAAGTTGCATTACCCGGAATGGAACCGTCAAAACGAACTCCCCGAAATAATAGATGAAACCGAAGAAGATTTTACCGACCTGCATTTTGAGAAACTGAACAATGTGATGGATAAGCTTCATACGGAAGAAAAGGCGCTTCTCTTAATGAAATACCAGGACGATCTCTCCCTGAAGCAGATTTCAGAAGCATTGCGTTTGAGTGAAGGTGCGGTTAAAATGAGAATTAAACGTTCAAAAGCCCGGCTGCTGTACCTTTATAAAATGGAGTATGGTGGAATTTAAGAACAATTGGTTACTTTTTAGGTTATAAGCGTCTATTATATACAAAAAAAGCAAGGTGGACTTTTTCAGCAAAATATTCAAGGATAGCATAACGGGCCCATCGAGAAAAATCAGGCAAGGCTTTGCGATGAGGTACCCAGATGCCCGAAGTATTGAGTGGATCAATCAAAACGGTGTATTTGAAGCCATTTTCTATGAACATGATCTTGAAAAAATAGCCCGCTTCGACCTTGAGGGTAATTTTTTGGAGGTTCGCACAAATCTTTCACCCGACGATATTCCTTCCACCGTTAAAGCCAACATTGATAGCGGGATGGAAATCATGAACTGCATTGTTGCCGACAACAATGCCAGCATTTTCTACGAGCTTATTGTCAGAAACCAAAGCCTTATCAGATTTCTCATCATCGTTGACGAAAGCGGTACTATCATTAGAAATGAGAAATTATAGAATGGCTACTCCATTTCTATGCTTTCAATATCGGGGTTCAGATTTTTTACAATATCAATTACTTTCCCCTCACTGAAGATCAGCACACGGAACAATTTACCGTTTTCGTCATAAAGTTTCCATTTCCCGTCCCAATAATACCTGAGTTGTGCCGGATCATCAAGCAACAATTTCGACCAGCCCTTTTTCTCCAACTTACCGCTTGGGTAAAACCTAACTTCTCTTGCCCTGTTTTTGAAATGCCGGGTGCGGTTATATTTTCTTCCGTTCTCATGATAAGTGATCCAGCGGCCAACAGGTTTACCGTTTTTATATCTTCCTGCTGAATGAACGATTCCTTCAGCACGATCATAATAGTAGATGAAGCGGCCATGAGGCTGGTGGTTTTTGTTGTACTGGTTCGGAGTTCGCTTTTGAGCAGCAGTGGCAACCCCAAGGCAAATGAGAACTACAAATATTATTACGCGTTTCATTGGTGAACCAAATGCGGGAACAATAGTCTATTCCTTGTCTCCTAAAGCAAACTTGATCGGCATATTGAACATAACTCTCACATTTTCGCCTCTTTGTTTGCCAGGGTTCCATTTTGGCATATTTTCAACAACCCTGACTGCTTCCTCATCACAACCGCCTCCGATACCTCTAAGTATCCGAACATTTGCAACAGACCCATCGGTTTCAATTACAAATGTTACGAAAACCGTTCCCTGAATACCTTTTATCCGGGCTTCTTCGGGATATGTGATGTTCTCTGAAATAAATCTGATACGGGCTTCATTACCTCCTTGAAATATTGGCGGTTCTTCAACAACAACAAAAACTTCTCCTTCCTTTTCTGGAACCGCTCTGATTACTTGATGTTCTTTGCCATCATCACCTTTAATTGTGTCAACACGAATGGAAGGTTCCTGCTTTGCATCTAAGTCTATTGTTTTTGGTTCCTGTGCCAGGCAGATTATGCTGAGTGATGCCCATCCAATAATTAATGCAACAAAATAGGTTGCAATCAGCCGTAGTGTTACGAATTGTATGTTGTTTGTTTTTGTGGTCATAATAAATCAAGTGTTAAATTGTATTAGAAACTGGATTGATTGTTTCACTTATTCCAGTACAAACCGGATTGGCATATTGAATTGCACCCGCACAGCCTGGCCTCTTTGTTTTCCGGGTATCCATTTGGGCATGCTTTCGATTACCCTTACAGCTTCCTCATCACAGCCACCACCTATGCCTCTCAATATTTTTACATCCGAAACAGAACCATCGGCTTCAACAACAAATGTTACGAATACTGTTCCCTGTATTCCTTTTGCCCTGGCTTCTTCGGGATATTTGATGTTTTCCGAAATATATTTGATCCTGGCCTCATCACCTCCGTTGAAGCTGGGCGGTTCTTCAACAACTATAAATATCTCTTCAGAAATATCAGTTGGTGTTTGCTGTTCAACTTCGATCTGTTCTGATGGAACCTCTATGGTTTCCTGTTCAGTTGTTTCTGTTTCGGCTTTTTGGGTTCCTGTCTGGCAGGCGCTGATAAATACACCAAAGCTCACCGTTGTTACAGCAACTATGGCTAAAGCAAGCCTGAAAGTTGCCGGTTTTCTGTTGTTTGTTTTTGTCATCATGGTAAATCTGTTTTTAAGTGTTGAATGTTTCATGTTATTGGATAATATTCCGGCAGTAACCGGACCGGCCAGCATGGCCAGTAGTCGTTGATATTCAGCTATTGCATAACCCGATTGTATGGTTCCTTTATCGGCCAGGTATTCGTGCATATCGCGAACGGCGCTGCGATATGCCCAGGCAGCCGGATTGAACCATTGAAATACAATCAGTAGTTCGGCCAGCAGCAAGTCAATGAAATGAAACTGGCGGATATGTGTCAATTCATGTGCGATGATGCTTTCGGCATGACGGCTTTCATAGTCTTTGCGGCTCATTACTATTCGTCCGAACCAGGAAAACGGCAAAACGTCCTGCTTAAGCAATATGATTCTTCCCCGATCCGATCCTGTCATCCTGAACGAAGTGAAGTATCTAAAAAAGCGATTAAAAGATGTTTCGCGCTGCTCAACATGACAAGATCCGGGAAATGTATTTACTTTTTCTCCTTTTCGTAGCAAGATCATCAAACGAAGGTTCGAGTACAAAAAGAAAATGAATAAGAAAAGGGCGGGAACCAGGTAGATGTAAAACCCCAGGTTCCACCAATTAAATGTTTCGGCGCTTTCTGTATGAACCGCATAAGGAATAATTGTTGCCATGTCGAGGTTGACAACAAATGCTATTTCAGCAGGACTTTCAATCAGGCGTCGCCAGGGCAGGGGAATAAGCAAAGCCATAAGCATGGTAATGATCAGGTATGCCCGGCCTGCATTCAGCAAAGCAAGGCGGTTAAGCAGCAAGCGGTAAATGCTGTAAAACAGCATCAGCGACAAGGCTGAAAGGATCAGCCGGTAAATAAGATCATTCATTGCCGTCGGGTTTTAATTTGTTGATTTCTGCATCCATTATGCTGCGGATTTCTTCAAGCTCTTCGAGGCTGAGGTTTTCCTCGTGTGTAAGGAAGGATGCCAGCGAAGGCACTGAATTGCCAAAATAACTGCCAAGCAGGTTAGTGATTCTCGAACGGGCGTATTGCTTTTTGCTCACCAGCGGAAAGTATTCATGGGTTTTTCCATAAGCCTTATAACTTACGAATCCTTTTTTCTCCAGTATCCTGATGATGGTAGAAACTGTAGTGTAAGCAGGTTTGGGTTCAGGAAGTTGATCCAGGATATCGTTTACAAATCCTTTATCTATTTCCCACATTACCTGCATGATCTGCTCTTCGGCGCGGGTTAATTCTTTCATTGAACTAAGGTTTTAATAGAATAACTAATTTCTTAGTCGTTTAGTATGCAAATGTACAACTAAAAGATTAGTTTTCGACAAAATGTGTGAAAAAAATTGCCACGAATGCACGAATAGTTTATTCATTGGCTTTCATTCGTGCATTCGTGGCAAATAAAAATTAATGCCTACCCTCACCCCATTCCCCAAACAAATCTTTTTCTCAGAATCATATACTTAGCAAACTGCCCGGTTGCGATTCCGGCAAAAGAATATTGCCTGGTTTTCATCGGATAGGCAGTTTTGTGAAATCCTTATCGAACCGCAATAACCGGTCAGGCACATCTTTTCCCAGCAAGCTCTTAAGTTTGACACCCTCATCGGTGATCCCCTTAAACATGCTTATACATTTGCTTTTTTGATCAACCGAAGTAGTATAAACCATGTTATTCACCAGGTCGTAACACCTTAAGAAACCTTGTCCTGATGGCCCGTATGGGTCATCTTGATTTCTAATGTCTAGCATAATGCAGATATAATTGCCATCAATTTTCCCATACCCACCGGAAAAATTCTCATCATTAGTATTTACAGTTATAATCGTTTGGTTATTCTTAATATCAATTATTTTATAAAGGGATAGTATCCCATCCGAGACTTTGACTGACTGCATCCAACCCCATACTAGATAATAATTGCCGTCATCGGTTATATAGATATCTTCAATGTTAAGGGCTTCAGAGTAAAAAGAATTATGTATCTTGCCCTCAACGTCATAGACCACAACTTGTGAAGCATGGTCAGTGAAATCATTATCACTGTAAACATACAAGGTGAGTCTGTTGTAGATAGCTATGAATTGTCCGTTGGTTGATACACGAGCTCCGTGGAATGCTAAGGCCTCGCCCGGATACTTGGAAATATTAGCAGGCCCGTAAGCAATCAAGCCGGGTATTTCATCTTTTGTTAAGGAATCAATGTTATTGAATTTGTATGTTTTTACAGAGTAATTTCCTGTTTCGATTGTATCATAAGGTAGATTCCAGTAAGGGTTGCGTTCGTGCAGGTAAAAAGAGTCTGTTACTTCATTGCTGAGAGTATCAATAAAAAGTACTTTACAGTTTTCAGCATTGTGATCGTCCATCTCATACCTGATAATATGCTGGGCATTCAGGCTGGAAACAGACAGCAATAAAGTAAAAATGAAGAGTAAAATTCTTTTGTTACTTTTTTGTTTTCTCATTTTCATGGGTATAATGCTGGTTGTGAAAAGCTTTAAATATTGTGTGGGGAAAGGCCTTAGCGCTGCAAGAATTATGCCTGCTTAGCCAATCACTTCGCCTCACAAACAAATCTTTTTCAAAAACAGAAGAAAAAAATTGCCACGAATGCACGAATAATTTATTCGTTGGTTTTCATTCGTGCATTCGTGGCAAATAAAATAATGTAGTTTACCCAATTACCCCGCTTCCCAAACAAATCTTTTGCTCCACATCTTACACCACACCAAACTGCCCGGCTACGATTCCGGCAAAAGAATATTGCCTGGTTTTCATCGGATAGCCTGTTTTGTGAATTTAAAAAATGTACATTTTTTACAGCAGTTTCAGCTCGCACGGTAATGATTTTGCGTCTTGCTGAAGCAGGTATAAGAACCTGGAATTTCTCATTCTAATTCTTCTCTATCAAAATCCGGGTCAAAGCGCAATAAATACGTGTTAGTATCATTTCTGGAATCATTACCAATTAACAATCCCTCATCAGTAACCTCTTTAAACTTATCTAGTTCATTTCTTGAAAAAGTTTTGGAGAATTGTATCCGGTTTTCAGGCATCACTACAATAAAAGTACGTTTCTGATAATCCTCCAATGTAAGATAACTAGTTATAAACTTATTATTGACAGCGGCAATTTCCATCATTCCTTGTCCTTGTACTTCTCTGTCAATAACTATTTCATCATTTTGTACATTTATGATACGATATCCTGTTTTTGACATCTCAGTTTCATCTTCATTCAAACCAGTTCCATAAACATAGCCAAAATATTTACCATTATTTGTAATGCAAGGCTGCAAAATCTCTGTATCACTACTTTTTATCGTTCGAATAAGCTCACCCTTTGCATTGTAAATATTCAGAATTGCAGCGTGTCCTAAACGTCTATTATCTGAGAAAAGATTTAAGTAGTGAATAACAATTATATATTGGTTGTTTTGTGAAAGTTCAAGTGTTGAATATGTTCTGCCTGATTTAAGAAAACAATCAGGTGATAAATCATAAGAAAACAAGCCTAGTGCTTCTTTTTCTGGGAACTCTACTGATTGCAAATTGAAAACCTTTCTTTTACCTAAACCTTCGGGTTTTACCTCCTGATAAGGCAAATTCCAATAAGGGCTATATTCCACCAGGGTAAACGACCGTACTACCTCATTCTTTACAGTATCAACAAAGGAAACGATGCAGGAGTCGGGGTCGTGGGGATGGAAATTGTATTTTACAGTGTATTGGCCGATTAATTGAGTTGGGATGATGAAGATCGCCAAAATGATGAATATGACAACTTGCTTTCTCATGGGGTATAATGTTGGTTAAGTGGATATTCTAATGTACAGAAGCAAATGCTGAAAATGCCGCAAGAATTATGCCCTGTTTCACCTAATCACCCCGCTTCCCAAACAGATCTTTTCCTCCCGGTCATAAACTACACCAAACTGCCCGGCTGCGATTCCGGCAATTGGTTTTTCGGATTTGAGGATGATTTTGTTGCCTTCGCTTTTTATTGTTCCTTTTGTGAATTCCGGCGTATGGCGGATTTTAAATGTAATATCAGCGCCATTAGCAAGATCAGGAAATGGGTTTTCGGTGATGAAAAGGAAATCTTCGAGCAGAATGGCGTCGCTGTATTGTGCTTCGGGATCGTAACCGTTGGAAACATAAATGACGTTTTCTTCCGCATCCTTTTTCACTACGAACCAGGGGCCTTGTCCCAGCCCCAGGCCTTTGCGCTGGCCGATGGTATGAAACCAATAGCCTTTGTGTTTGCCAAGAATTTTTCCGGTTTCAAGTTCCACAATTTTACCTTCCTTTTCGCCCACATAGCGCCGGATAAAATCGTTGTAATTGATCTTGCCGAGGAAGCAGATGCCCTGACTATCGCGGCGGGCAGCGCTGGGTAGTTTCATATTGTGAGCCATTTCCCGCACCTCCTGCTTCAGCATATTTTCGAGGGGGAACATGAGTTTTTGCATCTGTGCGCCGGTAATCCGCCCCAGGAAATAGGTCTGGTCTTTAACATGATCGCTGGCGGTTCCCAGAAAAACTTTGCTGTTGCGTTCCACCCTGCCGGCATAATGCCCGGTGGTAATGCGATCGAAATCATTGCCGTAGCGTTCGTTAAACACCCCGAACTTGATCAGCAGGTTGCACATCACATCAGGATTGGGCGTAAGGCCTTTTTTCACGGTATCTATTGTATAAGCCACCACACTTTCCCAGTAATCCTTTTGCAGGTCAACGATTTCCATACGGCAGCCATACTTTTTTGCGATCCAGGTTACAATCTCAATGTCCTCTTCCGAAGGGCAGTCCATGAAGCCGGCCTTGTCTTCCATCCCTATTTTGATATAGAAGATATCCGGCTCAAACCCCTGCTCTTTCAAAAGCGGAATGGTCACCGAGCTGTCAACCCCACCTGAAACCAATGCAGCAATTTTCATCTATGAAGATTTAGTTTACAAAGGTACAGAAAGCATTCAAGCGTAATTTACAAACTCAAGGTTGAGTCTGCTCCGAAAAGTCAATACGCCCCTAAATCCCCTAAAGGGGACTTCCACAAATTGCTGATTTTTAGCGTTTCCCCTTTAGGGGCCAGGGGCTAAAAGCGATAAAAATCAGCAATTTGTGACTTTTCGGAGTGGACTCAAGGTTTATGAGCATTCGTAAACAAGAAAAACACTGTATTACTGCACCCGCCCAACACTCCATTACTCCACTACTCCATACAGCATCTTGAGCGCAGCGAAATCCCGAGAACGAAGTGATTCGGGAACTGCATCACAAGAAAGCCAGCATCACAAAAACCCATACCTTTGCAGCCGAAATACCCGAAGCGATGTACGGAAAAATGAAAGAACACCTGCAAACTGAACTTGAGAAGATCAGGCAGGACGGACTATATAAGGATGAACGCATTTTAATGACCCCACAGGGGGTTCATATCAAAACCAAAAGAGGTTTGGATGTTTTAAATTTCTGCGCAAACAATTACCTTGGTTTGTGTAACGATCCCAGAGTCATGGCCGCTGCGAACTATGCCTTCTTCAAATGGGGTTTTGGCATGGCATCCGTCAGGTTTATCTGCGGAACCCAACTGGTTCACAAGCAACTTGAAGAAAAACTCAGTGAGTTCCTCGGAATGGAAGACACCATTTTGTACTCATCAGCCTTTGATGCCAATGGCGGCATTTTTGAACCATTGCTTGGCGAAGATTCCGCCATCATCAGCGATGAACTCAACCATGCTTCCATCATTGACGGCGTAAGGCTTTGCAAGGCGCAGCGCTTCCGTTACAAAAATAACGACATGAACGATCTGGAAGCCCAGCTCAAAGAAGCATCCGGAGCAAAGTTCAAACTCATTGTAACGGATGGTGTTTTTTCAATGGATGGCATCATTGCCCAGGTTGACAAAGTATGCGATTTAGCTGAAAAATATGATGCCCTCGTCATGGTTGACGACTCTCACGCCACCGGTTTTATTGGTGAGCGTGGACGTGGAACCCACGAGCATTGCAATGCGATAGGAAGGGTGGATATCATCAGCACTACTTTCGGGAAAGCGCTGGGCGGTGCATCCGGTGGTTGTGTTTCGGGTCACAAAGAAATCATTGATTTGTTACGTCAACGCTCAAGGCCGTATCTTTTTTCAAATTCCCTTACTCCGGCTATCAGCGGGGCAACCCTCGAAGTGATAAAACTGCTTACCGAAACAACAGAACTGCGCGATAAGCTGAATGTAAACACAAAACTTTTCCGCAGTGGAATAGAAGAAGCAGGTTTTAAGATAGTACCTGGCACTCATCCGATTGTTCCTGTTTTGCTCGGCCACCTACCAAATGATGCACAATTGTCGCAGGATTTTGCCAATGAATTGCTCAATGAAGGCATCTATGTCATTGGTTTCTACTATCCTGTGGTTCCAAAAGGGAAGTCGAGGATAAGGGTTCAGATCAGCGCAGCACACTCAAAAGAGAATATTCTTTTTGCCATCGAAAAGTTCACGAAAGTGGGAAAGAAATTAGGCGCGATATAGCCAGAAATCAGACTTTTTCCTATCTTGCGGCCTAAATTCAAAAGGCCTTGATCTTCGGAATAGGAACAGATATTATTGAAGTTGAACGCATTGAAAAACAGCTTGAAAACAATTCAGGGCTGAAAGAAAAGCTGTTCACTCCCGGTGAAATTGCTTATTGCGAAACCAAGAAAAATAAAGCCCAGCATTATGCGGCCCGCTTTGCCGCCAAGGAAGCCTTCCTGAAAGCCATCGGCACCGGCTGGCGCGACGGGCTTCAATTCAACGAAGTGGAGGTTACCAACGATCAGCTTGGAAAGCCATTAATAGTCCTTTACGGAAAAACCAGGGATTTTGTTGCAGAAATAAATATTACCAATATCCAGGTATCGCTTTCGCATATCCGGGATATGGTGAATGCAATTGTGATTATTGAGAAGTAAGTTTTTAAACACATAGACACATAGGACACAATAGTAATAATATTTTGAAAGTTAAATTGACGAGCTACTCTGAATTTCAATAGCATTAACATTTTTGAACACGGACAACAAACGCTAGTAAATGAGATTTATGCCAAACTACCAGCGGAGTGAAATTTTAAACTATTCTATGTGATATCTATGTGTCTCATGTGTCTATGTGGTAAGAAAAAAAACATCTCAGTAACTATAAAAACAAACATCTCTATGTCGAACATCCGCTCTTACGAAGAACGATTGAAAGACTTCAGCTGGAAAATTGCTGAAGACGAACTTGACTACAAACCCGGCGATATGATCAATATCGGCTGGTACTGCTCCGACCGCATCTGCCAGATGGGCAAGGCAGATAAAATGGCCTTGCTCTGGGAAAACGCCATGGGCGTTGAAAAGAAATACACTTACAATGATGTGAGGCTGACTTCCAACACCATCGGCCATTTCCTCCGCTCGCTGGGCATAGATGCCGGCGACAGGGTGTGCATTTTTTTGGATCGCATCCCCGAACTCTACCTTGGATTTTTGGGCGTGCTGAAAATCGGCGCCATCGTGCAGCCATTGTTTTCCGCTTTTGGCGAAGAATCCCTGCATGTTCGCCTCGAGAATGCCGAAACCACCGCCATCATTACACAGCGCAAGCATGTGGGTAAGGTTCGCAAGCTCATTGACAAAATGCCTTATCTCAAGCACATCATCATTGTTGACCACGATGGCAAAAAAGAACTCAAGGAACGCGAAGTGGTGTTCTCTCTCGAAGATGCCGAACCGGTTGAGCATATCGAAATTCATCCAACAACCGCCGAGTCGCCATCGGTGCTGCATTACACATCAGGAACCACCGGTCAGCCGAAAGGCGTGAAGCATGTGCATTATTCGCTGATTTCTCAATATCTGACCTCAAAATGGACATTGGATTTACAGGAAGATGACATATACTGGTGCACCGCAGACCCGGGTTGGGTAACCGGAACATCCTATGGAATCATCGGCGGCTTCAGCAATGGCGTGACTAATTGCGTACTCGAAGCAGGTTTCTCGGCAGAAGCCTGGTACCGGTTTATTGAAAAATACCGCATCACCATGTGGTATTCGGCGCCCACGGCAATCCGCTCGCTGATGAAAGCCGGCGATGAGATTGTGAAGAAATTTGATCTCTCATGCTTACGCCACTTAGCCAGTGTTGGAGAACCACTCAATGCCGAAGCCGTGATCTGGTCGGAAAAAGTGTTTGGGAAACCATTTTACGATACTTTCTGGCAAACAGAAACCGGTTCGCACATGATTTGCAACTATCCCGGCATGAAGGTAAAACCCGGTAGCATGGGCAAGCCTTTCCCGGGCCTCACGGCTGCTGTTCTGAACGCAAAAACTTACGAACCCATTTCCGAACCCGGAGTTATTGGGTTGATTGGCTTCAGACCCGATTGGCCTGCTTTGATGAGAGGTTACTGGAACAACGAAGAAACCTTCAAAAAGAAATTCGTAAACGGCTGGTATCTCTCCGGCGACCGCGCAAAACTGGATGCCGATGGTTATTACTGGTTTGTAGGCCGTGATGACGATGTGATCAACACCGGCGGACACCTTGTAAGTCCGTTTGAAGTAGAATCTGCATTGCTGGAATATGAAGCCGTAGCCGAATCTGCCGTGGTGAGCAAACCCGATGATATCAACATGGAAGTTGTAAAAGCTTTTGTGACCCTGAAACCTGGGTTCGAACCCAATGACGACACCGAACTGCAAATCATGAATTACATCAGGAAAAGGCTTTCGCCCCTGGCCATGCCGCAGGAAATTGAGTTCATTGAAAAACTCCCCAAAACCCGCAGCGGCAAGATCATGCGCCGTATCCTCCACGCACAGGAGTGGGGAGAGGAGATTGGGGATACTTCCACTCTTGAAGATGATTAGTCTTTGATTGTGATACAGTGATGCAGTAACACAGTGATACTGTAAAGAGAAAGACTTGTTTTATGTTTGCGAAGAGTTTTGAGGATTTGGAGATTTGGAAGATGGCAAGGGAAATTGTTAAAGATGTTTATGTGGATTTCAGTGCTTGCAGAGACTTTGAGTTCAGGAATCAAATAAACAGTGCATCCATCTCAATTATGAATAATATTGCTGAAGGCCATGGCCGTGAAGGCAAAAAGGAATTTCACCAGTTTCTCAATATTTCAAAATCATCATGTAATGAAGTAAAGAACATGTATTACATCGCTGAGGACCTGAACTATCTCAACAAAGAAACAGCCGAAAAACGAAGATTAAGGTGCGATCACGAAAAAAACGCAATCGCCAAACTTATGTACCACCTCAAATCCAAGTAACAACCTCACTGCATCACTGTATAACTGCATCACAGCATCACAAGTAATAAGCAAACAGTACGAACCCTTCAAATTAATACTAACTTTAAAAAAACACGAAAATGGAAGAAGAAATGAAAGACGTTGTATTACAGTATGTAATTGATGAATACCTCGAAGACGAAGACGAGGAGATATTGTACGACACCCCGCTGATCAGCGGCGGTATTGTTGACTCTTTTTCAATGGTTTCGCTCAAACGATTCCTTGAAAACAAGTACAAAATCTCTATCCCCGACGACAAAGCAACTCCGGAAGCTTTCGACTCGGTGAACAAGATCGTTGTTTTGGTAAATGAATTCCTGAAATAATGTTGGCAGTTGGAAACTGTCTCAATAGTTCAAATCTTGTCATCCTGAACGGAGTGAAGGATCTTTGCGTGTCTGTGTCTTAGATTCTTCGCTGCGCTCAGAATGACAAAAAATAGCAAGTTCACAGGTTTTGAAACAGCATCATTTTGCCGTTTCCCACCAAATAACTAAATCTACACCCTAAAAATCAGAGAAACATGGCTTACAGCAACAAAGTAAGAGACATTTACAAGCAAACCCTGACCGACATGCAGGACGCAGGCTTGTTCAAAGTTGAACGTTATATACACTCCTCACAGGCTGCCGACATTGAAGTGGAATTCCCCGAAGGCGCTTCCCTGAAAAAAGTCATTAACATGTGCGCAAACAACTATTTGGGGCTTTCGAGCCATCCGGATGTGATCAAAGCTGCACACGAAGGACTTGATACCCGCGGCTATGGCATGTCATCCGTAAGGTTTATCTGTGGAACCCAGGACATTCACAAAGAACTGGAGCGCAAGGTTACCGAATTCCTTGGAACCGAAGACACTATCCTTTTTCCGTCTTGTATGGACGCTAACGCCGGCGTTTTTGAGGCGATCCTAACCAAAGATGATGTGATGATCAGTGACCGTTTGGTTCACGCCAGCATCATTGACGGCATTCGTCTTTGCAGTGCGATGACCGATACCTTCAAACACAGCGACATGGCACACCTGGAGTCGAAACTGCAACTGCACAGCGATAAGCGCCTGAAAGTTGTGATAACCGATGGTGTTTTCAGCATGGACGGCGATACCGCCAAACTTGACGATATGGTGGAACTCTGCGATAAGTACGATGCCATGCTGTTTGTGGATGACAGTCACTCCAGCGGCTTCATTGGCAAAACCGGCCGTGGCACCCACGAACATTGCGGCGTGATGGGCAAGATTGACATCATCACTACTACTTTCGGGAAAGCGCTTGGTGGTGCATCCGGCGGCTGTGTGTCGGGTCGTAAGGAGCTGGTGGAAATGTGCCGCCAGAAAGCGCGTCCCTATCTTTTCTCGAACACGATTGCTCCAGTGGTTGTGGCAGGCGTTTTGAAAGTGCTTGAAATCCTTTCAGCCTCCACCGAACGTCGCGATAAACTTGAAGCAAATACTGCATTCTGGCGTAAAGGTTTGGAAGAAGCCGGCTTTGTGCTTCGTCCCGGCGATACACCCATTGTTCCGGTGATGTTGTTCAATGCCAGGCTTGCCCAGGATTTCTCACGCGATTTGTTTGCCGAAGGCATTTACGCCATTGGGTTCTTCTTCCCGGTGGTTCCGCAAAGCGCCGCACGTATCCGCACGCAAATCTCAGCCGGCCACGAAATGCACCACCTCGAAAAAGCGCTGGATGCTTTCATTAAAGTAGGCAAGAAGTACAACATCCTTGGCAAGAGCAAGCAGGAGATTATTGAGATGTACGGGATGTAGGAAGAGAGAAGAAAGGCTGGGAGAAATGGAGACAAGGAGAAGGGGTGAGCCAAAGAGAGAATGATTAAACTGAAAACCCCGTTAGGTTTGGAGCCTGGCGGGGTTTTTCTTTTTTCAGAAACCAAATAAGGTTCAAACGAATCTAGAGTTTCAGATAATTCTTACTTAGGAAATGAAAATTCCCGAATAGCCAACACGTGTGGCTTGATAAAGGTGAAGGAAAATTTAGTGATTTCACTTCATCAAAGTCAGAATTCAGACGGGGGTTTTGTTTGTTCAGTTCACTGAGGCAAACGTTCGCTTAATCCCTTTCCGGTAAGTAACTGCCGGATATCCAAAAATTACAAACAAGCCCTCACGGCTTTTGCCCTTGATGCCATGCTGCTCTCGGAATTGCTTTGCTTTCTTTCCACTTTGTATCAGTGGATGGATTCCGCCCAGCATGCATGTTCCCAAACCCAGTGATTCGGCGGCGATCATGGCATAAGTGGCAGCAACAATAGGATCAGCTGGATCGCAATATGTTGAACCATAAAAATACATCGCAAGCGGCGCATCGTAGTTCACCAGATTTTTGCCTTCTTTCATGCCTTCGGTATAAACTTTAAAAAGCGGTTTTATGAAACCCCGAAACATTTCATCGGCAGATTTGCCCCAAAATGGACGCATAATTGTAAGGAACCAATCCGATACGAACCATTTCATTCCCTCAAGATAAGTACAGAAGTCCTGCGCAAAAGCGCGGTTCTTTTCTTTGGTTTCAAACACCAGCACATTTACATCTGATGGCGGCAAGCCCATGGGTGCGGTGCTTGCTGCTGCCAGTATTTTCTCGGCAATTTCCTGGCTGATAATTTTATCCTTAAACCTCCGTATACTCCTTCGCCGCTGCAGAAGTGAAAGAACTTCATTATAATTTGCGGAGCCTTCCCTGGAAGGCAAATCAAACAAATCATCCGGACTTAGCGTGCGGCCAAGGATTTCGATGGCGTCGTCAGGGCAAACAGCCATGCAATGCCCGCAACCGATACACCCAAAATGCGGGGAATTTCGTTCAGCCACTTTGCCGCTTTCGAGCATCAGGCTGTTATCGCTGCAAACATCAACACAACGGCCGCAGCCAGTACATTTTTCGATGTTGATGTGTATACTTGCCTTTTCTTTGGTTCTGCTGGTGGGAATGGCCATGATTTTTATTGGTTAGGATGGAATAATCTGCGAAACAAAATTAGCGTAATGAAATAAAAAATCCCGGCGGACTTTAAAAAATCCGCCGGGGTTTTGAATAATAATATACCCAAAGGTTTAAAATCTTTTCACAATCCCCACGCGTGCTGAAATATAATTGTGCTTCAATTCCCTTGTACTTCCTTCAAGATCAATGTCACGGTTCAAAGAATTGAACTTTACGCCAGGTGCAACGCTCCAGTTTGAACCCAGGGGGATTTCAACACCACCGGCAACCTGCCAGCCGAAACCATGACCACTATCTTTGACTATGTCGCCATCGGCATTCTCAATTTCAATGTGGTTGTATAAACTTCCGGCGCGAAGGAATGCAGTTGTGTTGGAGTTGCCAAGCGCTTGCCTGAACTGTAACCCTAAGATGTAACCTGTTTCTTCAAAACAAACATCCTGTCCGGCAAAGGAATCGTCGGCGCCAAAACGGTTCCAGCCCCATCCACCATAAACTCCGAGTTGCGGCAGAAAATGATATTGTAAAATGCCTTCGAAACCAAAACCTGTGTTCAGTTCTGCTTCGCTGAGTTTTTGGGTCGCAAAAGATGCGCCACCATTGAGTTCAATACCAAAGCGGTTGTTTTTTTGAGCGAAGCTGCTGATTGATAAAACGGCTATCACTGCTGCTGTAAGAAAAATTCTTGTTTTCATTGTTGTAATTTTTTTCGAGTTAATGTTTAAATGAAATTTTCACGGCAAAAGTAGATGCGCCTGAAAGGGTGGTAAAACAAAAATGGATGAGTCCGCCTGAATAGCCGTTGAAAGGGCTGTATCAGAGCTTAAACGGCAATTGCCAGATGATTGGGGCTAAGACAGGCTATAAATTAAAAGGTTAAATCCTGTCATCCAGAACCACAACGGTGGAGAAGGAGCTCTAAATAGTTGTAAAACAGATTCTTCGCTGCGCTCAGAATGACAAAAAACACTCAATCCATAAGTATTGAGTCAGCCTATTCTGTCTTTTTGAAAACGATGGTTTTGTAATTCTTTTCTAGCCAAAGATTGACCATTGTTCTGAAAGATTCATAATCTTCAGGAGAAACAAGCGTGTTGGTCAGTTGGATTACGCGTGTTACCATTAATTGATTTTCATCGTTACTAAAGTTTATGCTTACTGAGCCGGCAGCGCATTTCTCTTCCAGACTGGCATCCGGGTTAACAAATTCATATCCCGCAGGTAAATCAATTGTAAACTCGTATTTCTCATCTAAACCGGCTGGCACCATAAAAGAATCGGTGCGTGAAGTAGCCAGGTAATTTACCCGGTAACTTTCGAACCCATGGTTCATAAAAGGAAGTTCCCATTGATAATAGCCTGAAAATTCCCTGAATGGATTAGTTTTCTCAACGGCTAGTGTTGCTGAAGATTTTTCCTTGCTCAGTTCAGTGATACTGACAGAATTTTCACCCTTTTTGATGATTCCACCGCTGATGAAAGAGCCCAATTTGCCTGGCGCTTCACTTAAGCTGAAAAACGGATTGTTGCTCCCTTGCAGGCTGGTTTCAATTTCGCCGGTAAGGTTCATTGCTGTATCAATGCTAAATCGTCCGTTAAAGGTTATTTCGCCCGGGAATGATTTTGGAAATATTGGAGTAATTTCCCCTGTTTTCAATAAAGGCATGATCACCTCATTCTGAAATAGATACTCAAGACTTTGGTTTTCAACAACTGTTGCTGACAAATAAACGGTTCCGTGGTTTCGGGTATTAATAATTACGATGGACTCTTCAAACAACAGCAAATTGGAGGCTTTGGGTTCGAACAAGCTGCGGGGACCAGCCAATGCCGGCGAAGCATCAATGCCGGCATGCCTGAGCATTGCCGCAAGCAATACTGTTTTTTCCAACAGGCTACCTCCGTTGCTTTTCCAGACTTCGGAAGGGGTTCGGCATACGAAGCCGGTATAGATTGGTTCGGCTCTGCCCCAGGCCATTGACTGAGCCACTTCCTTTTGCAATGATTGAATGATCTTCAATTCATCAGGTTTTTCGGCAGTGATTTTATCAATGAAGCTTTTTATTTCATCGCTAAGTTGGTAATCAAATGCGTCCTGGCGTGCGACCCAATGGGCTAAATCTGAGATATTCCCGGCTGTGCTGAAAATCAACCTTGGTGTCATTGCTTGGTATTTGCCAATAAATGGCTCTTTTGACGAAGCGCTGAGATTGTCGAATTTCCAGGTAAATATTTGTTCTGAACCTTTTGTTACAACTTCCGGTTTGGTTTCAGAATTGAACATTTGATAGTTCAATTGCTGGTTATCAGGCATGCGTACAATAACTTCCATTTCCCGCACGGGCGACGATTCTTTGATTAATACATTTCCCATCAGCGCATGCCAAAAGTCTTTTTTTGTGATGATGCTGTAGTCGAAATAAACGCTGGCACCGATTTCCAGCCCGGTATGTGTAACCACCATTTCGCGAAGGTGATTGTACGTGGCCGATTGTGCTGCGTTGCGCGGCAATACTTCGTTGAATGCATTGGGCGGGGTTATAACTTTGCTGCCATCGGCCATAATGGTGTAGGCTTCGTTGATGACAAGTTCCTGGAAGCGGGGATTATACACAATGAAGGTTTCGCCGTAAAGCCGGTTAAATGATAAATGAGTCAGGTATTTCATTTGTTTGAACTCCCTGAAAACCATGCTTCCATCGTTGTTCAGCGTGTATTCCCTTTTAATCTTTTCATAAATAGCATCAGCATTTTCATTTTGTGAATAGCCTGCCGCAACACAAAGTAAGGATATGATGAGTAAAGTAAGTTTTTTCATTTTGAATGTGTTTTTCGTGGTTTTTATGATCTTGAACAACATCACTTTTTAAGGATGACAGGCATCCCAGCCAGGTTTTTCTGCGCCTGAACCGCGGCCCTGAATTCAGGCCATTCAGAAGGTTCATACACTCTTTTTCCGAGAATAATCTGTTGGTTCAACACAATTGAATTTCCCTGCTGGGTGTATCCACCCTTATAAGAAGCAGCCTCGCCTTCGGTGGTGACCTCTTCCTTCGGTAATAAAAGTTCATAGCCTTCGGGCAGGCTGATGGTTTCGTTAACCTCCACCAGACGACTGCAACGATCGCGGAAAGCATATTTTCTTTCCTGTAAATCGGTGTTCAGCGACAAATGCCCCATGGCGCGGCTCATAAAATTACCGGCGAGCAACGGAGTGAAAAGCATTTGTTTGTTGCCTGTGAAAGCAAAATCCGGGATGTTGAAGCTGATTTGAATATTTACAGGCCCGGCCATGTAATCAATAGGATCGCTAAACTTTATGTCAGTAATTTCAGCCCGGGGATACAACCGCAATAGTTCGGCGGCAACGTTGTGCTCCCATTGCGATTTGTAATCCCGTGTAAACATTCCACGTATAGCGGCATCGGTTTGGCCTTCAGCCTCTAAGCTTACAACGCCAGTCAATGTGCCGTCAGATTTTAAATCCGAAGTGGCACTCATTCTCAGGTAATGGTTCTCGGGTGGCGAAATGGGTGTTTCCATCAGATCGGCGCCTTCGGGCAAACCCATCAATACATGCTGTTGCTGCTCGGCGCTTGACCATAATTCCCTCACAAAAGGCACCCAGGTTGGATCGAGCAGATGATACTGCCCATCGGAGAGTTTTACCACCGTGACGCTGTGGTTGAAATGATCGGCAGGAATGTCTTCGATGCGCGAACCGGCCATCGTCATTGCCGCGTAGGATTCAAAACCGGCAATTCGCAAAAACGAAATGAGCAATGCAGCTTTGTCTTTGCAAACCCCGCAGCGGTCGGTAAAGTTCATGGCTGTATTATGTAGTGTGAACCCTTCGCCTGGCCCCATTGAAATGCCTGAATAACGCATATTGTCGGCCACCCAGTGGGTGAGGATCGAAACACTGTCCATTTCAGTTTTCGCATCTTTCAGCAATTCTTTAACAAATGCTTCGGCTTCAGGGGTCGGATCGAAACTGCCATAATCTTCGTTCACACCATAAAACCAGCGTGATTTTGCTTCCCAATCAGGGCTTGTGGTGAGCAAGAGTTTTGGACCCACATCAAAAAGATCAACCATATTGGGTTCGCGCTTTAGCGGCAAAATATTCTTCATTGAAAATGTGTACACGGTTTTTCCATCTTCAAACCTTAATGAGGATTTACATTCACCATTGTAAAACTCATATTGAACGGGCTTGTCGTTTGGCATGCTGACCGAATAAACCTTTTCAAGCATAGGCTCGCTGCTCCAGAAGGGCACAATATCGTAATAATGGCCACGCATGGGAGGGATAAAGCGTTCCTCATCATCCTCAAGAAGCAAGGCATAAGTAAAACCTTTCTTGAAGTATTTTAGCTCCACGGCATCACCGGGTTCGAGCCTTCCCAACTCGATCATTTTCTCGCTGGCGCCCCAATAAATTGCCCGGGCAGGCGCCGGATAATCGAGTACAGCAGAAAGATCAAGCTCTTCAACCGTTCCGTTTGAGCGATAAATCTTTACCATGCGGAATTCCACATCAGCTGAGAGCGGGTCGTAATCAATCCTGATTACCCGTTTGTCAAGCGCACCTTGTTTGGTTAGCACCTTAAAAACCTGGTGCATATTAAAATACCCAAGCCCGGTTTCCTGAACCTCAACATTGGTGCTATCGAAAAGGATCAACAGGTTGCAGCCTGGATAGTCCTTTGCGTTTCCCGAGGTTTTTATCAGATCTGATATTGGGTTGGCAATAACCGCAAGTGCGGTTAACATTAACAGCAGAAAAGTTGTAAGCTTTCTCATAAAACGTTGTTAAATAATTTGAACTGTAAAAGTACAGATTTTGTAATACCAATCAAGCTATCCTCAACAAACAAGAACCGGAAAAGCACTACATTTCCATAGACTAATTATAAGTTTATCAGATTTTTAAATCCACTCTTGCACATGAGCATAAAAACTTTATTTTTGCCCATCAATCTCATCTAAAACCAACATTATGCTCCACGAACACTCAAATCATGAAATCGGCCCGGATAAAGCGGCTGAAAAGAAAAGCAAGCTTGGGGTCAAGCTTTTTTTAATTTACACGATCATTTATTTTGGATTCGTCATCATTGGGGTGTTTTTTTCCGACCTGATGGGCGTTTACATCATCGGAGGTCAGAACCTTGCAGTCGTTTACGGCTTTGGCCTGATTATCCTCGCCATTGTTATGGGCTTCATTTATAATGCGATGTGCACACGTCTTGAAAACAAAATGAATGGAGGGGAAGAGTCATGATATACGAAGTATCAATCTGGGCTGTCATATTTTTTGTTTTTTTTGTAGGTTTAGTGCTGGCGCTGTCTTTCTATTTTGGTTCGAAGACCAAATCTGCAAGTGGTTATTTCGCTGCCGGAGGCAATATTCACTGGGGCGTTAACGGAATTGCATTTGCCGGCGATTATCTTTCGGCTGCCTCTTTCCTGGGCATTTGCGGGATGATCGCATTTGCCGGGTACGATGGCTTTTTATATTCCATCGGGTTTCTGGCCGGCTGGGTGGTTGCCCTTTTTATTGTTGCCGAACCGCTTAAACGCATGGGGAAATATACGTTTGCCGATGCTTTGGATGCGAAATTCAACTCCAAAGGTATCAAGTTAATGGCCTCCATAAGCACGCTTGTGGTTTCCATCTTTTATCTGATCCCGCAAATGGTAGGAGCTGGTGATCTGGTAGTTCCATTGCTTGGTCTTCCGCATTGGATTGGAGTCATTATTGTTGGCTCAGTGGTAATTCTGATTGTTGCCACGGCCGGCATGACCTCCACCACCTATGTTCAGTTTATTAAAGGTGGTTTGCTGATTATATTTTCAACGCTTATTACTTTTTTTATTCTCAATAAAGGCCTCGATAACCCGCCCCGCCCCGATTATATTGCACCTTGCAGCATAGAGGTTGAGATGAAAGACGGGCAAATGGACTTTCATAACCTCGAAGAATATGATTATTTAAGTGAGGTTGCTGTGGGCAAATACCTTTTTGTTAAACTCTTGCATAGTGGTACTGAAAGGTGGTATAAGGTAGATTCTGCTGATGATAATTCCATTTGTCTGAGTGAAACCTTGTCAAAAACAGTTCTTGCAAGCGGCGATGTACTTTACAACGGCCAGCCCAAAAGTGAACGTATGTTTTACCAGGTAGGCCATATGAGCAGGATCATGGAAGATGGAGAAGAAATTGAAAGTACCGGTCCAGTTGGTCCGCTGGGCTTCCTTAAAAGAATTGAACAAAGTGAGATGGTATTGTTTAAGAAAAGCTATTTCAATGATGGAGCCGAAAAGGTGACAGTTTGGTACCAGGAAACGAGACAGGGTAAAGATGTAATGAAGCCTGGCCTGGTATTTAAAGTAGGAAAAGAGGCATCATTCTGGGATAAGCTCAATTTTGCCTCGCTGATGCTTGCACTGTTTCTGGGAACTGCTGCTTTACCACATATTCTGATCCGGTATTATACGGTTCGCAGCCAGCGTGCCGCAAGAAAATCCACCATTGTTGCCATTGCCGCCATTGGCTTCTTTTATATTCTAACCATGTATATGGGCTTCGGAGCCATGATCAATGGCGTACTCGATATGGAAAGCAGTAATATGTCGGCGCCATTGCTTGCCAAGTCGTTTGGTGTTTTTATTTTTTCTATAGTCTCAGCCATAGCTTTTTCTACTGTGTTGGGAACCGTGAGCGGACTTATTGTGGCATCATCAGGCGCTATCGCCCATGACTTTTTTGATAAGTACCTTAACCGGAAAATGAATGACAAAGCCAAGGTGAGAGCAGGAAAACTGGCCGCCTTTGGCGTTGGGATCGCCGCCATTCTCCTGGGTATTTTATTCAAAGGTATGAATGTATCGTTCCTGGTCGGACTGGCCTTTGCAGTTGCGGCTTCTGCAAATTTGCCGGCCATTGTGATGATCATTTTCTGGGATAAGACCACATCGAAAGGCATTGTTGCTTCCATCTTTGTGGGCATCGTATCGGCCATTGTGATTATTCTATTATCACCCAGTATGTTTGAACAGTTCAGGCTGCCCCGCGAAAGTGCATTGATGCCTTTCGATAATCCCGGAATCATTTCGATACCATTGTCATTTATCACCCTGGTTGTGGTTTCGCTGCTGACACAGAAGAAGAAGCAAGCACTTACACCGTGATGTATTCAGCGGGGACTGAATTGATCAAATTTTAGTGCATTGCCTAAATTCCAAGTTCAACCTGGAACTGCACATTTAAATAGGCATTTTCAGGCCCGGTAAGAGGCCTGAAAATGCCATAAGTCACATTACCCTGCGCTTTAACCCTGTGCTTGCGGATATATTTGGTTACTCCCAGTGTATATTCAGTTTGTGCCGCTTCAAGAGCGGAAACCTTATGATCAGGTTCAATCATTGAGAACCTTCCCGCCACTTCCCATGTATTGATAAGATAGTGACTAAGCTGGGTTGTAAATCCTTTTCCTGTGACAATATGGATACTGTCCTCACCTGCATAGGTTAGCGGGTTATCCACATTTCGTTGCATCAGTTCCGATGACCATGCCCACCCCATATATTTAAAAAGTAAATCACCATAGAATGTGTGAATATCACGGGGTTCGTAAAGAAAAACTCCCCTCTGACCAGCTTCTTTAAGGGCTTTATGATTAAAGCTGTATCCAACTGACAGGGCAAGTTTTGGTCTTATTTCCCTTACCAGATCCCCTTCAGAAAAATCCCCGTCGAAAAGGAACTTTCCTAGAGGCAGCAGTTCAATCCTTCCGGTGTAAGCCAGGCCGTTATCAGATTTCAGGTTGTTTCGGCCTTCGCCGCTTGATATGGCTCCCTTAAGATTATAATCAATCACGCCAAGATTGTCGGAGAAGTAAAGCATTAGCCCAAAATCTCGGTCAATATTAAACTCAGCGTTTACAATTGAGCGATCAGCAAATTGCAGTTGACCTGATGAATTAATGCGCTGCCTGTTGCCGGGCAGTTTTCCCTGCCCAAAGCCTATATAAAATTTGGGATTGAAACGATAATAGACCATTGCATCGCGAACCACATTTGGAATTTTTGAATTGTCCCAATCCTGATCATCGCGGGAGAAAGATAGCTGAAGGAAATAAGTAAGCCTCTGATTTTTTGTATATCCATCTATCCTCAGCCTGAGACGACGAATCCGGGCTTCAACTTCATCAATTAAAACATCATTCCCTAAAGTGTTTTTAAGACCCATGCGGTTTTGGATCCGAAACCGAAGATTAAGTCCAAAAGCGCTATCAGGTGCATGAAAACCCAGGCCTTTCTCAAAACTGATCACTGCTCTTTCATCAAGTTCGGTTTGGGCATGGATCGGAAGCCAACATATAAGGATGAAGGCTAAGGTAAAAACAAAACGGCTCATGTTAATGATGTTTAAAATTGCTTGAAGGGATTTCCAAAACAACTTATATAAAGAAAAGAGCATGATAAAAAATGAGATCTATCTTATAATTACTCTTTCATTTGCTACCTGGTTTCCATAAGTCAATCGTACTATATAAACGCCTCCAGTCTGGGTTCCAAGGTCAATGTCGTATTCCTGATTACCCCAATATCGGTTCGAAAATACCTGTTCACCAGGCATGTTGAATACTTCAACTTTCAGCACCGGGAATTCATCAGCACTACTTACCTTGACCCTAAACTTTCCGGAATTGGGATTTGGAAACACCTGAACAATGGGCGCTTTCTCAACAGCTAAAGGCAACTCATCAGCAATCTCAGTTGGCTTTGAGCGCAACATTGCCGGAGGTTGGCAATAAACATCAGTAATCAGCGCATGCATGCTTCCACCCGCTTCAACCACAAAACCACCGAGGAAAAGAATGCTAACCCCGGCCCTGAATTCAACATTCGCTCCATTTTGGATCACTGTCGTGGAAACAGTGATGTTATTGGTAGCATCAAAGCATTCGGTTATCTCATTGCCGATCGTTTGCCCCTCAACTACAAGGGTTTCCGGCGTCAGGTCAGTAACTATTGTAAGCACTCCCGATACGAAAACCCCGGCTTCCCAGAAACCGCCTCCCTCTTCAGAATAGCCTCCGTACACGAAATCCTGGTCAAGGTATTGATAGCGATAAGCATAGTAATAAGTTCCTTCCTCGTTTATAGCTGAACCGAGGTTCGCAATAAATTCATCGTTGTCGCCGGTAGCCTCATTAAAAGTAGCGGGTATCCAATTGGGCCAGGTTTCAGGATGGGTATCTCCGGTGTGATAACCTACCCAGGCCTGAAGGCCATCAGTTGCAATTCCGGAACCGGTGATTCCGCTGATCCATACCCTGCCATACACATTGAATTCCTGCGCTGTTTCAATAGTTCCAGCCGGAGGATGTTGCAGGTTGGCCCAATTTATTTCAGGTGTTGGGGGCGCCGTGACTGTGTAAGTGGTTTCTCCGCTTATTTCCCCGTTTGACCCAACAGTAACCACAAGGTTTGACCCCGCAATCAGCCAGATGCCAAACTCGGTGCCGTCGTTTTCAAGAACTCCCCATTCATAGGTTCCTGGTGCTACATCCAATGTAAGCGTCCATGTAAATTCAGGATCTTCGTCCATTGGAACCGTTGCCCACTCTATCATTTCTCCTTTGAACTCAATGGCCTGATAGGATTCGGTTTCATCAACCACTTTGAAAAATACCGGAAAGGTGATTATTTCTTCAATAACAGTGAGGATGCCACTAACATGGTCAGTACCATCCCAGAAGCCACCATCATCCTCTGAAAACCCACCGTATATAAAATCGCCGCCATCTAGCTGGTAGCGGGTAGCATAATAATAGGTTCCTGTGGTATTAATATCCGAACCAATATGTCCAATATATTCAGGTCTGCCAGTAAACCCACTGATGCCGGCGTAGGGAGCCAGATACCAGTTGGTCCAGGTGTTGGGATGGGTGTCTGCATCACTGTAGCCGATCCATGTGGTCAGACCATCGTAACCGTTTTCAGTAAGAGCAACACCAACAGCCAATACCTGAGCATACACGACCACTGAATCGCCTATAAGTATTTCTGCAGAAGGAGGATGCTGAAGATTGGCAAAGGTAATTTCAGGATCGGGAAGCACGACCACATCAACAGAACCACTTACATACAGCGAGCCATCCCAGAAACCACCGCCTCCGGCAGAGTAACCTCCATACACGTAGTCCTGATCATCGAGCTGGAAACGGCTGGCATAGTAGTAGGTTCCCAATTCGGTGAGGGAAGCCCCCAAATTCGCAATATACTCATCGGTACTGGCCGCGTCACCAAAATAAGTTGCAGCAATCCAGTTTGTCCATGTATCCGGGTTTGTGTCGGTAGTGCTATAGCCAATCCATGCTTGTATTCCAGCGCCCTGTCCCGGATCATTTGTTATTCCGTTGGCAAATGCACGGGCAAAAACATTAAATTCCTGACCCGATTCAATTGTGCCCGAAGCGGGGCTCTGCAAGTTGGCCCAACTGATCTCTGAGGTGGGGGTTCCCACCACAGCATAAGCATAAAAATTTCCGCTATTGTTGTTAAGATGGATTGTATAAAGGTCGAAATCAGCGATTATACTGGCCACTGTTGAACTGAAAGCATAATACTCTACATTGGTGCCTTCCGGTTGCCCGGGAATGGTGGCGGTACCCGAACTACCGCTCATATTCACTGCTACTACCGAAGAGGTAATCCAGTCATTAATTGTATATCTTACATAAAAAACCTCCTCAGCTGATGCAGCCAAACTGGTAGTTATCGTTACCAATACCTCTTGATTTGGATCAATACTTCCGGCAGGAGAAGAAACAGATGCGATGTTAACAGGCTCGGCGCTGGTTTCCATAAAAATGGCCTGTGTAGGTAAATAACCGCTATCTTTCCACACCACGGTGTACCATTTGTTATTTACCAGGGTAATATTATTATCATTCGCCCCTTGGAAAGTATAGCTTTGCAGTGTGTTCATTAACACATTTACATTGGCCCATTTGTTTTGAAATGGAGTTCCGGTTGGACCGCTTGTGAAAAGCCAGTCATAGGTTCCTCCAATCAGGTCCCCACCGCTTTCAGCAACACTGAAAATGGTTTGCCAGCGGGGAATTCCTGTTGATATTTTGGTAACGCGGCCACCCGTAACCTGTGTATAACTTGCGAGCGCAAGATTGTTAGTCGGAGGATTTGTCCAGCCATTCCATGCCCCAGGCATGTTGAGGCCTTCAGGTTCATAAATCTGTGCATGGGTTAGTGTAAACGGAAATATTAGCAGTGTGAGATAAAGCACAGCCACAGAACTGAAAGCCTTCATTAATGAAGCAATGCCTGTTGAAAAGGTCGGGTAGTTGTTTTTCATCTTATTATGGTTTATTGATAAATTAATTGGTTCACAAAAATAGGCTTTTACCTCTTTTTGGAGTTTTTTTAGTGTGAGCCTTTTAGAGTACTAATGTTTCACTATTTTTTCAAAGGCCATTTTATCTTTAGTCATAAGCCTTACAATATAGACTCCACCTGGGTTCCCGGAAAGATCAAATTCAAATTGATGCGATCCGGAGAATTGTCTTTTATGAATTGATTCCCCCACAATAGAATAAATTTCAACGAAAATGTCGGAATCTGCTTCAGCCTCATTCAACTGTAAAATGAAGCGGCCGGTAGTGGGATTCGGAAAAAGCTTGAAAAAGGATTCGCTAACTGCAGAGTTATTAAAATATTCTTCAAAAGGTTCCTCTTCCGAAGCCAGGATTGAGCGGGCTTGGGTACAGGGATCAAATGCCACGATTGTTGCGTTGAAGTGACCGTTAGCGCCAGGGGTAATCAGAACATCAGGACTGAGTAAAATTCCTGTAGCAGCGCTCAGCAAAGCAGTTCCGCCTTCGCTTACCACAAAACTGCTTGCGGTGATGTTCCCGCCGGACCTGATATCGGCGACGGCGCCATTTTGAATGGTAGCATTGTTTATTGCAATTGACAAAGAAGCATTGAAACATTCTTCGGCGTTTAAGACTCCGCTTATTTCAAGTATCTCTGGAATAGAAGGCCCCTCTATGGCAAAAGTTGACACAAACGGCCCGTTTTCCAGGATACCCGGAACTCCCGTTCCTGTGATTGTAAATAGTATTTTGAAGTAATAGGTTCCGGCTTCCAATCCTTCGCTGATTTCAATTTCGTTGCCAAAACCCGCCCATGTCTGGTTCCCGTTTCCCTCGTTGGATGTCCAGCCAACATTGCGCAAGGAATATTCAGCCGGTTCTACTTCAGATGAGTTCCAAACCTTGTATTTGAACTGCGCGCCTGTTACATCGCCTCCAGTGGATTTCCAGGTTTTGAAACTTGCGCCCTTGACATAAAGAGCATTGATATCTCCCAAATTACTGTTGTTGAATGCTGAACCTTGCTGTGTGATGTCCGAACCCAGCCCGGAGTACCAATAAGTTATTGTTGGCAGGTTTATACCACCATCATCAAGAATGCCATAATTAGGTGGTTCTTCAGTCAAAGTGAGAACACCACTTGTATTGTTCACCCCATCCCAGAAACCGCCTCCACTTGCTGAATAACCACCATAATTGAAACTTTGACCCGGAAGCTGAAACCGGGTTGCATAATAATACGTGTCTTCGGCTGCAATATCACTTCCAATCATTGCGCTGTACTCAGGCCTGTTTGTGAAGGTGCTGACTCCATTGTAGGTGGCCGGTATCCAGTTGATCCATTCCGATGGATTTGTGTTCGCAGTATGATAGCCCACCCAAACCTGCAGGTTTTCATAACCGGTTTCGGTAAGTGGGATTTCGTTGGTTTCAACCTGGGCAAATATTTCAACTTCATTCCCAATGAAAAGGTTTGCAGTTGGCGGCCATTGCAGGTTTGCAAAAGCCGATGATGGATCCCAACCGGCATCCAAAGCAATGGTTACAAAACTGTTTCCGTTAACGTTTGTAGCTATCGAATTATTCATCCATCCGAATTTGGAGGCGTGTATAGAAACCTGTTGTGGGAACGCAAGAAAATAGGCTTTCCCGGAAACATCGGTTTGGCGGCTGCCGGCATTGCCGAGTTGCACCGTGGCGTTTTCCAAAGGAATGTTGGTTTGGGTTTCAACGATTGTCACTTCCAGTTCATGAAATGGTTTGGGAAGTGGCTCGCTGGTGAAGACTTTGTATTCACCTGGCCCATACCAGAAAAAGTGGCCGCCAGGGTCGGAAACATAAAATGACTCACCTGTAAAGTAGTTATACCAGGTTCCGGTTTTTGTGAAACCAGGCATCATATCAAATCCGTTCACACCAATGTTTGCACTTATCACCACATCCATGCTGCTGTGTGCGATCCAAATGCGTTTTCCTTTTCCACCTAAATCATGGCTGAAATTTCCATAACGAAAAGCATCAGTTTTTCTTAAACTGGCCATGGCAGAAGCCACGCGGTGAAGACGCTCCCTTTGAGGATGATCCATGTAGTCCCATCTCGGTGGTTTTGAAGCCGTGCGCCCACCATTATAAAAGATGCTGTAATCGTAACCCATTTCCTGGAATTGCCAGATCATTTTTGGCCCAGGGATGCCCATGAACAAAACCAGCCCTTGTTCCTGATGGTTCAAGGCAGTAAGTGTGTCGGTGATGTTGTAAGAACCGGACGAATTTCCGTTGCTCAGGGCTTCAAACATCATGCGTTCCTCATCGTGGTTTTCCATATAATCCATCAGGTTGGGATAGTTCCAGCCCCTGTTGCCGTGAAAGGCCCATGAAAGATCAGAACTTTGCTCCCAACCCATGGCAACCTGCTTGTACACGTGGTGCATGGCACTGTAGAGCAGCATGCCGGTATTGGCAAGTACGGTTTCTTCATCATTATTGGCAAAATGCTCAAGGATCACATAGGCATTTGGGTTCACCCATTTAATATGGTTGTAATAATCGGTGAGTATGTTGATGCGGCTTTGATCATACGCATTCCATTCACCAAAATCGCCGGTTTGGCTTTGGGTCAGGCCTTTTGATAAGTCAATGCGGAAACCATCCACCTTAAACTCGGTGAGCCAGTATTGAAACACATCCTTAAAAAACTGACGGGTATGCGGGCTTTCATGATTAAAATCGTATCCAATGCTGTATGGATGGGGCGCCTGGGAGTTCAGCCAGGGATTGTTCCATGCAGGTTGTCCATACCCACCTGCGTCCGGGTCGAAATACATTTGCACAAATGGGTTCTGACCCATGGCATGATTGGGAACAACATCCAGGATCACCGCAATATCTCTTTGATGGGCTGCATCAATGAATTCTTTGTAAGCCTGCGTGGTTCCATAATATTTATCGGTTGCAAAGAATAAATTTGGCGCATAGCCCCAGCTATCATTGCCATCGAATTCCATGATGGGCATAAGCTGTATGGCATTTACGCCCAATTCCTTAAGATAATCCAACTTTTGTTCGGCATCCTTGATGTGGCGTGAGTCAACAAAATCGCGGATCAGCAATTCGTAAACCAGCAAATCTGATTGGGTGTTGTTCAATGCCGGAGGGATAAAATCTGGCAGCTGCCATTGGTACTCAGGCCTGTTGATGTGAAAAACCGAAACCAGTCCGGAAGTATGGCCGTGAGGGTAAGGCTTCAAATCAGGGTAAGTGCCTGATGAAATCCATTGGTCGTTCCAGGGATCAAGTATTTTTTCGGAGTAAGGATCGGCGATTTTTATTTCATCATCAATAAAGTATTGGAAACCATATTCATAATCAGAATCCAGGTCGGTAATTGTAAGCCAGAAATAGTCGCCTGAGGGCGTTTGGTTCATAAGTTCTGTTTCTGAAATTTCCCATGCGTTGAAATCGCCGATCACATAAACAAATTGCTTTAAACCTGCCGGATCATGCAACACCAACGTTACGGTTTCCTCATCCACATAGTTGATACCCTTGTTTGCCCCTTCCGGAAGTTCGGCAACTTGAACAGTGCCGCGGCGGTAGATTTCAATGGAATCCCTTACTTCCGAACCGTTGTTTTCTGCTACGGCTACAAGCCAGTTCATTCCAGGCAAAAGCTGTTGCATCACAAGCATATATGAAAGTGTTTCAACTTCATCCTGCACAATCAACTGCTCATTGACGTAAAAGCTTAGTTGTGTATGATTAACGGCTTCGGCGCAAAGCGGAATGCTTGCCCCCGGATTCAAAAGGTATTCGGTTTGTGTTGGGTTCAGGAACCGGACATGCATGCCAGCTTCGTAAATGGGTACATAAATGTCAGTTTCATCAGCGTTTCTGTGCGCGAGGTACGAACCATTTCCCTGGGCTACGCCACTTCTGAAAACAAATACCAATTGCTCAATGGTTTCACCAACAGGCACACCATAATAATTGATGGGGTTCGCAATGGCAAGACTATAAAGATTATCATCGAGCCGGGTCAGCAAGGTTTCAGGCGTATTTTCACCCCAGTCGCTTTTCATGTATCTCCAGTCTTCAGGCCCGTTGCTGAGGTTGGTGATGACAGCAGTATGCGCATACACATCGCCGGTATAATCGAGCAAAGCGCCATTGCCAAACTCTGCATTAAATTGGATTGTGAGCGCCTGATCCTGAAGAGGAAATGCAGGATCGGAAAATGCAAGGCCGGCATAAACTGTACAATCAATCGTATGGCCTACGGTAAGAAGCCCGCTGGTATTTTCAACGCCATCCCAAAAGCCGCCTCCCGTTGGGGAATAGCCGCCATAAACAAAATCCAGATCACCATTTTTAAACCGGGTAGCATAGTAATAAGTGTCTTTCACCGTTATGTGAGAACCGATATCCGCAACGAATTCGTCGTTGCTGCCAACAGCGCCACTATAGCTTGCTGCAATCCAGTTGGTCCATTGATCAGGATGAATATTTTCTGTGCTGAAACCAACCCATGCTTCCAGCCCTTCAAGAGGATCAGATCCGCCAGTCAGGTTTTCGATCCATACTTGTCCGTAAACATCAAATGGTTGAGCAGGCTCAATGGTTGCGCTGGGTGGCCATTGCAGGTTGGCCCAGTCAATCTGAACCGCTGAAGATCCTTCCACAACAAAGCTGTAGTTAAGGCCACCGTTGTTATTAAGACGGATAGTGTAAAGATCATAATCATCGCTAACGCCTGAAACGGTTGAGCTGAAAACGTAATACTCAATAACGCTTCCTCCGGGCTGGCCGGGAATGATTGCCGTTCCACTTGTAGCTGACATATTTGCAACCAAAACAGCCGAGGTACTCCACGCATTGTTGGTATAACGCAGGTAAAATACTTCCTCAGGAGACGCCAACTGACTGATGGTGAAATTAACAGTAACATCCTCAAATTCTTCAACCAGCGTTGGAAGAGAAACCTGGGTAATCTCTACTGGCTCATCACTGCTTTCCATGAAGATTGCCCTGGAATGATTGTAGCCATTGTCTTCCCAAACAACAGTGTACCACTTGTTCTGGGCTAAAAACACGGTGTTGTTATTATCGGGTGCCGATGCCCCGTTGTATCCAACCGGCTGCAGCGTGTTTAACAGGAAATCAGTGTTTCTCCATTCATTCTGCCAGGGGTTTGAAGTTCCGCTGGCAAACTTGAAACTTTGCTCACCATCGGCATCTTCAAACTGGAAAGTTGTTTGCCAGCGCTGGGTTCCCACACTTATTTTTTGCATGTCGAAAACGCCGCCCATATCATGATTATTGATCCAGCCATTCCATGATCCGGGTAAACGCAAGCCGTCAGGTTCATAAATTTGTGAATGAACCTGTGAATGAAGAAAGATAGTCAAACAGAGGGTCAGGATAAAAGGCAACAGGAAAAATGTGCCGGAGAGGTATTTGGGTTTGTTTTGCATTTCGGTTTTCAGTTTAAAATTCTCACTTGATGTCTTGGAATACACATTGGGAATACAAATCAGTAATCTTTCTTTTCTGGAATAACTCCTCTCACTCCGCCTCTTGGTTCTTTTACATCGCCTTTGAATCTTGGAATTAAATGTATATGAACATGTGGTATTGTTTGACCTGCGGATTCGCTGATGTTGATTCCAACATTGAATCCGTCAGGATTCAAGTTCTTTTTCAAAATCTCTTTTGCTTTGTTAAGCATAAACCAGCAAGCGGATTGTTCTTTGAAAGAAAGTTGAAAATAATCTGCACAATGTTTTTTCGGTATGATTAAAGTGTGTCCGTCGCTCACTGGGAATTTGTCATACATTGCATAAACAGTTGCAGACTCTAAAAGCAATTCTCTTTCTGAATCGGGATTGCAAAACGGGCAATCAGCATTTGTCTTTTTGTTTATTTGGTTGAAGTGTTTGTACTCATACACCTCGCAATTTTCATTTTTGAAAATTGAATTGTAATTCAAAATCACATTGCATTGGTAAGTCGGCTTCTGATGAATCTTGTGAATTCTGAAACCCTCATATTGCAAATCCCTTCTCACTGCAAAATATGCTTTGCCTGTTGGCTTTAAGAGTTGAGAAATCTCCATCAAAACATTTGCCTGTTCTTCTTGCATCAAAACATTCAGCACATAAAAGCAAATGATGGTATCGAATTTCTTTGTTGGATATTCTGGGAAATAATGTTTGTCATAGCCGACAATATTTTTCCCTTTAACTTTCAGTAATTTAACATCGTTTCCAAAGCCACAACCGAAATCTAAAACATCACCAACCAATAAACTTTTGTTCAACAAAAGTTTTGCTGGAAAAGAAAGAGTTAGTCTTTCTTTCGCTGTTAAATGGCTATATGGGTTTGACTTTAGATTTTCCATTCTTCATAGCCACGATTAGAAATTAGATATGTGCAACTGCTTTGCAGTTGAATGATTCCTTTTTGCTGCCAAGCAGCAAATGAATTATTTCCAAGCAATGCAATCTGAATCTCCTTTTTGAAACGCTGTGATTGCCTTTCGCTAATCATTTCCCAGTAATGAAGAATCAAATCTTTTCTTCTCTCAATTAATACTGGCGATGGAATTTTGTCTCTCTTTTGATTATTCGTTTTCGGTTCTGATGGAAGTAAGTTCCACAAATCATTGTTCTTCCATATCGAAAAAGGAATCATGTGGTCAACATCATAGACTGATATTCTTTTTCCGGTCCAGACACAATAGACATTCCCTTCTCTATTTAGAATCTCTTTGTAAATCTTTTTTGATTCAGCAATTTCTCTTTCATTTATCGGACTTTTTAAAACTTCATTCACTACTTTCTCGAATGAAAGATTTCTACCTGACGCATTTACTGAAAATTCAGCCCACTTAAAAAGAATGGAATCTTTACCATTGATGAAACTTCCTAAAACTTTAAACGCTTCATAATAATCTTTGGGAATTGAAAATGTCCCGAAGTTTAAAATCAAAAACTCCAAATCTATTTGATTTATGTTTCTACTTGAAGGTCCAGTTTCAAAATTGAAAATAGAATAGTAATCGTTGCTGATTGAACGACCTATATATTTCATTGGCATTTTTGTGATCGTATCACGAAGTTTTTTTGCTAACGCAAAAAAATCTGTTTGCAACGTTATTGGAATGCCCTTGTTCTTTAAGTCGTTGTAGAAAGCAGAAAAACCGCCAATTGCTTTATAATCTGAAATAATTTTTGCAAACTGAACTTCAAATGCAAGATTAGTTTCACCATTAATTTGTGGGATAGCAGTTTGAGATTCTAAAATTGGATAGTAATATAAAAGCCATTTCTCAATTAACAAGCCAGTTGGAAATTGAACACGATCATCAGAAAATGCAATAAATGGCGAATTTTCTTGAATAATATCAATTACTCCTCGCAAGAGAGCAAATTTGTAAGTTGTGGTCTTACTATCTCTTTCAATTATTTTGCTAATATTAGTAAAGACAACATTATTCATACTTAAAGTTTGCTATCGCATTAATGCACCTGTATTATCGTTGAATGCAAGTGAAGGTTCTGCCTCCCGGTTAAGTTTTGGGTAATTTAAAGGGAATTAAAACTGCTTTACGATCTTTTTCACAATCGTTTTGCCTTCAACTTTCATCTTGAGGATATACACGCCGGGAACAAGATTTGAAATGTTTACCCTATGCAGGCCCTCATCAAATGTCTTTTGCATGATCAGTTTGCCTGATGGTTCGAACAGCCTGAGCAAAGCATAGGAATTTTTGTTGGGAAATGAAATTACCAGCTCATCCGTGGCCGGGTTCGGGTAGATGACGATTGCATTTAAAAGCTCTTCTACTGAAGTGTATGTAATAATGTAAGTCGTATCGCCAGTGATGTTACCCTCAGCATCAATCATTACCTCAAGGTTCTCGCCTACAATCAGCCATATACCTTCGGGTGTTCCGTCATCTTCAATCAAGCCCCATTCATAAATGCCGGGCAAAATATCAAGTGTAACAGTCCAGATGTTGCCGTTTTGTTCCATATCAACAGCTTCCCAATTGGTCATTTCGCCTTTGAACTTGATGTTATTCCATAGCCCCGTTGATTCTGTAACAGTGAAAGTTACCGGATAATATACGATTTCATTCACAACAACCAGGTAGCCGGAAACATAATTGACACCATTCCAGAAACCGCCGCCCCCATCCGAAAATCCGCCATACACATAATCCTGATCATCGAGCTGAAAACGTGATGCATAAAAGTATGTGTCTTCAACATCAATAGCGGCGCCGAGGTCGGCTACAAATTCATCGTTATTGCTGGCAGGTGCGTTATATGTTGCTTCGATCCAGTTGGTCCAGGTATCAGGATTGGTATTTTCGGTGTTATATCCGACCCAGGCCTGCAGACCCGGAGCCGGGTTTGGCTGTCCGGTAACATTTTCGATCCATGCCTGGGAGAAGACGATGTATTCCTGTCCAGGTTCTATTGTTCCGCTTGGAGGCCATTGCAGGTTCGCCCAGCCAATTACCGGATCGGGCGGTGTGCCTTCCACCGTGAGAACCCCGCTTATATTGTCTGTTCCATTCCAGAACCCGCCCCCGTCAACGGAATAGCCACCATAGATATAGGACTGCCCGGCCAGTTGAAAACGGCTCGCATAATAATAAGTTCCGCCTTGTGTGATTCCGGACCCAAGCTGGCCAAGGTATTCGGGCTTGTTGGTAAACCCGCTGATGCCATTGTAGGTAGTACTGTTCCAGTTGGTCCAGGTGTCAGGGTTGGTGTTCTGATCGCTATATCCGATCCAGACTGTCAGCCCTTCATAACCACTGCCTGTGAGGTTAACGCCCGTTGCTTCCACCTGGGCATAAACATCCACTGAGCCAGCAATAGGAATACTTGCTGTTGGCGGCCAATGAAGGTTCGCATAGGTGATTTCAGGATCGGGTACAGTAGTACTCACGGTCAGCTCACCGCTTACATTTACAGTTCCATCCCAGAAACCTCCTCCGCTGGCTGAATAACCGCCATACACATAATTCTGGTCGAGGTATTTGAACCGGTAGGCATAGTAGTACACTCCTTCTGTAGTGAGTGATTGGCCCAGATTCGCGATGAATTCATCGTTGTTGCCTGCCGGGCCGAGGTATGATGCAGTTAACCAGTTTGACCAGGTGTTTGGGTTGGTGTTTGATGTGCTGTAACCGATCCATGCCTGAAGTCCCGGAACTACACTGCTTCCACCGCTGAGGCCGTCAATCCATGCCTGCCCGTACACATTAAATTCTGCACCGGGTTGTATGCTGCCGCTTCCGGGCCATTGCAGGTTCGCAAAGCCTATTTCGGGAATGAATATACCTTCAACTATATAGCTGTAATTCAGCCCGCCGTTGTTGTTCAGCCTGATTGTGTAAAGATCGTAATCGGCGCTTATGCCGGCAACCGTGGAACTCATTGCATAATACTGTACCGTGACGCCTTCGTTTTGCCCTGGAATTGTTACCGTTCCGCTATTGCCACTCATGGTTGCGGCAAGCACGGAAGATGTGTTCCAGTTGGTAGCTGTATAATGGATGTAAATGATTTCTTCGGGTGATTTTGGAAGATTGGTGGTAACGGTTATCTGCACTGCCTGATTGGGAACGACTGATCCGGCAGGTGTTGAAACGGAGTTTATCTCAACCGGTTCAGCGCTGGTTTGCATAAAAATTGCGCGCGAATTGTTGTATCCGGCATCTTCCCAAACCACGGTGTACCAGTTGTTGTCCACAAGGGTGATATTATTATCACTGGCTCCCTGGAAAGTATAGCTTTGCAGGGTATTCATGCTAACAACCACACTGGCCCATTTATTCTGGAAAGGAGTTGCCTCAGGCCCGCTTGTGAAAAGCCAATCATAGGTTCCGCCCACCAGATCGGCGCCACTGGAGGCAACACTGAAAATCGTCTGCCAGCGGACGATGCCATCAGTGATCTTAATAACCCGGCCGTTTGCTACCTGTGTGCTGCTGGCGAGTGCAAGGTTGTTTACCGGTGGGTTTGTCCAGCTGTTCCACGCGCCAGGCATGTTGAGTCCTTCCGGTTCCCAGATTTGTGAAAAAGCCATTGCAGGGAAAAGAAAAGCCATGCTTATCAAAAATTTAACAATAAAGCCGTTGGAATTTCTAAGCGAAATACTAACTCGTGCTGGGTTCGTAAAATTATCTTTCATTTGATTGGTTTTGATATTGATGATTGATTTTAAGTAATGGCTTGAATGTGGTTCGAAAATAAAGCAGGCACAAATCTAGTGGTTCATTTCCATTGGGATAACAAAAATACTAAGAAATAGAGCATAAAAGGCAGTTTAGCATTCAAAACTGCTGATGACAGCGCTTTCATCCCAATGCTTTGCATAAGTGGTTTTGGTTTATTGTGTTTTTGAATAAAGCAATGAATGGACTGAGTGAATTTCTTCACAAATTTTACTTTTTCATTTTGCCAATCCATTCGATGCAAGCATTTTGCATTTTGTAATCTATATCTTCTTACACCTGGTGTAACTTTTTTGGGTTTTTATGATAAATCACTGGAGTGGGCTGTGTATTTGTCCTTAAAATCCCAAGTAATTAATTTTTAATACCTGATTCAATGCGAAACTTTATTGTGCTGTTCAGCATTTTTGTCCTTGGCGGATCTTCATTATCTGCGCAAACACTGTCAACTGAAACTTTTATGGGAGCGGATGTTCCAGCTGTTGGAAATACTATCGAGATTCCTATAAGTGTGAGCGGATTTCCTGAAATTATTTTCGCTATGCTTATATATATGGAGTACGATCCTGCAGTGCTTTCGTATTTCGGAGTTCTCTTTAATTCTGATCCCAACAGGATAACAGTTACCTCAGTTTCTCCATCTATAATACATGTTCAAGTATCCAGCTCTGGTTTTTTATCTTTCCCCGCCCCGGAAGGCGTGATAGTTAAACTTGGGTTTACCTATAATGGTGGAATTTCACCGCTTACATTTATTCCTACCGACCCTCATGCATGCGAATATATGAACTTAGAATTCGAAACAATTGCCATCCCCAATTTGGTTCATGGTGCCGTTCAGGGTACACTGCTTAACAGAATCAGCAATGGTGCATGGGAAACAGCAACCAACTGGAGTTTGGGCATTTTACCTGACTCTTCCCAGAATGTTATTGTTGAAGGCGCAACCATAATCACTGCCGAAGCCAATACCGCCGACCTGACAATAAAAGCTGGAGGAAGTTTAGCCTTAGCGTCCAATGCGAACCTAACAGTTACAGGAGAGTTTGTTAATGAGGTTGGTGTAAGCGGACTCATTATCGAATCATCTGACATGGGAACCGGTTCAATCATTCACTATAATCAGGGACTGAGAGCGTTGGTGCAGCGTTACGTGAGCGGTCCTGAATCTGCACTGCACCAGATATCCTCTCCCGTTGAAGACCAGCCAATTTCTCCGGAATTTACCGATGGTAGTTTTTTCTCCTGGTTCGAACCGGCACAATCATGGATAAGTTTCTTTAACAACACGGTATGGCCCACCTGGACAGATGCAAATACCGACGAGTTCATTGCATGCGCAAAAGGCTATATGCTTGCCCTTCCTTATGCCGAAGGCAATCCACAAACAAAGGAATTTACAGGAGATCTCAACGAGGGCGCCTTCAACTTCAACCTATCTTTCCAGGCACATCCCGATGATTATCACCGTGGTTTTAACCTTGCCGGCAATCCCTATCCCTCATCCATTGACTGGAAAGCCGCAGGCTGGGACAGGAGTTCGCTTTTGCTTTCGCCGGGTGATCAGGATGGTTATTCGTATTGGGTTTGGAACCCCGTACTCGGGCAATATGGCACTTATCATTCGGGTCAGATAAGTGAAACCGGAACTGCCGGAACTTCACGCTATATTTCGCCAATGCAGGGGTTTTGGGTCAAAACCGCTGAAACAGGAACACTGGGCATGGATAACAGCATCCGTGTTCACAGCAACCAGAACTGGTTAAAGGATAAAAAATCTGAACCTGGAGTTCTTCACCTTTCGGTCAGGAGTGATGTCAATGCCTACCGCGATGAGGTAATTATTGAGTTCGGCCATGAAACCAACCTTGGTGGCTCGGAAAAAATGTTCAGTCTATATCCTGCTGCTCCAGGCCTTTATACCATGAAAGAAAACAAAGCGTATAGCATAAATTTTCTTGGACAGCCTGATGCACATCCTGTAATTTCTGTGGGTTTTATTCCCGGCGTTGATGGAATTTACACCATCGCTGCAAGCGGTTATGAATCTTTTGAGGATTTGATCTTTGAAGATTTACAAACTGGAACACTTCATCCCATATGCGATCAACATTACCAGTTCGTGGCACATCAGGATGACGAACCGCTGCGATTTTTGCTCCGCTTCAAAGCACTTGGAACGGACGATGCTGCATTGACCCAACCCCATGCTTTTTACAAACATGGCGAGCTGGTCGTTTTCAATCCGGCAGCCGAAAAAGCTACTATATATCTGTTTGATGCCAATGGCCGCAAGGTGCAGGAATTTACCCTTCTGGAAACACAGCAACGCTTCCACTTTAATCCCGCTCCGGGATTTTATTTAGCAAGCTTTGTTTATGATTCACATGTAAGAACCCTGAAACTGATTGTGCACTGAGATTACACCGCAAGGTCGCGAAGGCGCTGATGCAGTGATGCTGTATGTGATTAGTTAATTTGTTAATTAGTCGATTAGTTGATTGGTGGAATAGTGGAGTGACTTGTCCGCCGAAAGCACGGGCTTGTGGGTGGGTGGCGGATGCTGTAATGGAGTGATGTAGTGTGCGACAAAGTTTGCGAAGAGCTCATCCCCCTTTGAAAAAGGGGGCCAGGGGGATTTGTTTTCTTGTGAACTTATTTCAGTACAAGATACTTAGGATGTTTTGTGATGCAGTAATACTGTGATGGGTGTTGGAGTGATACCCGCCCGAACGACGTTCAGTCGGTCGGGGAATGTGCTACAAAGTTTGCGAAGAGCAAGTCCCCCTTTGAAAAGCCTGCCTACCGGCGAGGCACGGAGCCAATTGCCAACTGCCAATTGTCTATTGCCAACTTCGCGATTTAAATCAAGCCTGCCTGTTTCCTTCCGGTTGAAAGGTTCGCACAATTGATCTGAGCCGCTTAAATCTCACCGCAAAATCATTGACTCAGCAAATTATTGCTGTTGTTTGAACCTATATACTCCTGCAATGTTACCTTTGCAGCGATTAATCAGACCAAAACCAATTCAAGCTATGATCAGAACAATACTACTCTCAGTAGTGGCTATACTATTTTACCATCTTAGCCTCTTTGCCCAACCCACAATTAAAGTTTATGACGTTACCGCTTCACCAGGTGAGATTCTGGTACAGCTAGATATGTTAAATTTCACAGGCTCCAATACTTTTTCCGCATTCAACCTGGAAATCAGTTTCGATGATGATCTATTGGTTTTTACCGGAATACAAAACACTTCCATTGCCGGTACCTGGTTTAGCAATCAACTGGAAGGAGGTGCCAGTCCGCTGGTAGTCAGCTTTACTTCTTTTGGATCATCATATGGGATGAACGGCAAGCTGCTGGATCTCAGATTTACCTATTACGGCGGCTTTAATACGCCCCTGATTTTCAACACCCAATATTGTGAGGTAGCCAACGCCAATCTTGAAATCATACCCAATATCATTTATATCAACGGCAGCGTTTCTCAAGTGGCGGGTGTTGGAACGGTTTCAATGGAGGAAGTCGAATCGCCGGCCGGGAATGTGCTGATGCCTGTCAGCATGGGCGGGGCAGGTTTTGGCAGCATTACCCAAACCAAACTCAGGGTGGCTTTCGACAAGGACAACCTGAGCTATCAAAGCATAGAGAATGCTGTACTTCCGGGTTTTACCGCCTCAGTTGCCAACGACATTCTTACTTTTGAGTGGACCGGCAGCGCGCAGAATTTCAGCGCTACTACCAAGGTATTTGATATTGCCTTCAATTATACCGGTACGGCCAATGCTGCACTGGAGTTCCTCCCCGGAAGTTTTATAAAATCGGGCAGCAGTTTCCTGGCTACCGATTATGTGAACGGCCTTTTTATTACGAACCTTACTTCCTGGACCGGCGCCGTTAATTCCGACTGGGACAATCCAGGCAACTGGTCAGGTTCGGTTCCGGGATTAGACAACAAAGTTGTGATAGCTCCTTCAGCCAACAATCCTGTAATTGGCGTCAATGCCGGGGTTGGTGAATTACTCATCGAAGCCGGTACGGCGCTTTCCATTGCTCCCAATGGCTCGTTAACCGTAAGCACATCATTGCAAAACAATGCAGGCACCAATGGCCTGCTGATCCTCTCCGATGCAGATGCCACAGGCTCGCTGATCTATGGTTCGGGAAATGTAAGTGCAACTGTACAAAGATTCATTGGCGCAGATGAAGGCAAATGGCGTCAGCTTTCTTCTCCGGTACTAGCCCAGGATATTGAAGATGGGTTCAGCGGCGGCAGCTTTTTTTCATGGTTCGAACCTGCACAAAGCTGGGTAAGCCTCAGCAACAATATTGTATGGCCTACCTGGGACGATGTTAACAACAACCACAAGAATTTTATCCCGGGTAAAGGGTATCTGATCACCCATCCAAATGCTTCCATCCCCGAAACAAACAGCATTGGCATCCTGGTGGTGGGTTCAGGAATAAGCAGAACCTACTATGCCAATCAAACCATCACTGCCGCCGGAAACGGGAACACGGTGCAGGTGTTGGATGGCGGCAACCTGAATTTGCTGGCGGGACAAAACATCTTGTTGTCCGATGGCTTCAGCGTGCAGGCCGGTGGTGGTTTTCATGCAGAAATTGACCCGGATACTGTATTTTACACCCATCCTGATTTTGCCGGAACCCTGAATCATGGCCCTATAAACATTTACTTGAACCGCAAGGCACACCCCGACGATGCTTACGAGGGATTTAACCTGCTTGGCAATCCCTATCCCTCGTCCATTGACTGGAAAGCATTGGCTGGCTGGAGCGGCCGCGAAAATCTTGAACAAAATGGCGGAGGTTACACTATCTGGGTGTGGAATGGCGAAAGCGGCAATTTCGGAAGCTATAATTCGGCTTCGCTTGTTGATGACGGAACCAATGGCGCATCGCGCTATGTTGCACCAACACAGGGATATTGGGTAAAAGCATTAACCAACCAAGGCGTGCTGGGCATGAGCAATGCCATACGAACCCACAGTATGCAGGAATGGCTTAAAACCACACCTGCCCTTGCCGATGTGCTGCGTTTGAAAGTCAATGGTAATTCGAACGCTTTTTCCGATGAAGCCATCCTCGAGTTCGGACATGAAAGCAGCGAGGGTGGAGCCGGGAAAATCTACGGCATGGAAACCGCTGCGCCGGCACTGTACTTTCCCAAAGACGGTGCAACGTTCAGCATTAGCTTCCTCGCAGATATTAGTGGGCATCCGCAGGTAAACCTTGGTTTCGAAGCCGGAGCCGATGCCATGTATACGCTTGCGATCGCCAATGCTGATTTTTTTCATGACATCATCCTTGAAGACTTGCGCGATGGCCGCATGCAAAAACTTAACTTAAAAACGCCTTATCATTTCAGTGCGCGAACCGTGGATGAACCCAATCGTTTTGTGTTGCATTTCAAGGCATTGGGAACCGATCCGCTTGAGTTCAGCCATGAACTTACCGCATGGGCTTACAAGCAGATGCTGTATGTTTTAAACCCGGGTGGAAATAAGACGTCCGTGGAAGTCTACAACCCGGCGGGCATGCTTCTTAAGACATGGGAAATAAATGGAGAATCCTTGCAGCGCCTGCAGCTTGATCTTCCTCCCGGCATTTATATGGTAAAATTACAGGGCAGCAACATGGCATCAAACGCCAAAATACTGGTTTATTAGGGAGCACAAAAGTTTTACTACGGTACCTGATAAAATCTATAAACAATCAACCAAAAGGCTTAAATAACTGAAAGATATGCTATTGCTGGTTTCCCGGCGAAAAAGATTAAATTTATTAAGAATTTATTAACACAATGGATTGCAAATATTCCGTAATTTGCAGCACCAATTATGACAATTAACCAAAACCAATAACCATGAAAAAATTTACACTTTTAAAATCTTTTGCAATTGCGGCAGGCGTAATGCTTGCGATGAACGGGTGGGGGCAGATTTTGACATTTGAATTTTCTGCTCTTGCAGGAGGTGAAGCTACTGCAACTTCAAATTCTAATGATGCAAACCTTAATTCCTCAACAATCTCGCGTGGTGCAGGACTAACTGCAGCCGCTAATGGAGGAAGGTTCAATGCAACAAATTGGGCATTAACATCTATCGCTAACGCGGTTTCGGGTAATGACTATATGGAGTTCACTATGACACCTAATTCTGGTTATCAATTTAGTGTATCTTCCATTTATGTTCAATGGCAGCGTTCAGCTACTGGAAATACTGCAATTTCACTTAGAAGCTCCGTTGATAGCTACGCAACAGACTTAGATGCAGTAAAGAGTGTTGTAGATAACACTAATACGCAAAATTTTACATGGACATTTACTCAGGAGAATAGTTCTTCGCCTGTAACTTATAGATTATACTCCTATGCTGAGGCGCTTACTGGTTCCGGTGGCCCAGGTGATGGGACAGGAAATGATATTGTGGTATATGGGACTACAAGTCCTATCGGCGGCACCCCTCTCATCACAGTCGCCCCCACTACCCTCAGCAATTTCACTTATGTTTTCGGCAGCGGGCCATCGGCGGAGCAAACTTTCACAGTAGAAGGAAGTGATTTAACTGCTAATATCACGATCACACCGCCAACAAATTATGAGATTTCTGAAACTTCATTAAGTGGCTTCACAAGCAATCCAATAACGCTTACTCATAGTGATGGCGTGGTTGCAGAAACAACCATTTATGTTCGCCTGAAAGCCGGATTGGCTGTTGGCAATTACGACAATGAATTGATAACCCTTGCTTCAACTGACGCAGATAATAAAACAGTTACCTGCAGCGGGTCGGTTACTGCCCCTCCATCTATTACCTTCTATTTCCGTGGCCCATCATGGATGGATAACAACCCGCATAACCCCCAAATCTGGGGGCCGTATAACGGATGGGCAACACCTCCTGCAATGACATTTGATGTTGTACCGGGCTGGTGGTCTGTAACTGTTGAAGTTGCGGATGCTACTGCAGCAATAGAATACCAGTCAAGGTTTGCTCAAGCTGGGTCAACCAAGTATCAAAAAGCATTTGAAGACTTTGGTGCAAATGCAACATTTACTACCACTACCGATGAAATCTGGATTGATGCCAGCGAAAACGATTCATTCACATGGAGTGGAAACGATTTCTATCTTGCTGTGGGTAAAATTACTGAATCAGAGCCTGTTCCGCCAGCGCCGCAAATTGATTGGGCAAACCTGCAATGGCCCGTTTCCGGTGAGATAACTGCCGGTGGATCATTTAATGTATATGCACAGGTTAACGAACCAGGAGTTACCGATGCTGCAGGACAAGGCGCAGGAATTACTGCATGGATAGGGTATAGTTCAAACAATACCGATCCCTCCACCTGGACGAATTGGGTTTCGGCTGCATACAGTGGAGATGCTGGAAGCAATGATGAATATGTGGCTGATATTGCACCTGGACTTACACCCGGAACTTACTATTATGCCAGCCGGTTTCAGTTAGGAGCCGCTGATTATGTTTATGGTGGTTACAATGCCGGTGGTGGCGATTTCTGGGATGGAGCAACCAATGTATCAGGTGTTCTCACTGTGAATGCCCCACCTCCGCCCAATGTTTGGATCAATGAGATTCACTATGATAATGCTGGAACTGATGTTGATGAGTTCATAGAGGTTGTTTTGGAAAATCCAGGAGCTTATACACTCACCGATTTTGCAATTTATCTGGTGAATGGAAATGGAGGTGCTATCTATAATACAAAAACGCTTGATCAATTTGCTGTTGGTACCAGTTATGGCAATTTCACTGTTTATACATTTACTTATCCGCTTGATGGGTTACAAAACGGTGCTCCTGATGGGATGGCAATTGCCTACCAGAGTGCTTTGGTTCCAGGCCAATTCTTGAGTTATGAAGGAACTTTTACAGGAACTGGTGGGGCAGTTAATGGCATTTTATCAGTTGATATCGGAGTGTCTGAAGGTAGTTCCACGCCGATTGGATATTCTCTGCAATTAGCAGGAGCCGGAACTCAGTATTCCGATTTCTTTTGGATGCAAGAGGCACAAAATACCAGTGGAACAATTAACAACCTTCAATCTTTCAGCGCCGCTACAACCTGGAACGGAAGTATTGATAATGACTGGGAAGATGCAGCAAACTGGAGTAACGGCCTTCCAGTAACTGGCTCAAACGTAACAATACCGGCTGTTACAAATCTTCCGGTACTTTCATCATCAGCAACAATAGGTGATTTGTCAATCGAAAATGGAGCTGGTTTAACAATCCAGACTACAGGTTCACTTACGGTCTCCGGCACCCTCACCAATGCAGCCGGCGCTACTGGACTGGTAATAAAATCTGATGACATCAGCACAGGTTCACTCATTCAAAGCACTGCCGGTGTAAATGCTACAATGGAGCGCTTTATGAACAATGCAGATTGGACTAACTGGAAAGACGGCTGGCATTTCCTGGGATCACCGGTTGCAAATCAGGCTATCAGCCCCGCATTCACTACCGTTACTGTTACGGCCTATGATTTTTACCTATGGAACGAACCCACCAACGAATGGGTGAATTTCAAAAACCAGAGCGGTGGCGGCGGTACAGCACCTTTCTTTGATATAGTAAATGGGTCAAATAACTTTGAATTAGGCCGTGGCTATATGGCTGCTTATGATGCCGGAGGAGTTAAATCCTTTACCGGCGCTTTAAACGTGGCCGATTTACCAATAACAGGATTAGGAATTTCGGCTGGGAATAATAACAGCTGGCATCTGCTCGGCAATCCTTTCAGCAGCGCTTTAACATGGGACGCCTCTGCAGCATGGGGTCTTACCAACATTGCCGGTGTGGCCAAAATCTGGAACGAGGCTAACCAAAGCTATACCGACCTTACCTCATCACCTTCAACAGTGATTCCCGCAACAAACGGATTCATGGTGCAGGTTTCTGAAGGTACAGGTAGTCTTACGATACCTGCCGCAAAACGGGTACATTCAATACAGGCTTTCTACAAATCAACAGTTTCGGGAATGATGCTTACAGCAAGAAGTCACACAGCCGGGAATGCCCAGGAAGCCCGGATCGTGATTAACCCCGATGCCACCAACGGATTTGACCAGATGTACGATAGTGAGTTCCTTGCAGGTCACGCACCGGCGTTCTATTCCTCTGCAGGTGAAATTAAACTGAGTACCAATTCACTCCCGGAATTATCAGTTGAAACCGAAATCCCCTTCAACTTTATTAAAAACGAAGGCAATCAGTTTAGCATCGAAGCATCCGGCATCGAAAGCATTTCCGCTACACCTTACCTCGTTGACCTGAAAACAGGCACAAACCAGAACCTGGCCGAAAACCCGGTGTATAACTTCACGTCCCAGGATGGTGATGCCCCCGGGCGCTTCCTCTTGAAATTCTCAGCCGTCGGCATTCCAGAAGTTCCGGGCAGTGAAAGTTTGCATGCTTACGTTTACGACAACATTCTGTATGTTATGAATTCGGGCGCCTCTAAAGTCCGCGTGGAGGTTTACAATATACACGGACAACTGCTCATGGGTGAGGAAACAGCCCAGGGCCTGCAAAGCCTGCCGGTAAGTGTGCCTCCGGGAACCTATCTTGTAAAGATGACTTCGGAAGGCGCTACTGCAATCCGCAAAATTTCGATTCAATAAAGTTTAAAATCAAAATCTATACAGCAATGAAAATATTAGTCAAAATCTTATTGATTCCGGCCTTCGCGTTGTTTATGCATGTTGCAGCGGTTGCACAAAGTTCACCTCCTCCTCCTCCCGGTCACGGCGATCCCGGTAATCAACCGCCCGGTGGCGGCGCACCTATTGGCGCAGGTATTGGTTTCATGCTTTTAATGGCCGGAGGTTATGGCGCTAAAAAAGTTTACGACGCCCGCAAGAAGCTGACGGAATAAACCCGGATCACAGGAAAGTACAGGCGATAGTATTGCTTCAAGCAATGCTATCGCTTTGTTTTTAGAAACGCTAACTTTCAAGACAAGTCAGCAGATTACACGCCCATCATACTCAGAGAACCTGATGTAACTTTGTACTTATTGCGTCCAATCCGGCAATGATAAGTTTTTGGCAATATTATGTTTTTGCGAACCTTGATACTTCTGCTCCTGGCAGGTTTTTACTGTCCGCTGCTCTTCCCGCAGCGCGGGCCTGTGAAAACTCCTGCTGATCCAAACTTTTATAGTTCCCCGAAAGATTTTCTTGAAATGAAAGCAAATGGTGTGGTTCTTCCACCAATCAGGCCGGCTGAGAACCGCTGGAAGAATTATCAGCACAGCGAAAGAAATGATTTTCCTGTGGTGTATGATATGCGCGATTCCGCCTGGGTTACGCCGGTAAAAACGCAATCGGCTGGCGCTTGCTGGGCTTATTCAGTAATGGGCGCGTTGGAATCAAGGCTGTTGATGCTTGGTTATGGAACCTATGATTTGTCGGACAACAACCTGAAACAATGCCATAAATACGTTCCCGAGCGTAGCACCAACGGCAACCACTGGATGGCGACGGCTTATTTCGCCAGAAGAGACGGCCCTTACCTTGAAACCGAAGATCCTTACCCTGGTGGCACTTCAGGCCCGGGAAACTGCCCCGGCAATCTTAATGCCTTGTTCTACGTTCATCAGGCCAGGTATCCGATCCCGCAAAATATTGATGCAATCAAACAGACGGTGCTGGAAATTGGCGCAGTCTGGAGCCTGATGTATTTTAAAGATACTTACCTGAACCCAACGGATCACACTTATTATTTTGACGGAACCACTAACGTGAATCATGCCGGTTGTGTGGTCGGATGGAACGATACAATAGTAACAGCCGGCGGTACAGGCGCATGGATCGTAAGAAATACCTATGGACCAGCCTGGGCTGACAATGGTTACTATTACGTTTCGTACAACGATTCACAATTTCTGAAATACAATGCTTACTGGCCAACGGTAATGGAGACCGAGGAGTACACAGCAATCTTCCAGCATGATGAAATTGGCGGTTATTGGGGTGCGGGCGGCTGGAATGAGGTTGCGTACGGGCTGGTGAAATTCGAAGGACCGGCATGGGATATGGAAATCACGAAAATAGGAAGTTTCGTAGTCTACGGCGGTTGCGGGATCGAAATTAAAATATACAGCCAGTTTGGTGATTCGCTCAGTGGTTTGCTCGGTTCGCAGGAAGAAGAGGTACTTGAACTCCCGGGGTATTATACATTTAATCTTGATTCAGCCATTCTCATTCCGGCAGGTCAGGATTTTTATGTGCAGGTAAAATACAATTCAAATCATCCTGAGCTCCTTTACCCTGTTCCGATTGAAGATACCATTGCCGGCTACTCCATGCCGGAAATAGAAACCGGAAAATACTGGATCAATCCAGATCCGGTGGAATACCCGGATGGCTGGTTCCAGCTCGGGCATGGCACAGATTTCCATTACGACCTTTGCATCAAGGCCTACATGAAAAGATTCACAGCTATCCATCTTGCAGATATTGTTATTCCTGAAGGTTCTGACACATGCTTTGAGGCATTGCAAACGCTTTGCCTTGCAGGGAACAATTCCCTTTTCACGGTTGAAACGGGCGCAAGCGCTTATCTTATTGCAGGTTCCAAAATTTTAATGCATCCCGGCACTCATTTCCAAAACGGCTCATCAGTAACGGCTTTTATTGAGCAGGGCGAAAATCTGTGCAACTCACTGCGTCCTTCTGAATCGGAAAGCTTTTTCGAAGATGGCTTACTGAGCACATCTGACCCACAATCCAATCGCGCTAAGCTTTTCAGTATTTTTCCGAACCCCGGCAATGGCTTGTTCACGCTTGTTTTTGATGAGGAATGGGAGCAGCAAAGGATATCTTTACAGATAGTCAATTTGATGGGCGACATTCTGTTGCAGAAAGAATTCCAGTTGCAGCAACTCCATCATGAATTCAATCTTACAGGTTTACCAAAGGGTATTTATATCATAAGCGCGCGCTCAGGCAACCTGATTGAATTTGACAAGGTGGTGATCCAATAACTTTTCAGCCTAAGCATCCCCAAAATATAATAAACACATAGAAGGCACATTGCCATAAAGTTATGATTAGGTACTTAGCGTCCGAAGCTAACCAACATGTTGTTTCATTTTTGTGATACAGTGATGCTGTGACACTGTTTTTGTTGTTTGGTTTTAGCCAACTGCTTATTGCCTATTGCCAACTTTTTTCCGAAGGGCTTTTCTCCGGGACGAAGAAATCCAGATACTATGTGAAAAACTATGTGTCTCATGTGTCTATGTGGAAAAAAATGACTCAGACTTTTCGGAGAGGGCTCAACTTTTCGGGATTCAGTTTGTTTAAGTTGAATTCTGCATTTTAATTTCTTCGTTTTGCAGATATCCATCAGACTGCGAGGAGTTTTCTATTCATCCATTTCTGTAACCAAAACCTCGTTATGAAAAAATTTACTTTCTCTGGCATGTTATGCCTCCTGCTTTTGCTGGTTTCAATAAGCACAATTGCACAAAGCCAACAACAACGTGAAAAACTAAACGAATTATCCATTGAGCTGGAACGTGACTTTGCGATCCGGAAAGCAGAAGCCATACGCCTGGCTGATTCATTGGGCTTACCAATCAGGTATGAAGTAGATGGCCGGACTGTCGAACTCATGTTTTTTGAAAATGGAATGCCGTTCTACAATACCACGTTCAATGCCGGGGGCGCTGCATTGATAAACTCTAGTAGGGTGTATCCGGGTGGCGGTGCCGGGCTGAGTCTTACGGGAAGCGGACAAACCCTTGGCATCTGGGACGGGGGCAGAACACGCATTGAGCACCAGGAGTTCGGAGGCAGGGCCACACAAGTAGATTTCTCTCCAACAAATAATTTTCATGCTACCCACGTGGCCGGAACCATGATTGCCTCAGGGGTTGTCCCTTCAGCCAAAGGAATGTCGTATGCCGCCAGTCTTAATGCATATGATTGGGATTTTGATGCCTCGGAAATGGCCACTGCTGCGGCTTTAGGCTTAAAGGTATCACAACATTCCTATGGCTTCATCACTGGTTGGAGAGCATATGGTAGTGATTGGTATTGGTTTGGGGATGCAAATGTAAGCACAACCCAAGATTATAATTTCGGGTTTTATAGTTCGGAAGCCATGTTATGGGATCAGATTGCCCACAACGCCCCCAACTACCTGATTGTAAAATCAGCCGGAAATGACCGTGGCGAAGGCCCTGCTCCCGGGAGTTTTCATTATTACTGGGATGGATTCGATTGGACAGGAAGTTCTGCCACAAGAGAACTTGATGGCGGATCGAACGGCTACGATTGCATTTCGGATCGCGGCAATGCGAAAAACATTCTCACAGTGGGTGCTGTTACAGGAAGCGGAGTCATGTCTTCATTCAGCGGTTGGGGTCCTACCGATGACGGCCGTGTGAAACCCGATATTGTTGCCAAAGGTGTTTCGGTTTATTCAACTTTCGAAACATCTAATTTTGATTATGGTAGCCTGAATGGGACATCCATGTCAGGGCCAATGGTCAGCGGCTCTGTTGGGTTGCTGCTGCAACATCAGCAAAACCTCCATCCCGGAGATGTTTTGCTCTCTTCAACGATGAAAGCCCTGATCATCCACAGCGCCGAAAACCTCAGCGGAACACCCGGCCCTGACTACCGTTTCGGCTGGGGTTTAATGAACACTGAGGAGGCCACCCTGATCATGAGTGAGAACAAAGTTGCAGACGAGATTCATATTTATGAACTAACCCTCAACAATGGAAATACAACTACGATACCTGTTAAGGCCATTGGCGGAGAGCCACTGCGTGCCACCCTGGTTTGGAATGATGTTCCAGGAAATCCACCAGCTGCCTCCCTAAACCCCACTACGGCAATGCTTGTCAACGACCTGGATTTGCGTATACAGGATGCCAACAGTATAAATACCTTTCCATACAGACTTAACCCTGCCAATCCATCGGCTGCCGCCACCACCGGCGATAATTTCCGCGATAACGTTGAAATGGTGCATATTGCTGCACCATTAGCCGGACAGCTTTACAGTGTAAAAATCACTCACAAAGGAAACCTTAGCGGCGGAAATCAACAGCTCTCGCTAATCATTACAGGCAATGAACCGGTTTCAGGTGTTTCGAACCCGCAAAGCCTTACCGCAACAGCAATCAGCGGGAGCCAGATCAACCTTGCCTGGACAAAGAATATTGATAACAATAACGTGATGCTGGTGTGGACGGCCAACGGCACTTTTGGCGTACCTGTAAATGGTACGGCATATTCAGCAGGACAATCAATCCCAGGTGGCGGAAATGTGATATACCGTGGTTCAAATACCAGTTTTATGCATACAGGCCTCAACTCAAATACAACCTATTACTATAAGGCTTTTTCTTACAATGCTTCCAATACTTATTCCATTGGCCGGATTGCTAATGCAACAACTGATTGCGGTACGGTAACCGTATTGCCATTTTCTGAAAACTTCAATTCATCTACTTCACTTCCTCCGTGCTGGTCAATCGGTGATCACATTGGCAACGGACAGGTATGGCAGTTTGGAACCCACGCAAGTGGCCTGACGGGAACCACAGGAAATTATGCGTTTTTAAACAGCGATGCGTATGGAGATGGAAATTCTCAGAACTCCGATCTGATCACCCCGAGGTTGGATCTCACAAACTATACTGGTATTACTCTTGGCTTTACCCATTATTTCTTAAATTGGACAGGTTCATCAGGTAATTTATTCTATAGTATTAATGATGGCGCATCCTGGACACAATTACAAACCTGGGTGTACTTTACTCCCAATCCCGCCTTTTTCAGTCAGGTTATTCCCCAGGTGGCAGGCCAATCGCAAGTGCGGTTCAAGTGGAATTATACCGGAGCGTGGGGTTATTACTGGGATGTTGATAACGTGTCAGTTACCGGTACATCAACGGTTCCCGCCAATCTAACGCTAACCAATATGACCGTACCTGCCGGCCAGCATTGTTATGATGCCACCCAAACCATTACCACCGGCGGAGGTGGCCAACAGTTTCTTGTAACGTCTGCCAGCACTGTTGATCTGGTGGCCGGACAAAATATCAGAATGTTACCCGGAACTCGCGCTCAAAGTGGCGCCAATCTGTATGCCAGGATTTCTCCGGGAGGACCATATTGCCTTTTGCTTTCAAGCGATCTTGTTTCAGAAGATCTGTCTGACCCGAAATTGCCTGAGACATTAGTGGTTTCGGAAAATGATTCATTTTTCAGGATTTTCCCAAATCCAGCCACTCAGGGATTTAACCTTGAACTGAATGCATTTGATGAGCAGGAACAAGTGAGGGTTGAAATTTACAGCATCATCGGAAACCGGATGCTAAGTAAGGAAATGCCTGCCGGAACTGTTCATTACTTTGAACTTGATGGGTTCAACCCAGGAGTTTATCTGATCCGTGTAATGCAAGGCAAGCAAACTGGTGTTGAACGATTGATCAAACAGTTCTGATCCCCAGGGCGGATCAAAATTCAAAGTTCAAAATCCAAAATTCAAAGGAAAGCGGACTTGAGCAATCAGGGATGCCATCCCCTCGTGTCTCGGGGCTTGCATACCTTCAAACAGTTCTGATCCCCAGGGCCGATCCAAGCCCAAAAACAAAATTTAAAATTCAAAGGAAAGCGAACTTGAGCAATCAGGGCTGCAAGCCCTTCATGCCTCGGGGCTTGCAGCCCTTCAAAACAGTTCTGATCCCCAGGGCCGATCCAAGCCCAAAAACAAAATTCAAAGGAAAGCGAACCTGAGCAATCAGGGATGCAAGCCCCTCGTACCTTGGGGCTTGCATCCCTTCAAACAAATTAACCAATCATCCACCCCATCACTCCATCACCCCATCACTCCATTACTCCATCACTCCATCACCCCATCACTCCCCGAGCCCCCATGCTCCATGCTCCAAGCCCTACTCCTCACACCCTAAGGCATCTCACCAAATATCGAGACGGAAAAATTGATTTTAATAATGAAATGCAGCCCATAGGCTAATCCCCAACGGAAGGCAAACATCAGCAAGATCAGGAAAAAGAGGTAGCCGAGCTGCAGTTTCCGGCCATGATGTTTCGGAAAATTCTTGATTCGGTCAGGCCTTGCCCTTTTATTGAACACGGCAGTAATGGTTGCAGCAAGCATAGTAGCAAGCACAATAATCTGGTAAGGTGGGTTGAACGGCATTCGGATCAGATAGATAATTACGGATCCGATAATACTTGGTAACAGCACATGGTAAACCAGGAATTGTTTTCGCTTTTCGGGTTTCAGGAAGGAAGGCGAAAGGGCAGTTTCAAGAAAATAACGGGTAGCATGATAACCAAATGTGCCCAGGGCAAACAGGAAAACCAATGAGAAGAAAATCCTGAAAACAATATTCATACGTAACCAAAGCGCAACATAACCAAATCCATCACTGGTGGTAACCCCGGCTACAAAAGCGCCAAAAAACATATTCAGGGCCTGCAGGGCTATCCATAAATAAAACAGTTTGAGAATAGGATTTTTGGTAGATGGAACCAGCAGCCTGAAAAATATCAGGCCGATTATCATTGAAATAAAGGGCCCGGAGCCTGTGATGAGGATAATTTTGTAATACGGAAACCAAAGTGGCGAACTGTTTCCGATTGGCCAGAAAATCTGGTAATAATACAGCACTCCGGAGATACCGAAATGATTGGCTGTAAAAATAACTGTCATCTGGTAAACAATGTACATGATCACAAATGCAAGCAGGAACATGATCGTTGAGTTTACCGTGATCATTACCCGCCGGCTCATTTGGAATCTTTCGCGCGGTGGTTCCGGATCAACAGGCTTAACAAAGAGTGGTTTGGATTTCTGGCGGCTCTTGCGCCTGCGCGGAACAAATAAGCCTACCCACCAGGGCGGACGGTGTCTTTTTATTGGCTTTGCCTCAAAAGCAGGCCTGATGATATCGCCTTCTTCCGGAGGAATATAAAAATCCTGGGAGGAAGCTGCCTCGCTGTCGAATTTTGGGATTTCCCATTCAGATTCGGTGTTTCTCATCAGCGATGGAGAGATTTTCTCATCCCTGGGCGGTGGGCTTGGTTTCTTTACCAGCCGGTTGAGCCATGACTCTTGCGGCTTGCTTCTTCTCCTTTTCATTGGTTGGTGTGGTTAAGCAGGTTTAACTAAAAGGGGCAGTATTTCCAGGGCGTAAAAGTAGTAATTATGCCGGCTCAATGTCAAGTGGTTAAAATTCCTTGTTTTACATTGGTTTTGTCAGGCGGTGGCCGTACTAGCTGGAGCGCCCGCCTGCCAAATCTATCTCCCTAAGGGTATTTCTCAAAACTTCTGTGTTCACTTTTTGGTCATTCTGATCTGCCACTGCGGAACAAGTAAACTCAGCCACAGGCACAACAGCATCTTGAGTGCAGCGATTCGGGAACTGTATCACCGTATCACTGCATTACTGCATTACTACATCACTGCATCACTGCATCACTGCATCACTGCATTACCGCATTACAGTTAGCTAAGCATCTAATCCTCATCGAAAAACAAGTTAACAGTTTTTACGCCCGGAAGTTTTTTGATCTCTGAAATAAGATCTTTACCGCGCTCTTCATTTTTCAGACTGATGTAATAAGAGAACTCGAGAACTTCATTGGCTTCATCGCCTATGGTTTTTACATTAACCAGTTTGTTTCTTTTGCAATAGGATCGGAACAATGATGTAAAAGGCGCATCGGGAAGGATAGTTGAGGAAGCGGAAATTTGGAGCAAAAATTCCCGGTTTTGAGGCAATGCAAAACTGAATTTTGTGATCACAAGATAAACACCGCCAATGAACAGGGTCCCAAAGAAGGCAATAGAATAGAGTTTCACACCTGCTGCCAGCCCAATTGAAAGCGCAAAGAAAATAAACATGATGTCTGCTGCATCCTTTACCGCGGTTCGAAACCTGATGATGGACATAGCCCCCACCATACCAAAAGCCCGCGCCAGGTTGTTGCCAATTACCATAATTACAATGGCAGTGATCATGGTAAGCAGGATGAGTGAGATGGTAAAGGATGCTGAATAATTCAGGCCTTTATACGTGTATTTATAGATCAGGGCGATGGTGATGCCACAAAGTAAGGCGATGAGCATATTGGCAATCACATCAACTGCCGAGATACTCATTACGAATATGTTTTGAAAATCATCTATCATGGCTTCCTTCCCTCAACTAATGGACAATCTTTTTCCGGACATCACATGCCTGATATCCGATGGTATATTTTGACAAGGCATCGTTCCTGAGCCTGAACTCCTGCACCAGCGACCTGGCCCATAGCGGCATTTGATCAGTAAAATATTTGATTTCAAGTATAAAGTGATTATCAAATAAATACGTCATGTTATCATCCTCAAAGAGCCGGTCAATATCGGGATAATTAAGGCTGCGGATGTTTTTATCGAAAGTAATCCTTACGCCCGGATCAAATTTGCCATGGTATGCCTCGCGCTCATACACGATCAGGCAGGTGGGAATAAGCTGGCTTTTTTTTATGTGGTATAAAAAACGCTGGGCATCTTCAATGGCTTTGGGGCATCGGTTATCATTTACAATATACTTTTCGATGTCTCCGGAAGCCAATATTTTATCAACATTATCAAATTGAACAAAACTCCGGTGTTTTTTAACGCGGTTTTCAATTTTTCGTTTGATCTCAAAAACAACCCTGCAACCGGCTTCAAATTTATCATAGCCCCTTATCCTGAATTTTCGGCGGTGAATGAGGCCTTCTATTTTTTCATTATAGAAATCCAGGTTATGGGTATCGAAATAAATACTTCTGACGCTATATTGCCTGATGCCATTTTCAGCAGGATGGGTAAAAACATCGGGCTTTACAAATGAACTTATACGAGAACGTATGCGATCCATCATTGCATTGGGTACCAGGTATTTTTTTTCGTAGCGTAACATAGTTTAATTCGCGTAAACAATCCGGAACAACCTTTTAAAATAATCTTTAACTGAAACCATTCCGCATTTGATACTGGCATCCACTACCATACCCGGAATAATACCCGGGCCATTCTCATCAAGCAAAGCGGTAACAAATACATTTTGCCGTTGACTATTCATTTGTACGACATTATCAACAGAAATAATGTTTGCATTGTAAGAAACACCAAAGCTTCCTGTTTTCAGAACCACTAGCTGGCCTGTTTCTATATAAGGCAACTGGTGTATCTCAACCGGCAAAACAACCAAACACTGTGAGCTATCGGTTATGCTTATCACTATCTCTTCTCCGGGCTGTATAGCCCTTCGGCCAACCAACCTCCCATCAATAGGCGATAAAATATGAAAGCTCTCCAGCCTTTCTTCCACCTGCCTGAGTTGCAATTCGAGGGCATTGATGCTTGCCATCAGAAAATTCAGTTGTTCCTCTTTGGCGCCGGTCTTACAGCTTCAAAGCTTGACCTGGCGATATTCATATTCTGCTGCTTAATCAGCAACTCACTATGCGATAATTCAAATTGCTCAGCAGCAATAACACTGTCATTAAACAGAATTTCATTTCTGGCGCTTATCTTTTTTTGCGTTTCATATTCCTGTTCGGCCTTGATCATTGCCTCGTAAGCCATTTGCACCGTTTCAGGTTTTTCACCTGTTGAATGAACCTTTAAAAGACTTTTCTGAACCTGAAGCTGGGCAATCATCTCAACATGTCTTCTCTCCTCTTCACTTGAACTAATGATACCAATGGTATCACCCGCATAAATAAATTCCTGGCTGAGGATTTTATCATTGACCTTGAAACCAGCCAGTTCACCTCGTTGAAACTCTGTTACAGAAAAGTCTGTTATTGTATTCCTCAGATTGTCTTTGTAAACGGAAACCAGCATACCATCGCCCGATTTTTTCAGGCTCCATTCTTTCGCCGGAAGGACCATACCCCTTGAATGAACATCATAGGGAATGGATATAAAAAATGATCCGGCAATAAGGCCTGCCAGCACCAGTATCAGAATGATGGTTAAAAATCTGTATTTCATAGTCAGATGATGAACGAAATGCCATGCAAGCAAATCATTTTGTTTTTTCACCTATTATCCCGGTCAGTGAATAAACGGATTTGGCTTCATAACATTAAAAACCGCAAACGCAGGAATCAGGTAAGCGGAAACATTTTCGCTGGCCTGCAAACTGTTTTCTTAGTGGGGACAAATTTAATAAAGTTTTAGATGTGCGTAGTCATAATGCTTTAATGTTCCAGGGATGTCTGTACTTCATGCGTAGAAAATTATGAATCTCTGAGCCTGGCCTACCCCTCTCAATGGAGAACCATCATTGCTTCCCAACGCTTTATTCTCAAATCATGATTTCATACTGAGGTGTATGTAGGAATGGATTTCCGGGTAAGAACTCACTTTTGGGTCGAACACAATCACAGCATTAACTCTACATCAAATTGTTTTATCCGGATTACGATGATTATGGCCACTACAGCAATAATGTAAACATCACAAAATCAGAGAATAAGTATATGCTCTAACTCTACCTGATGAATTGAAATAGTTATTACACCTATGCAGAATATTTCTTGTGGTTAAACAATTCGGACTAAGTTTGTAGAGCCATTCATCCTAAACCAAGAGCCATGTTTTCATTCAAGCACGCCAACAAATCAATTGAGCTCATTGAACGCTTTCTGAATTCGGTTGACCAGGGTGTTCTCATATTTAAAGAAGGGGTGAAGAATTATCTTCACAATAACAGAGAAAGCTTTCTTGACAATGTGCGAACCTTGTCAGCCCTTGAAACCGACGCTGATATCATCAAAAGAAAGATTGAAAACATCCTTTACACCCAATCGCTTATGCCCCAGTTAAGGGGAGACATTCTTAAATTGCTGGAGAGCCTTGACAATATCCTCGATCTTGCCAAGTCAAACCTTTACCAGTTTGATGTCGAAATCCCTTTTATCCCTGCTGAAATCCATCAGGATATGATCAAGCTTACCGAATTATCTGGTTCGGCCATTGAATCGGTTATTCCGGCAGCAAAAGCATATTTCCGGAACCCGGAGGCTGTAAAGGAAAGCCTGCACCGGGTGTATTTATTTGAAAAGGAGGCCGACAAGTTGGCTGATGCGATCAAGCGCAAGGTTTTTCATGATATGCCCAACCTGAAATTAAGCGAAAAATTTCATCTCCGTTATTTTACCCTGCACATTGAAACATTATCTGATGCGGCACAAAAGGTTGCCGATTTACTTTCAATAATGGCCATCAAAAGAACCATATGATTAATCAAAGCAATTGATGCTGTTTCTCGTTTTCATATCTAGCGGTCTTTTCCTGGGTTGGTCACTCGGGGCAAATGACGCGTCCAACATTTTCGGTTCGGCGGTTGGTTCAAAGATGCTGAGTTTTAGGAATGCGGCCATTATCGCAAGTATTTTTGTTGTGATAGGGGCTGTATTTCAAGGCCGCGGAGGCTCCGAAACGCTTAATCAACTTGGCTCTGTTGATGCATTAGGCGGAGCATTTACAGTGGCATTATGCGCAGCATTTATCGTTTTTATTATGACCCAGCGGAGCCTGCCTGTTTCCACAAGCCAGGCAATTGTTGGCGCAATTATAGGCTGGAGTGCCTTTACGGGAAATCCGACTGATTACAAGGTATTGGGAAAGATCATGGGATCGTGGGTTAGCGGGCCTTTACTAGGAATGCTATTTGCCGCCGGGCTATTTGTACTTATGCGTTGGTTTCTGCGAAAAAGCAAAATCCATGTTATTAAACTGGATTATTACATCCGGATTGGTTTGATAGTAGTTGGCGCTTTTGGAGCCTACAGTTTGGGCGCTAACAACATTGCAAATGTCATGGGTGTTTTTTTCAGCTCGGCACCGAGTCTCGAACTTGATTTTGGCATCCTTACACTCGATGGTGTTCAGATACTCTTTTTGTTGGGAGGACTTGCCATAGCGCTTGGAATTTTCACTTACAGCAAACGGGTCATGAACAAGGTTGGAAACGGCATACTCTCACTCACACCCGAAGCCGCCATTGTAGTTGTACTGGCCCATTCATTGGTGCTTTTTATATTTTCAGCGCAATCGTTGGCCACACTCATTTCATCATTGGGGCTGCCTCCTTTGCCAATGGTACCCGTTTCGAGCACACAGGTGGTAATTGGATCGCTTTTAGGTATTGGCATGGTAAAAGGGGTTCGCGAAATAAAGTTTAAAGCGTTATGGGGCGTTGCAATTGGTTGGATACTTACACCTATAGCTGCCGGGGTACTCACCTATGTTGTGCTGTTTTTTGTGCAGAATGTCTTTAACATGCAGGTTACACTGAGCCGGTTGCCCGAAACCATTGCACAGCCCAGACCTGCTGAGTTACAAGAAGCTGTTGAAAAAATAAACATGGTGTTGCCCGGAATATTCATTGCTGCTGCAGCAATCATTATTGTGCTGGTAGTGCTTTATTTTAACCAGCAGAAACTCAGGATGAAAGCCGAGAACGAACTGTTGTTTGAGCAGAACCAATCGTACACATCGCAAAAAGTTTTGAATGAGTTGGCGCTGAATGTGATCCAGATGGAGAACGAATTGCTGAACAGTAAGCTGGAGTCAAAGCGAAGGGAATTCATAAATGTGGCGCTTAATATTACCGAGCAGCGGTCATTCCTCGATAATGTTGCAACGGATCTTGACCATATTATTAAAGAAAGCGACCACCAGGAGGGCAAAAGCAAATTAGCAGAGTTGCTTTTGCTTATCAAACAGAAAATGTCGTTTTCAACTGAAACTGCGGAGTTTTACACAAGGATCGAAAAAATACATAAGGATTTCCAAACCAAGCTCGAGGCTGGATTTCCTGATTTAACCGATCAGGAAAAACGACTGGCCACTCTACTGCGGGTTAATCTTTCAACCAAGGAAATAGCTTCGCTGATGAACATTACACCCAAAAGCGTAGAGATAGCACGGTATCGTTTAAGGAAAAAACTCAAGCTAACCAAAGGGGATAACCTGATTCAGTATCTCACGAATTTATGAATAAACCCAAATACAGATTATTATAAGGCTTCCATGATTGCAGTATTCTAATTAACAATGAAGACAAGTTATATTCACAAACAGGTCCATTTATACACCAAAATCAAAATTTTTATGAAACAGAAAAGTGTTTTATTAAGCATCGTGCTAAGCATCTTATGCCTGGTTTCGTTTGCACAAACCCGGATTGTTAACGGCAAAGTAACATCTTCGGATGGCGATGTTCCGCTGGCCAATGTCAGCGTACGCCTGAAAGGAGCAATCACTGTTGCCCAAACGAAAGAGGATGGAACTTTTTCAATTGAAGTGCATCAGGGATCAACGGATATGTTGATATTTTCACACCCGGATCACGATGAAATTGAATTCTTCCTGAACGGTAACACTACGGCCAAGGTTCAAATGACCGTAAACATACGCTATAATCAATACGGCGTAAGGGTAAACCGCAACCCATTATTTGTTGAAGAGCGGAATGGAATCCTTGTTTTTGAGAACAAGGATCAGACCCATAGGGTTTGGTACGATGTACGCGTCCAGGCTGATGGTGCCATGTTTTTTGGCGAAACCTATAACGATATAGGCAATGGAACTTCTATTCGGCGCGCACGTTTTGCAGTTAAAACAGAGTTTGCCAAACATTGGTACGCTGAATTTGATATGGATATTGCCAATTCACAGCTTGAACTGAAGGATGCCTATTTACAACGCAGTTTTGGTAAAAACTTTGAATTAAGGGTTGGTAACTTCAAAGAAAGTTATTCGATGGAATCAACAACTACTTCCCGTTACCTTACATTCATGGAAAGGCCAATGGCCGTTCATTGCTTCGCCCCATCCCGCCACATTGGACTTGCAGCCAATTATAATAAAAACTGGCTACTTGCCCTCGGCGGCATCTATTTCCAAAAGGTGGATGACATTGAGGAGAGAACCTTCTCACTCGACAATAACAAAGACTTTGGCATAGATGAAGGCTACTCGCTGACCGGGAAACTGGTTATCATGCCATTTTATAACGATATGAATAAAGGACTGCATTTTGGTGTGGCAGGTTCATACCGCACTCCCAAATCCGATGCCGAAGTGGCCGGAACGCATAGGTATAGTGTGCGCTCACTTACTTCCATCAACAGGAAGAAATATATGGATACCGACCTTATCGGGAAAGTTGACAATACAACCCTGGGCGGTTTTGAACTGGCCGGATATTACAAAAACATCAGGATACAAAGTGAATACCTGATGAGCAGTGTTAACAGGTTAGAGGATTTGGAAACCCTCAATTTCGATGGCGGATATGTGTTTGGAAGCTGGCTGCTGTTTGGTGGTAAATACAATTATAACACCAGCGAAGGAGAATTTACCCAGGTAACACGCGGCAAGTCGTGGGGCGATGTTGAACTGGCCTTACGTTTTGATTACCTCAGCCTGAACAGTGATATGGAAACGCTGATGGGTGGCGCAGGCGAAGGCATAACTTTTGGCCTGAATTATTACGCAAACAATAACGTAAAAATTATGCTTAACTATGCTTACCTGAACCATGACCGTTATGCAAGTGGAAAGAACAAGCTGTTTGTAGGATACGATGCCAATGGCGAACTCACCCGCATCCCACAGCTTGTGGTTGATGGTAAAGGCAAGGCCGGAGAAGACTATAGCATGATAAGCCTCAGGTTCGAAGTTGATTTTTGAGAAGTCTAAAACATTAATAATTGAAGAAAATGAAAACAAAGTATTTAGTATTGATCGCGCTAGTACTCAGCCTTGCTTTTAATGGCTGTGTGAAAGATGAAATCTTCCAGGGTCCTCCTATCATCAGTGACATGGTGCTTAATCCGCAGGTTCCTTCCGAAAACCAGGCTGTAACCGTGACTGTGAAAGTGACCGATATGAATGAATTGAAAACGGTAACATTGCATTACACTCCCGGAAGCGGTGCCAGGGTTTCAATTCCGATGACTTCAACTGTTAACAACCTGTTTACTGCGCAAATACCTGGACAGGCAGCAGATGTAACTGTCAATTTTTATATAGAGGCTGAAAACAATTCTGGTAAAATATCTTATCATCCTTCCGGCGCCCCAGCTACAACTGCTGCTTACACAGTAGGTGCACCACTTATTGTTATGAATGAGATATATTCCCGTGGTCTTCCTGAGGATCCGGATTGGATTGAAATATACAATGGTTCTGATGTACCTGTTGATATCAGTGGTTATACAGTTTATGATAATGGAGGTCAATCCGGAGCCAAACCAAAACTTCCAGTTCCCGATGGAACCATCATTCCTGCAAAAGGATTTTATGTAGTTGTAACCGATATTGGCGGTGAAAACGGCTTTGGAATTTCAAGCGGAGGCGAAGAACTTTGGCTGGAAAACGACAAAGGGAATGTCATTGACAATGTGAATTGTCTGGCTATGGATATTACACAGAGTTATGGCCGCAATCCCGATGGCGTGGGTAGCTGGGAGTTGCTGAATACTATCACCCGTGGCGGAGCCAATAGCACATCTGCTCCTGCCCCGCTGGTCAAAATGAATGAAATTTTCAGCCAGGGCGCAGTTGATAACCCGGATTGGATTGAACTTCACAATGGTTCTAATTTTACTGCTGAAATTGGTGGATATAAAATTTATGACAGCGGCGGACAATCGGGAAGTAAACCGAAATTTGAAATCCCGGCTGGTACTACCATTCCGGCATTCGGATTCGTGGTTATCGTGGTTGATGATGGAACTGCCAGTGGTTTTGGGCTCTCAAGCGGAGGAGAAGAAGTTTGGCTGGAAAATGCTGCCGGAACCATCCTTGATAATGCAACCTTCCCGGCACTTGAGGCTACGCAGTCGTACGGCAGATATCCCGATGGCACTGAAAACTGGCAGGTTTTGTTTGTGGTTACCCGTGGTTTAGCAAATGACAATTCCACTCCTCCTCCACCCGCACCGGTGCTGATGAATGAAATATATTCACGGGGAACTACTGATGATCCCGATTGGATTGAAATTTATAATCCTACAAACAATCCGGTTGATATCAGCGGGTATAAAATCTATGACAGCGGCGGCAATGCCGGAACCAAACCCAAGAAAGAATTTCCGGCCGGAACATCCATCCCCGCAGGTGGTTTTGTCGTGATCGCAACTGAAGGCACAGGCGACGCAAGCGATTTTGGTCTTTCCAGCGGAGGCGAAACAGTCTGGCTCGAAAATATTGAAGGATCAGCTATAGATAGCATTGCTTTTCCGGCGATGGATGTAACCCAATCCTTTGGGCGCATGCCTGATGGAACCGAAAACTGGCAATTGCTGAATACAATCACCAGGGGAGCGCCAAACAGCAATGCGACGCCCATTGTCGTACTATTGAATGAACTATATTCCCGTGGCACAACTGAAGATCCTGATTGGATTGAAATATTTAACGCCTCAACAACCGATGCTGATATTAGCGGTTTCAAGATTTATGACAGCGGTGGCAATGCAGGCACCAAGCCTAAGAAAGAAATCCCGGCAGGTACAATCATTCCGGCAGGTGGTTTCTTTGCGATCGCAACTGAAGGCACAGGCGATGTAAGTGATTTTGGCCTGTCAAGTGGAGGCGAAAAGGTATGGCTCGAAAATGTAGCTAATACGGTGATTGACAGCGTTGAATTTATAGCAATGGAAGCAACTCAAAGCTACGGGCGTTTCCCTGATGGTTCGGAGAATTGGCAGATTCTGAACACGATAACACGGGGTTCAGCAAATAGCAATGCGATGCCAAATCCCATATTTATGAATGAAATATTTTCAAGAGGAACTACTGAAGATCCCGACTGGATTGAAGTTTATAACACTTCAACTACAGACTTTGATATCAGTGGGTATAAAATTTATGACAGTGGCGGACAGGCCGGCACAAAACCTAAAAAGGAATTTCCGGCCGGTTCAGTTATTCCGGCATCAGGATTCCTTGTGATTGTGGTTGACGATGCCGATGCAAGCGGTTTTGGATTATCCAGTGGCGGAGAGGAAGTTTGGCTCGAAAATGCAAATGGTGAGCTGATTGACGATATCGTTTTTCCGGCGATGACGGAAGTCACCTATTCATACGGTCGCAAACCTGACGGATCGGCTAATTTTTTCATCTTCACTGAGATAACCAGGGGCGCTTCAAATAACAATGCTGCAACATTAGGCAAATAGTATATAATTACAGTGACTGCCTTAACCTGTAAGTCTGGCTATTTTTGTCAATCTGATCCGCCACGGCGGATCAGATTGACATGAATTAGTCTCTTAAGACAGCCTCGGTTCTTGTGAACCATAAAGACTCTCTTGTTTTACAAGTGGTGGTTACCAATGTTATAGATCACTTTAATACTACAATACAATGACAAAAGAAAAATTTGAGATAGGCCAGATTTCGAAACCCCGCTTCGAATTCCGCTCCTTTGGACAGAACTTTGACAATGCCCATTTCAGGATGGCCAGATTTTCGGCTCCGGTGCCGGAGAAAGTCTGGGAACGCCACTCTGACGAGATTTACATCTTATCGAGAACCAACGACATCAATAACACCAAGATTCGCGATGGCAAAATGGATATAAAAACCTATGTGCAAACCGTTGACGGCCTTGAGCAATGGAACCCGCTGATGAAAGGCGAATTCCCGATCAATGCCGATGTTTTAAAAAACGAGGTGTTTCCTGCATTTCAGGTTCAGATGCCGGAACTCACAAAAGAGGTTTATACCTACGATGAATTCCTTGAAATGATTAGCAAGCACCCTGATCTGCAGGCTGTAAAGGTGCACAAACAGCGCCTGGGCTACATGGTTAACGATACAATCTGCGAGTTCGGAGAGGTACTCATCAACGGTGCCAGGGTAGTTACAATCAATTCGGAGTCAACAGAAGTTGCTGATATTTTAAAAACCCTCAGGGATTGCAACCTCGAAGGAGTGGAAAACATCAACTACCTGCAGGCCATCAAGCGTGTAATAGGAATGATTGACAAACCTTTGGCAAACTAATACAAATAGGTTTAGGAGTTTAGAAGTTTATATGTTTAGTAATTGACAACCCTAAACCCCTAAACCTCTAAACCTCTAAACCTCCTAAACTCCCTAAACCTCCTAAACTTCTATACTTCTAACCTGAAAACTCCAGAAACAACAAAAATCAAATATCAAAAACCAAATAAATCCAAAATTTTAGTGACCGAAAATATAAACAGTCGAAATAGCTAACTCTCTGAAAATGTTTTGAATTTGATGTTTTTATTTTTGGATTTTGGATATTTTGAATTTTGAATTTTATACCCCCAAAGCAAAAATTATTAAAACAAGACACTAAACCCCCTAAACCCCCTAAACTTTGTAAAAATGGCACAAGAAATAGAACGTAAATTTTTGGTGAAAGGCGAATTTAAACCCTTTTCACAGAAACAAACCCGCATCACCCAGGGTTATCTTTCATCGGTTCCGGAACGCACGGTGAGGGTTCGGATCAAAGGCGACAAAGGATTTATAACCATCAAAGGAATCGGAAGCGCTTCTGGTGCAAGCCGCTATGAATGGGAAAAGGAAATCCCTGTTGCTGAAGTGGACGAACTGTTGAAAATCTGCGAACCGGGCGTAATTGACAAAACCCGTTACCTGGTGAAAGCAGGAAAGCATACCTTTGAAGTGGATGAATTTTATGGTGAAAACCAGGGACTGGTGGTAGCCGAAGTTGAACTGGAATCAGAAGAGGAAAACTTTGAGAGACCCGATTGGCTGGGCGAAGAAGTAACCGGCGATGTGCGTTACTTCAACTCCATGCTGATGAAAGAACCGTATAGTAAATGGTAGCGTTTGGCGTTTGACGTTCGGCGTTGGGCGAATTGAGAGCGATTAATGATTTACGAATGACGATTTTGAATTTTGAGCCTACTTCGAAAAGTCTTTTTTTTTCTCTATAGAGGCTTTCAAATAGGCTGATCTTGTCATCCTGATCCGCCGCGTCGGAGAAGAGTGACAAAAAAATACTAAGCTCAGTAGTTTGAGACTTTTCGAACTAGACTCAATTTGGATTTTGAATTTTGAACAAATTAAACATGGCTGACCAGGAAAAGCATCTCATTGAAAATGGTGTCGAAAAAGGGTTCGATCCGTTGGACATGCACAATTACCGTATTGAAAAACTTCCAAAACGGCAAAAGTCGGATTTTGAACGATACCTGGCCATGGCTGGGCCACCGCTGGCGCTTATTGCCTTTTTCCTGCTTGGTTTTGTAATCAAAATTCCATTTTTGCAGGAAATTGATGCGGCCAGCCTGGTAGATAATGCAGCGAGAAAGGCTTTTGATAAAATAGGCCCTGAAGCATTCATCCGCAGCAATTATCTGATGCTGGCAATTTTTGTGGCAGCCATAATTCTCTGGATCACCGAAGCCATTCCCAACTATCTTACTTCACTTATTTTAATTGTGAGCCTTGTATTGACCGGTGTTTTACCGGAAAAGGAAGCCTATGCCCAGCTAGGACATCCGGTGATGTGGCTCAATATTATGTCGTTTGTGCTGGCAAGCATGCTCGTGAAAACCGGGGTTGCCAAACGGTTTGCCTTGTGGTTCATACTTCGGTTCGGGAAAAATGCCTCCAACATTTTCCTGAGTTTTATCGTCATCAATATGGTGTTGTCGGCTTTTATCTCTGCCACAACGGCCAAAGCAGCAATTCTGTTGCCGATATTTATGGTCATTGCGGCCATTTACGGCGCACGCAGCGGCGATGGCAAGAATAATTTTGGCCGCAGCATTGTATTGCAAAACCTGCTCAACATCAATCTTGGCGCGGGGGCTTTTCTTACAGGTTCAGGCGCCAACCTTCTTGCTGCTGCAATCATTGGAGGTGCTATTGGTGGAACCATTTATTTTTCTGACTGGATGCAGGCCATGTTTCCGGTTATGCTGATCCTGATGTTCACCGGCTATATACTCGCTATGAAGGTGTTCTTTCCCTTACCCGAAAATGAACGTGTTCCGCAAATCAAAGGAGGAATGGAACGTTTGCGCAATGAATACGTCAAACTTGGCAAAATTGATTTCCAGGAAGTGAAGGCAACAATCATTTTTATTCTGATCCTTACTTTCTGGGCTACAGATAAACTGCATGGCATCAGCGCCACCGCAGTGGCCTTTGTGGGAGCAATTGTTGCACTGCTTCCGGGAATCGGGATTGTGAAGTGGAATGATGTTGACATTCCCTGGCACCTGATGCTGTTTTCGGCAGGCGCTTATGCCCTTGGCTCAGGCTTTGCCATCACCGACCTGCCTTCAATCAGCGTCAATGCTTTTTTCGATCATCTTGGCATTGGCGATCAAACCCATTTCTGGGTGCTTTATTTATTACTCACAGGGGTCATGATTTTCAGCGCACTGATTTTTCAATCCAAAACCATGCGGGCAATGATTTTTGTGCCAATAGCAATAGGGGTGGCCAACAGGTTTGGATACCCTGTGATAAGCCTGGCGCTTCCGGTAGCATTTATGATAGAACATGTGTATGTGCTGCCATTTAACAGTAAACCGGCCGCGCTGCTTTATGAAACCGATATGTATAGTTATGGCGATTCTTTTAAATTTGGATTCACCATGATGGTTACAGGCTGGTTGCTGAACATAGTAGCCGGAGAAACCTGGTTCCGTTATCTGGGAATTACACCCGATGGAGTTTTTGGGATATTCTGAACAATAACTCAACGGAATCATAAAAAACAGATGAATGATTGAAGAGGTTCTGAAAATACACGATAAGTTTTCAATTGAGATAAAACTTGGGTTCATTGCCAGGAAAAAAATGAAGGTAAGTGATTTTGCCTGCAATACCTGGATGTTTATTCCCAACAGCCTTGATGTAAATCAAGCCACCCTTTCTAAAATGGATTTCTACCGGATGATAAAATCCAATATCAGGCTTATCACTCCTGTTTTTCTTCTGCGCGATATTGCTGACGCCAATGGCTCTCCGTTCAAATTTCTTGAGCAATCATTTGTTAATCTTGCTTCATCGCCCACAAGATCAAAAACGGCTGAGTATGAGTATCAGATTAAAATGTTTTTGTCCATTCTCAAAAGTGCCATCCGAAACGAGATAAACCATATCAGCGGCAACAACATCCATGACGACCTGGCCTTTCTCATTGATAATTATACTAGCAATATCTACAAGATTGCTGAGAATTACAGGAACCTGCGCAGGATCATTAATGTGCCAACAGTTACAAAAGAGGTGCTTAATTATTATTTGTTTGGCGACGAATTCATGAGCAACCTCATTGAACAGCACACATTTACACTTATCAGCGAATTGGAGAAAAACACGAATGTTAAAAAAGGGTCCTATCAACAACTTTCTTCACTTATCAGTAAAGAAATCGCTTATAAAAAAGAAAAGGGCTACCTGGTAGTTGAAAAGAACAGCCCGGATAAAAACAAGGATTTGGTATTCCGCCTGGGTTTGCTGAAAAAATATGCCGAAAACGAATTGTTTCTGAATGCCGATAGAAAAAGGGATGGCGCTATTGCCGAGCAGGTTTATTATAGCCTTGCGGCGGGTTTATCAATGATCTTTGCCACAGCAATTGCGTTTTCATTTCAGCAACGGTATGGTAGTCTGACCATGCCCTTTTTTGTCGCCCTCGTGATTAGCTATATGTTGAAAGACCGGATTAAAGACCTGAGCAGGTTTTATTTTGCCCATAAATTAGGCCGGAGGCATTTTGATCAAAAAACACAGATAACATTAAACGAAAACGAAATTGGCTGGAGTAAAGAAGCCATGGATTTTATTTCAGAAACCAAAGTGCCTGAGGAAGTGATGCGCATGCGGGCCCGTTCAGCAATTCTGGAAGCCAATAACAGGAACAATATGGAAAAGATCATTTTGTACCGGAAATTGGTGAGGTTAAACCGCGAAGCCCTTGATCGAAGCAGCAAGTTTGCCACCTCCGGCATGAATGAAATCATCCGCATAAATTTTTCAGGCTTTATCAATAAAATGGACGACCCGATTGTTCCTGTTTATATGCAAGGCGAGGATGGCGGCAAAAGATATGAAATTGTTAAAGGTGAGAAAATCTATTACGTGAACCTGATCATGCAGCTTAAGAGCGAGGATCAAATGGAATACCACCGTTATCGCATTGCCCTGAACCGTAAAGGGATCAGGAACATAGAATCCTTTCAGTAATTTTAATGTGAACCATGATACCATGAACCTTATGATAAAACCGCTTACGCTCCTGATCCTGCTTTTATTTGCCCTGCCCGAATCCCAAACACAGGTGAAGGAAGCCATGAAACTGTGCGAACACAACGCTTTTTCAACAGCCAATCCCAAAAGTCAGTCCTATACAATTGATCTCAGGACCATCACAAGGCTACCCGCATCGCTTTATGAAAGCTCTGGGATTGTGGTCAGCAATGAAAACCGGATATGGTCGCACCAAGATTCGGGCAATGAAAACATGCTGTATTGCTTTGATACCACTGGCAGCATAATCCGCACGCTTGTGATTTCAAATGCGCAAAATATTGATTGGGAAGATCTTGCTATTGATGATCAGAACCGGATTTACATTAACGATGCAGGCAATAACAACAACAACCGAACCGATCTTGTGATTTACCGCATCCCCGATCCCGAAACTTTCACGGGCAGTTTTGTCAATGCTGAGATCATCAGCTTTACATTTGAAGATCAAACCCAATTCCCACCCCCTCAGTCAAACCTCAATTTCGATATTGAAGGGCTCATCTGGCATGACGACTCATTGTTTCTTTTCACGAAAAACCGCAGTGTTCCGCAAAATGGCTATTGCAAGATGTATAAGCTTCCATCTGAACCTGGAACATATACTGCTATTTTGCTGGATTCCGTTTATTTGGGAAATACCAATGCCATGGCCCGTGTCACAGCCGCTGATATTCTTGCTGAAACAGGAGAATTGGTTTTACTTACCGAAACCAGAATTGTTTCTTTTACCAACTATACCGGCAACAGGTTTTTTAATGGTGAAATGCTTGAATATGTTTTCACATACGCACCCGGACAAAATGAAGGCCTGGCGTTCATAACGCCAAACAGACTGTACATGACCCAGGAAGGAACAGGAGGAATTCCAGGATTTTTATACGAGATTGTTATGCCAATCACCGGCATACCGGATGGTCCAACCGGTCAGTTGAAGTTTAATGTTTTTCCAAACCCAGCCAGGGATATTCTCAGCATTAGCAGTTATTTTTCTGATCCGGCCTTGCTGGAGCTTTACGATATTCACGGCAAGCTCTTATATCAATCCGAAATAGGCAGCAGCCGTCAGCTTGATGTTTCCGGCTTTGAACCTGGAGTCATTTGCGTCAGGCTCACCGGAGATAATCAGTATTTTACAAGAAAGATTGTTAAATTGTGATGCAGGGCTGAATAAAGGATCATATTCATTCAATCTGTTTAAAACTCCTGTTAAATATTAACATTCAGGTAATGGCTCATCGGTTTATAATGTGTTATTTTGCATAAAAATAGGCTTGAGCAAGCAAGTCATTCTCAAAATAAAACATATCATTTTAAAATATTAATAACCAATAATTTAATATCATGAGAAAAAAGGTGCTACTTTTCAACAAGATCACATTTATTGCATTTATTCTTTTGCTGGGCAGCAATATTGCCAAGAGCCAGCAACTGCTTTATTATTGGAATTTTAATGACAATGTTCCCCCTACAAATGCCAACTGGGCTCAACCCATTCCTTCTCAGATTGGTGGTGCTCAGATTAGCTACACTTTTACCGAAGCATTTTCCTTTGCTGGGACAACCTTCAATGGCATTGAAGGTGAGGTAAATGGTGGAAGCTTATCCCCGCGCGGTGGTGTTGATAATATTAATAATGGTGAGTCTTTTACGATGTCAATTCCTACCACGAGTTACGAGAATATAGGATTATCATATGCCACCCGAAGGACATCCACCGGTTTTACTACACAGGAAGTTCAATATACTACCAATGGCAGCACCTGGCAAACGAAACAAATAATTGATATCTCTGGCTTTGATAACAATTGGTTGGCAAACCAAGTGATTACATTAGATTTTACCGGAGATGCCGGCGTAAACAACAATCCGAATTTTGCTATACGGATTATTGTTACCGGATCTACATCTTCTGCTGGTAACAATCGTTTTGACAATATCAAAATAACCGGCTTGCAACCTGGTGCAGTTCTCCCCCCGGCTAACCTCAATGCCGAAGCCGTCAGCACTTCACAAATTAGCCTTGACTGGGATTTGAACAGCAACAACAACGATGTACTGCTGGCATGGTCAGCCGATGGTGTTTTTGGCAATCCTACCGGTACTTACTCCGTTGGCGCTCCGATTACAGGTGGCGGCACTGTGCTTTATTTTGGATCGGCTACATCCATCAACCATTCCGGTCTTGCTGCCGGCACAACCTATTATTACAAAGCCTGGTCGAAATCAGGCAGCGATTATTCAACTGGAATAACAGCCAGCGAAACCACCTTCCCTGATCCGGCCACCACTACCCTGCCCTATACTGAAACTTTTGACGCTGATCTGGGCAACTGTTATGTTTACAGTGTTTCCGGACCCACTAAATTCTGGAATTATGCAACCTTCAGTGGCAATGGTTTTGCACAATCGAATGGTTTCAATTCAGGCGATCTTGAAGAAGACTGGCTGATCCTGCCAGGCATAAATCTTAATGATTATATCAATGAAGTACTCACCTTTGAAACATGGTGGAGATACGGAACCGACGATGTGAATAATTATCTTAAACTTTTTTATTCAGCAAATTATCCCGGAACAGGCGATCCGACATCTGCAACCTGGACAGAACTTGCGTTCATTCAGCCAGCAATTGAACAAACATGGACAGGATCAGGTAATATTGATTTGTCTGGAATCAGTGGTTCCATGGTTTATATTGGTCTCAAATACAGATACGAATCCGGCAGCTATAGGTGGTGGGAAGTAGATAATCTCTCTGTCACCGGAATTCCTAGCGGATCGACTGCCACTAAACTGAGTGTTTCTGACGTAAACAATGGTACTTCTCCTTCGGTGCTTACACCTTTTGAAGTAACCGTTACAGCCTTAAACGACAGCAACATGCCCGCTGCAGTCAATGCTGATACACCGGTGACTTTATCGCTGGCAAGCGGAACCGGAGCGCTCGGAGGAGCACTGGGTGGAGTCATTCCGCAAGGCGAAACCAGCGTTACACTTGCAACAGTTACCTACAATATTGCTGAAACCGGTGTTTCAATCAGTGCTTCCGCTACAGGCCTTACTTCAGGAACCAGCGCTCCATTTGAGGTTCTGTCTGCGGCTAACCATCTGGCATTTGTAAATGTTCCTGCCTATGGACAAATCAGTTCTCCAGTTACACCTTTTACCGTTGAAGCGCGCCGGGCAAACAATACACTTGATCTTAACTTTACCGGAAACATTACCCTGTCAAAAGCAAGTGGTCCGGGAACCATAACCGGAACTCTTGTTTTACCGGCGGTGGCAGGTGTTGTTGAGTTCAGCGATATTGAATTTGATCAGGCGGGAACTTATACATTGCAGGCTGCTTCGGGAAGTTTAACCAGCGCCACAAGTACTGCATTGGTTATTTTGGGTGAACCCCAGGTTGTAGCAGAAATCTTACCACAATACATAATGGGCAATAACCCTGGCAACAACAGGCTTCCCTTTGCTTTCCGGGCAACTTTCAGTAACCTGATACCCAATGCTATCTATAAATACATTAATCAGGCTGTTATTAATACCGACGAGCCGACCTCAGCCGGTGCCGGAAATGCCATTTATGTTACCACAAGTGGTGATTTTATCCGGTCAACAGGAACGAGTTTTACCAATCCCGATCAGCATTACGAATTTACTACCAATGCAAGTGGCACTTTTACCGGATGGTTTGTTACGGAGCCCACAGGAAATGCTAGGTTCACACCAGGCAACCAGGTATTTATGCGTATCAGGTTGAACAATGGTGCAGGCGGAACTTCAGCAGCCCATTACCTGACAATTGCAGAATCTGTTACTGTGCTTGGACTGGGAACCGAAAATGATGCGTTACAGGGCTCTGGTGTTTACGGCAAGCATTTCTCAACAGGCAAGAACTTCGCATTACTTTACGATAATATTGCAGGAACAGGCAGGCCACTTTCCGCTTCATTTATCGAAAATGACGGAACCACCGGGGGTACTGCATACCCAATATTCTATCAGAATCATGTTGATGGCCTCGAAGGCTCATGGGGCGCTTTGATTCCCAATCAGCTGGTCAATGGCCTTCGCCGCGTTGAAATCCGCGACAGGACAAGTGGAAGTATTATTGCCGGATCTGCTACCGTTGCGAATGGTATCTGGCCTTATGGTTCTAATACTGTGAACCCAACAACTGGCACTACCGGATTGCTTATCACACCCTGGCCTAATTTTGTTGCCAGCGCTGTTAATGTGGCTCCGGGAACTACAGTTACATTTACAGATCTCACATTGGGATCACCAACTGCCTGGAACTGGGAATTTATTGGGGGAACACCAAGTTCCTCTTCGCTGCAAAATCCATCCGTTATATATTATAATACCGGTGAGTTTGATGTGACCCTGGAAATAACCACAGAATTCGGAACCGAAGTTATCTCCAAGACCGAATACATCAATGTGAACCCCTTGCCCTGGCCCGAATTCTCAGGAACACCCACCGTTGTACCCATTGGCGAAGGCGTTACATTTACCGATATGAGTACGGGCGATCCAACTTCATGGTCATGGACTTTTGAAGGAGGCACACCGGCCACTTTTAACGGACAAACTCCGCCTGCAGTGACCTATAGCACACCCGGCCAATACGATGTTACCCTCGTAGTTTCGAACCAATGGGGTTCAAACGACATTACCAAAACTGATTATATCACTACTGGATTCCCACCTGTGGTTGACTTTTCGGCAAATACTACCAATATCATCGAAGGACAGACGGTAATTTTCAGCGATCTTACGCAACATGACCCAACCACCTGGGCTTGGGAGTTTGAAGGTGGAATACCGGCAACTTCTGCGAACCAAAATCCTCAGGTTGTGTATAATGCTCCCGGAAGTTTTTCAGTGACACTTACCGCAACCAACCAATTTGGCGAAGACATGTTGACCAAAACCACGTACATTGTGGTAAATCCTGTTGGGATCAGCAATCCGGAGGTGCCTCAATTAGTGCTTTGGCCAAACCCAGGCAGCGGTCTTTTCAACATAAGTTTACCGCAAGCAGGAATGGTAGTAAAAATTTACAATCTCACAGGGCAGATGTTGATGCAAACAATCTTAAACAAAGGAATCAGAGAATTAAATATTAGCCATTTAGATAAGGGAGTTTACATTATTGAGGGTGCTGCAACCGATGGTTTCATTGCCAGAACCAAACTACTGCTTCAATAGTGAGTTCTTAACCAGCATTAAAATTCAATTCCGGCAAATGTTTTTTGAGCAAATGCCGGGATTGTAAATATAATTCGTGGTACAAAAATTGTTGCTTAAAACTGCTACTTTTATGCTTTAATTTTAAAGAAAAATCTTTTTACGAACCAAAATAATTTAATCATGATTAAAAACTTACATTCAATTTTTAGCGCATTGGCAATCACACTATTGTTAGTGTTTGCAACCAATGCTTTGCATGCACAAACGCTGCTTTATTACTGGAACTTTAACGACAATGTTCCGGCAACTGACGAAAACTGGACTCAGCCCATAATGTCGCAAATTGGCGATGCAGAAATAAGCTACACATTTACTGAAGCATATTCATTTAGTGGAACTACCATCAATGGAATAGAAGGTGAAGTAAATGGTGGAAGTTTTGCCCCTCGTGGTGGCGTTGATGTTGTAAACAATGGAGCTTATTTTACAATCACAGCCCCAACAACAGGTTATCAGGACATCATCCTCACCTATCCCACGAGGCGTACTTCCACAGGTTTCCATACTCAGGAAATACAATATACTATTGATGGTACCAACTGGCTGCCCAAGGAGAGTATTGATATTTCGTTATTTGTTAGCAATTGGGTAGAAGGGCAGGTAATAAACGTTAATTTCAGTGGGGTTGCCGGTGTTGACGACAATCCGGATTTTGCTATCCGGGTAATTCTGACCGGAGCAGGCACTTCTGCTGGAAATAACAGGATTGATAATATCAAGGTGACTGGTTCGCAGCCAGGCGCTGTATCACCACCAGCAAATTTTTCAGCCGCCACGGTGAGCGTTTCGCAAATTGACCTTAACTGGGTATTAAACAGCAATAACAACCCGGTTCTCATCGCCTGGTCAGCCGATGGTGTATTTGGAAACCCCAGCGGTTCTTACGATATTGATGACCCAATTACGGGCGGTGGCACTGTGATCTACATGGGTGCGGCAACAAGCTTTTCACACGAAGACCTTAGTGCTGGAACCCCATATTATTACAAAGCCTGGTCTCAGCAAGGAAGTGATTATTCAGCGGGAGTAACAGCACAGGCAACTACCACACCATTGCCGGCGGTTACTGCTTTACCGTATAATGAAGTTTTTGAAGCCGATTTAGGCGATAGCTATGTTTACAGCGTTTCGGGGCCTACCAAATTATGGAATTTTGCAATTTATGAAGACAATGGCTATGCACAGATCAATGGCTTCAATTCAGGTGATGTTGAAGAAGACTGGCTCATTCTGCCAGGAGTAAACTTCGATGACTACGAAAACGAAGTTATGACTTTTGATACATGGTGGCGCTATGGAGAAGATGATGACAACAATTACCTTAAACTTTTCTATTCTACCGATTATCCGGGAACTGGTAATCCTGCCACGTCAACATGGACAGAACTTGCATTTACAAAGCCAACTGCTGAGGATACCTGGGCTTCATCGGGACAAATTGACCTCACCGGAATTACCGGCGAAATGGTTTATATTGGATTTAAGTACCGCTATGAAGCCGGAAAATACAAATGGTGGCAGGTGGATGATATTTCTGTTCTTGGCGATCCAACAGGTATTGACGATGGGCCGGCAGCTTCATTATTACAAATCGGGCCTAACCCAACATCAGGAAGGGTTACGCTAATGTTGCCAGAAACCAACCAGAAAATATTGGTTTACAACATAACAGGAAATGTGGTTCTTGAAACTACGAATTTGGAAAAGAGTTTCGAGCTTAACATGGGATCACACAGTAAGGGAATTTATATCATAAAAGTAATTTCGGCTGATGGCGTAAGATCGTCACATTCAAAATTGATTGTACAATAGCGTCTGTTCGATCCCGATAATAAGCTGCGGCAAAAATCATAATTTATCCTTTGTCAGGTATATTTTTATGATCTTTGCCGCATGGCTTTTTACTCCCGTACCACAGCACAGCTGAATCATTTTATACGCAAGTACCAGTTACAGGCGCTACGCGAGGTGTTGATCTTTTCGGTCATAACCATAAGCTTCCATTATTTGTTCCGGGCTTTTTCCGGTACAATTATGAGTACATGGCCAATTCCTGACATTTCAGGATTCACAGTTGATTTGCTTTTTAAGAACAGTTTGTGGTTTAATGTTAACGTTCTTGGAATGGACATTACAACGGTTGATACAACCTTCTTTTTTAGTGATAAAGGATATATTCACATCAACCATTCCTGTTCCGCCGTTAAACAATTCCTGCAATGGCTGGTGCTGATGATACTTTACCCCGGTCCGTGGAAACACAAATTATGGTTTATTCCGGCAGGTATTGTGGTGCTTCACTTTACCAATATTTTCAGGATCGTTGGCTTATCGGTAGTTTTATTACAATGGCCTGAATATTGGGATTGGAGCCACGATTGGGTTTTCCGTCCGTTTTTCTATGTGGTGATTTTTGCTATGTGGGTATTCTGGGTTGAGCGCTTCTCAAAAAGAAGCCTGAAAAAACAAACAGCCGGGGCAGGAAATTTACCGCAAGGTGAATGACGTTTGCCCGATTTCACTGTCGTCGGCAAAAATGGTCACCACATAAGTTCCTGCCATCATGGGTTCCTGGTTATTACGATTGATCCAGTTGGTGCAAATTTCAATCTCTTCATTTTGGTAGTCAACTTCCCGGTTCAGGGAATACTGCATCACATTGCCTTTGTAGATAAATGAATAATCATCACCCAATCCGGCAACAAGAATCAGGTTATCGGGTTGTGCAATTCTTACATATACTTCTCTTTTACCAGCAGGGGTAAGCCCGTTTGCAGCCAGTGAGTAACAAACCCTAACCAAATCCACCCGCCTTGCACGGTCAGTTTCAACTTGTTTGCCGCCTATTCCACGAATATTCAGTGGTGTTGCTGTAATGTTAAAAGCCCTTAAAACGGCTGCTACTTCCACTTGCTCAGTAAGTATTTCTTTGTCTTTCTGTAGTTCCTGGGTTAGCATTTTTTCACGCTCAAAATTTGCCCTTATGGTAACGTTCTCGGTTTTTAATTCTCGGTTTTCGGTATAGAGTGAATCCATCTGGCGCAGGTAGCCTTGTGAGATGCTGCGTAGTTGTTCCAGTTTGCGTTGCACCTTTACATATTCCCATTCAGTATCAAGCAAGCGTTTGATTTCGCTGGCGTTGGCCAGTATAAGGCTGTCTTTCTGATTTAATACTTCAGTGAGGTTACCAAATTCAAGTTTCACATTTTCGTGTTCGATGAGGAGGGAATCAAGCTCATATTGAAATGCGGTACGCTGAATTTCTTTCTCTGTCGCAAGTTGGGTGAGTTTGCTTGTGTTCACAAAGAGTAAGATGCCAAGCACAACAGCCAATAAGGCAAGAATTATGATAATTATCAGCGATAACCACGACGATCTTTTGTTTTCAGTTGCTTCCATATACTACTTATGATTGATGATGATTATAGGAAAATAAACCTAATTATTGTTGGTTCGTGCAAAGATAACTATAAAATACTCAAATGAAAAAGGCTGCCATCTGGTGGCAGCCTCTTTTAAGCATCATTCAAGGTCTTACTCAACCACTTTTAAATGATCACCTGTTTCTTTTACAATCCGCCTGTACCATTCTTCGCCATATCCCGGGAATGAGACTTTGGGATTACGGTTTGGCGGATCGGCGTATTTTATGTTGCCGTCGAGGTACTTCATAAAGAGGTCCTGGTAAAGCAGGCTCCAGCGCTCAAACGTATAATCTCCCTGTTTTACCGAGTATTCAGTAAGGAATTGAACGGCAAGGTTTTTATCGGCAGCATACAATTCTTCGGCTGCTTTATCAATGGCAGGAGTATAAACAATAAACTTATTTTCAAGTTCTTTTTGAACCTTTTGTATATCAACAATCACTGAATCATAACGCATATAAGCGAGATGGGCTACTTTGTTGAATATCCAGAATGCAGCATTGTCCGACCACTCCATCATTGCACCGTTACCTTCGGCAAAGGATGCAGGGGTTTCTGTGATTGAGCAATACATGGGTGTAAAAACAGTGCTTTTGGCGTCATCAACGCCAAACCAGATAATGCCACCAATGGAATTGGGCAGCCATGAACGGGATTGGGTCACAAACACAAAACCACTCTGTTGGGTAGCCACAGCGCGTTCGTTGCAATAGGCAACATCATCAACTTTCCAGGTGAGCGGACGCCAGCGATAAGGTTTTCCGTGAGCTCCGGCACCCATGTCTTTGGTCATATCAAGCGCTGTGCCTTCGTAGGCATCGCGCATAAATTCCATCATATCCTGAACCGAAACTTTCCGGTTTGGCTTGATCCAAAGTGGCATGCGGTTTTCAAGATTGTGACCCATGGCGTAATCGAGGTATTGGTCCATATCGTCATGAACCTTACGAAATACTGTCCATACACGTGCTTCACAGAAACGTGCACCGCCAAATTCAACCGGTGCATAGATATCAGAAAAACTAAAGTCCTGGTCCTTGCCTTCAAAAAAGCCTTTTGCACGCGCAAAGCTTATCACATCGTGCGAATAAATTACTTCAACGGCTGGTTCGTAAATTTTATCAAATTGCTTTGAGTTGATGGAAGTTTTCTTGTTAGCCAGCGGAAAAGTTGTGATCCTGGCCTGGTTAGCATGCCCTGAAATATAACCGTCGGGGATGCGCATGGCCACCCAAACAGCTCCTTTTTCGCCTTCGCCTTTGCCTATCATTTCAAAAATCCAGACTTCATTCGGGTCAGAAACCGAAAATGATTCGCCTGAACTGTAATACCCATATTCATCAACCAGTTCAGCCATAATCTTAATGGCTTCGCGGGCAGTTTTGGCCCGTTGCAGGGCCACATAAATGAGGCTGCCGTAATCCATGATTGCACCTGCCTGGGATTCAAGTTCAGACCGGCCGCCATAAGTTGTCTCGGCGATGGCTACCTGGTGCTCGTTGATGTTTCCGACAACATTATACGTTTGGCTTGCCTGTTTAATTTGTCCAAGATATTTTCCGGTATCCCATTCATAAATATCGAGCATTGAACCTTCGGGCCATGTTGCAGCTTTCCAGTGGTAGAGTTCGCCATACAGCACATGCGAGTCTGCCGAATAACTTATCATGGTGGAACCGTCAGTTGAAGCGCCTTTGGTAATCAGGAAATTGGTACAGGCCTGAACGGTCCTGGCCGCTCCGATTAGCAGGAATAATCCCAGCAAGACAACGGTCAGATGGTGTTTCTTCATTGTTTAAAAGTTTTGGTGAGCAATTACTTAACGTTGACAAAAGTAACGCTTTTCCCCGAAATAGCAATCAGCCAATGGTTCGCAACGGCAGACAAATGAAAGGATTTATATGAAACCCAGGGAATATGAAGCAGTATAAAAGGCTTAGGCCTTAGTGTTCGGATTATTGGTGTCGGTATTCGGAGTAGGCGCTGACGGTTTTTTGAAAAGGCGCTTCCATGCAGATTCCTTGTTGTCGTTGGCGTCATCGGAATAGTAACCGTAGCCATAACCATAGCCATATCCGTAACCGTAGCCATAACCGTAACCATAGCCATACCCATAACCGTAGCCATACCCATACGAATTTTTAGTAAGCTTCACGTCGTTGATAAGGATGGTAGTATTGGGAATGCCCCTGAATTCAACATCTTTCATAATGGCGGCAAAAACCTTTTTAATTGTATAGTTCTGACGGGCTACAAAGATTTTAACATCGGCATGCTGCATGAGCAGGAAAGCATCGGTTACGAGGCCTACCGGGGGTGTATCCACTATTATATAATCATACAACTTGCGAAGTTCACTGAACATTACCCCTGTTCTATCTGAAGCGATTAATTCCGAAGGGTTCGGGGGTATAGGCCCGGCCATGATAATATCAAGGTTCTCAAGTGGCGATTGTTGTATGATCTCCTGCAAGGTGTTTTTGCCAATCAAATATTTGCTGAGCCCATTTTCGTTTGACAATCCGAAATCCTGATAAATCTTTGGTTTACGTAAGTCGAAACCGATTAACAATACTTTTTTACCATACATGGAATAAACCGTGGCCAGGTTGGTTGAGGTAAATGTTTTTCCTTCGCTTGGCATAGTAGAGGTAAGCAAAACAACCAAACTATCCTTTCCTTTTGAGAAAAACTGGATATTGGTCCTGATGGATCGGAAGGCCTCTGCAATTGAAGATTTTGGTGATTGTGCCACAATGATATTGCTGTCGTAGCGGCTGTTAATTATATGGCCGATAATAGGTATGTTCGTAATGCTTTCAACATCTTTGCGTTCAATAACCTTATCATTAAAGTAATCCTTACCCATGATATAGCCAACCGGAAGAACCAGTCCCAGCAGCAACGCGATAGTAAAATTCAGGGTTTTTTTTGGGAAGACTGATTCGAAAGAGCCTGGGCGTGCGATATCAATCACCTCATTGTCAGGGAAATTGGAGGCTTTGGTAATGGCAGCTTCTGACCTCTTTTGCATCAGGTAGGTATAAATTGCGTCGTTGAACCTGAATTTTCTTTCAATACCAAAAAGCTGACGTTGGGTTGCAGGCAGGGTGCTGATTCTTTGCGTAAGCAGATTTATCTGCTTGTTTTTTTCTGCAATCGCTATTTCTGAAGCCCTGATAATACTTTCAACATTTTCGAGCAAATTATTCTTCACATTACCAATCCTGCTGTCCATGGCTATAACCAATGGGTTTTTGGGCGTTGTCCGGATAAGTAGATCCGATTTTTCAGAATGCAATTTTAGCAACTCAGCGATCAATTGTGTAATCATCGGGTCATCAATTCCCATTGAGGAAGGCACAATGATTTCGTCAATATCATCACGCGATTCCTGTATATATCTGCGGAGATGGTTATAGTATTTTGATTGAACCACGAGTGCAGCCTTGTCCGTTTCAAACTGTTTCATCTGGTCAAAAACCTGTTGAGCCTGGAAATCGAGGTTCATGACTTCTGAAGCAATTTTGAAATCCTGTAATCTTGCTTCGGCCATGTTCAACGAATCGGTAATATCACCCAGTTGGGCGTCAATAAAATCAATGGTATTGGTAGCAACCAGGTTTTTCTTGTCCAGCGACCTGTCGAGATAAACATCAATAAGTGTATTGATGAAATCTACGGATTTATTAATGTTGTTGCCCTTAAAGGAAACCTCAAGGATGCTGGCTTCACGGTTGATGGGTTCAATTTCGATATTAGCGCTAAAGTCCTTGGTAAGTGCATCAAGATTGTTGAAAATGAAAATAAACTTTTTGTTGCGGATGTCTTCGTCCAGGAAGTCTTCATTCAGCAGCATCTTAAAATTAAAATACTGCCCTTCAATTGTCTGGCCGAAACTATAAACCCCTGACAGGTTAATTTTGTCAGCGCCCTTTTCTGTAGCCTTGAAAGTGGTGAAATCATAAAGGTCGAGGTTCTCACCTTCGGCCTCAATTTTAAACTCATTGTTGGATAAAACGCTCACCATGAATTTCAGGTTCGCAGGCTGAATATTCGCAATGTCAGGGATCACAACAAAAGGGCTTTCATTATATAATTCCCTGATGATGAAGTTTTCCTCGAGATAATACGAAACTTTAAGATCCAGCTCCTTTATAGCCCGGTTTGAAAGCCAGTAAGATTTGAGAATCCCTATTTCATTCTGGATGTTTTGCGTACTGCTCATCAATGAAATGCCCAGCAATGCCTGGGGGTCCATTCTCGATTTGTCGTCCTTGATGAGGACGGTGGTTTTAACCTTATAAACCGGAAGGGTGTATTTATTGAACAGAAATGCTATAAGCAGGGAGATAAAAATAGTTATCAAAAAAAAGTACCAATAGCTGTAAAGTTTGAAAAACAGCGTTTTGAAATCAATGCTTTCTTCTACTTGTTGCTGGGAGTTATCTCTGATTGGATCCACGATGCGGTCTTATTTATTTAAAGAAGTTTAAAATCAACAATGTTGTTGTGACGGTTGAAAGCAAAATAGCATATGGGAATGTGGTAAAGGCAAATGTTTTTGATTTCATTGCGGAAACATAAATCACATCGTCTGGCATCAGGTAGTAATACTCTGATTCAAGGATTCTTCTTGATGATAGGTCCAGCGAATGGACTTCCGATCCGGTAGCCGTCCTGCGAACCAACTGTACATTTTTCCGGTCGCCCCAGGTACTCATATCTCCCGCCATTGCCAGGGCTTCGAAAATACTCAAGCGGGTTTGAAAAACAGGAAACTGGCCCGGGCGTATCACTTCGCCAAGCACAGCAATGCGGAAATTAACAAGTTTTACGATCACCGTAGCATCACGCATGTATTCATTGATTGCTTCCTGCACCTGTGCTTTAATTTCATCAAGCGTTTTGTCCTTCACCAACACATTGCCAATTACGGGAAATTCAATGAAACCCTGAGGGTTCACACTATAACTGCTTAGATAAACACTCAGCTCATTGTTCAGATACTGACTGTAAACCCCACCCGGTTGAATGCTGAAAAGGTCTGCCGTTTGGTTGTCGAGTCCCAGCACCCTGATGTACAAATTGTCGCCGGGCTGGATCAGATAGTCTTTCTTGAAATCATTGTCATAGTGTATCTTTGGTTCTTCGTCAACAAGGTATTTCAGTTTTTTTTGCGGAACACAAGAACCCAGGAGCGCAAGAACAATTATTGACAGGGTCAGCAACCGGAAATTTGCTTTCAGGGAGGGAATGGTATGTTTCATTGTTTGTTTTGAGTCAAATTTGGCTTGCAAAAGTAATATTTTCAGCGGAAATCTAAGATACCCGAAGTGATTAAGCTTAACATTATGATACAATGAACCAAAATGACGGTGTTAATTTTTCATCTCACCAATGAGTGTTGCCGGTGTGCATTTGGTAATCAGCACTTTTACATAGGTTCCGGGTTTGCTCTCAGCGCCGGTAAACACCACCACTTTGTTCTGGCTGTTGCGCCCCATGAATTGTTTGTTTGAGCGTTTTGAAGTACCCTCAACGAGGACGGTAAAAGTTTGCCCAACATCCCTAAGATTACTCTGGTGTGATAACTGCTGCTGCAGCTCAATAATTTCGCTGAGGCGACGACTTTTTACAGGTTCGGGAACATCATCGGGCAGTTTTTTTGCTGCTATTGTACCAGGGCGTTCAGAGTATTTAAACATATAGGCATAATCGTATCCAACCCATTGCATCAGCGAAAGGGTTTCCTGATGCTCATCTTCGGTTTCGCTACAAAAACCGGTAATAATATCGGTGGTAATGCTGCATTCAGGCAGGTTTTGCCTGATGGCTTTTACGCGATCCATATACCATTCGCGGTCGTAACGGCGGTTCATAAGTTTAAGAATGCGCGAGCTTCCTGATTGAACCGGAAGGTGAATGGAGCGGCATATATTTTCATTGCGAACCATGATTGCAATCAATACATCGGATAAATCTTTTGGATGAGATGTTGCGAACCGCACCCGAAGCAAGGGGTTCACCGCTGCCACTTTTTCAAGCAGCATCGGAAAGCTCACATGGCCAGCGTCACTTTCCCATGCATACGAATTTACGTTTTGGCCCAGCAGTGTTACTTCGCGATAGCCATTATTAAATATATCATGGCATTCAGCGATGATAGTTTCAGGATTCCTGCTTCGCTCAACGCCCCTAACCGAAGGCACCACACAATAGGCGCAATGGTTTTCGCATCCACGCATGATGGAAATGAACGCCGAAACATGATTGCTGTCTAACCTGACGGGGTTGATATTAGCATAGGTTTCGTCGGCTGAAAGTATCACGTTGATAGCTTTCTGCCCGCTCCCGGCAACTTTGATCAGTCGCGGGAGGTCGCGATAGGCATCGGGTCCTGCAATCAGGTCAACATAGGCGGCTTTTTCAAGCAAGGACTCTTTCATGCGCTCGGCCATGCAGCCAAGCACACCAATCACCATTTCCGGTTTTTCCTTTTTTAAATGCCGGAACTGCTGCAAACGTTGCAAGACCCTTTTCTCTGCATTTTCACGGATAGAACAGGTGTTCACAAAAACAACATCAGCATCTTCCAAATTCTGGGTTGGTTCATAGCGGTGATCAACTAAAATGGAGTTCACAATTTCGCTGTCAGAGAAATTCATCTGGCAGCCAAAAGTTTCAATATATAGTTTTTTACTCAAACTGTCGTTTATTAATGATATGGTATAGCGGGAGTTCATAAAAGAACAATGCGTTCAAAACCCCTGCAAAATTAGTACTATAACAACATTGAGTGTGAATAATTGTTTTGAAATTAAAAAGTTGATTTGGCACAACTTAACTTAAATGCGTTACTTTGCAGCCGTTTTTGAAAAAATAACAACCAATAATTCAGGAGCTAAAAAGCATGATAAAAAACCTTGTAATTGTTGAATCACCCGCGAAAGCAAAAACCATTGAAAAATTTCTCGGCAAGGATTTTCAGGTAAAGTCGTCATTTGGTCATGTGAGGGATCTCTCTAAAACCCAGTTAGGCATAGATATCGAAAAGAACTTCGCTCCGAATTACGAAATATCGCCTGATAAAAAGAAGATTGTTGCGGAACTGAAAAAACTTGCCGGCGAAGCTGAATTGGTTTGGCTTGCCACTGATGAGGACAGGGAAGGGGAAGCTATTTCATGGCATCTTGCTGACTCCCTCAATCTTGAAGAGTCAAAAACCAGGCGCATTGTTTTTCATGAGATCACAAAAAATGCAATCCTGAAAGCGGTTGCGAACCCGCGCGCAATCAATAAACAACTGGTTGATGCCCAGCAAGCCCGCCGTGTGCTCGATCGTTTGGTTGGGTATGAAATTTCCCCGATTCTCTGGAAAAAAGTGAAGCCTTCCTTATCTGCTGGTCGGGTACAGTCCGTAGCTGTAAGGCTGATTGTTGAACGCGAAGAAGAAATCAAAGCTTTTAAAACAACTCACTTTTATAGGGTTGTCGCTTTGTTTGAAGTTAAAAACGATGATGGCATTTATCAGTTCAGCGCTGAACTGCCCGAGCGGTTGAAACTTGAAACTGATGCAAAGACGTTTCTTGAGAAATGCATTCCCGCCAGTTTTTCCGTTGCGGATATCGAAACCAAACCTGCTAAAAAATCACCGGCCCCTCCTTTTACCACATCTACTTTACAACAGGAAGCAAGCCGCAAACTTGGTTTCTCAGTAGCTAAAACCATGTTGGTGGCCCAACAGCTCTATGAAGCCGGAAAAATCACTTACATGCGAACCGATTCGGTAAATCTTTCTGATACAGCCCTGGGTTTGGCAAAACAGGAAATAGAAAATCTTTTTGGAGGCAATTACGTTAAAATCAGAAAATACGCTACCAAAACCAAGGGAGCGCAGGAAGCCCACGAAGCCATCAGGCCAACGTTTCTCAGCGACAGGGAAATTGAAGGCGACGCTTCACAACAAAGGCTGTACGAACTGATCTGGAAAAGAACCATCGCTTCACAAATGAGCGATGCTATACTCGAAAAAACCAATGTTGACGTCAAAATTTCCACAACACCCGAAGTACTTGTTGCTAAAGGTGAGGTAATCAAATTTGATGGGTTCCTCAAAGTTTACATGGAATCAACCGATGATGATAACACTGAAGGCAAGAGCGATGTTTTACCTCTTATGAAGATTGGCGATCCGCTGGATTTGAAGGAAATGAGCGCCACGCAGCGGTTCACACAGCATCCGCCACGATATACTGAAGCCAGCCTGGTTAAAAAACTTGAGGAACTTGGAATCGGACGCCCTTCTACCTATGCGCCTACCATCTCAACAATTCAGAAAAGAGAATACGTAGTTAAGGAAGACCGGCCGGGTCAGCAACGGGAATTTGTACAACTTTTATTAAAGAAGGGTAAGATTACACAAACCAACAAAGCCGAAAATGTTGGATTTGAAAAGAACAAATTGTTCCCAACAGATATCGGGATGCTCGTAAACCAGTTTCTGGTTCAGAATTTCATCAATATCCTCGACTATAATTTTACCGCCAATGTTGAAAAAGAATTTGATGAGATTGCCTTAGGCAATAAAATATGGAATGATGTTATCAAAGACTTTTATCATCCTTTTCATAAACAGGTGGAGGAGGTGCTAACAACTTCTGAAAAAGTGAAGGGAGAAAAATTACTTGGCCAGGATCCGAAAACAGGAAAGAATATTTATGTGAAGCTTGGCAGGTATGGTGCCATTGTGCAGTCAGGAGAATCGGACAGCAATGAAAAACCACAGTTTGCAGGCCTTAGAAAAGGACAAGGCATGGAAACCATTACACTTGAAGACGCACTTGAGCTGTTTAAGTTTCCACGCATCATTGGTTCGTACGAGGATAAGGAATTGAGCATTGGGATTGGTCGGTTCGGGCCGTATGTAAAACATGGTTCACTTTTTTTCTCTTTAAAAAAAACCGACAACCCGTATACGGTTGAGGAAGAGAGGGCGATTGAAATCATTGAGGAAAAAAGGAAAGCTGAAAGAGAAAAACTGATCAAAGAATTTAAAGAGAACGCAGACATCAAAGTGCTCAACGGGCGCTACGGGCCATATATAGCTAAGGGAAAAGAGAATTATAAGATTCCTAAAAAGATGGATCCGGCTTCCCTTTCGCTTGAGCAATGCCTTGAAATAATTGAAAAAGAAGGCCCGAAAAAGCCATCAAAAGGGCGGGGCAGGAAAAAGTAAGTCAGATTAGGTACTTACAAATTCGAACTTAACTGGAGATTATTTCAGATTTCAGATTTACGATTTCGGATTTTGCCGCGTTTGAGCAAATAATGCAATCTCCGGAAGCCTGGCAATTGTTTTATTCGCATATTTGCCTGCACAATCCCTGCTCCCAATGGAAAACAGTTTCTTTTTACAGCCCGTTGATTTACCGGACGACTCTTCTTCTCTGAAAACCGAATCGTTGCTGGCGACTCAGATTACACAACACATTGCCGGCAAACAATTTCCTGACATTTCATCTTGCCAGGTTGCCATCATCGGTGTTGAAGAAAGCCGCTATGCCGTTAATAATGCTGCCGGTTCCGGTGGACCTGATTTTGTCAGGCAATGCCTCTATAATTTGCATGAAGGGCCATTCAAACTTGAAATTGCCGACCTCGGAAATATCAGGCAGGGCCATACTGTTGAAGACACTTACGCGGCTCTTACGGAAGTACTCGTTGAACTGCTTGAAAAGAAAATAACGCCCATCATCATCGGCGGCAGCCAGGATCTGACTTACGGTTGCTATAAGGCTTATGAAAAACTCAAGCGCATCATTAACATTGTTGCGGTTGATAATCAATTTGACCTTGGAACCGAGGAGAATTCGATGACTTCTGAAAGTTACCTCCGGAAAATTATCGTTCAGCAACCCAACTATCTTTTCAACTACAGCAATATCGGGTATCAATCCTATCATGTTGATCAGGCAGCCATCAAATTAATGGAGAATATGTTTTTTGATGTGAGCCGCCTGGGGGTCGTGCGATCCGACCTGCATGAAGTAGAGCCGTTTATCCGCAATACCGATCTCCTTACTTTTGATATTGGAGCTATCCGTGCTGGTGATGCCCCTGGTCATGCTACCGCAGGCCCCAATGGGTTTTTTGGCGATGAAGCTTGCCAGATTGCCCGTTATGCAGGGCTTTCGGAAAAACTTACAGCCATTGGTTTTTTTGAGTACAATCCGAAATTCGATCAGCGGGGATTTACGGCAAATCTTATCGCTCAAATGATCTGGTATTTTCTTGAGGGTTTTTATAACCGTAAAAATGAAGATCCTGCTGTGAACATGGACGACTTCATCAAATATTACGTTCCGGTGAACTCAACCGAAGAAGGAATTGTGTTTTACCGCAGCAAAAAAACCGACCGCTGGTGGATGGAGATCGGTGCGAAACTCAATATCAAAAATGAATACCGCCGGCACAACCTTATACCATGTTCGTTCAAAGACTATAATACTGCTACCGAAAACGACATACCCGATCGCTGGTGGAAGGCATATCAGAAGCTGATGTGATTTGCGTCTAAATCAAACAATATTTTGTCCAGCTGTGGAGGATGAGGATGTCTCAAAACCACTGAGTTTGGTGTTTTTTGTCATTCTGAGCGCAGCGAAGAATCTAATGTACAATCAAATAGAGTTCCTTCACTTCGTTCAGGATGACAAGATTTGACCTTCTAAGACAGCCTGTTAATATTGGTAATAAAAAAACACCAAAATCGTCTATAAAATCCTTTTCGGGTTGTCCTGTATAAAGGCTTTCCAACTACTGTGTTTGTGGTTGGTTTCGCTTACTGGATTATTTTGATACGAATGGCAAACTGCTGCAGCCAGTCCGTCGCTGGCATCCAGGTTTTCAGGAATTGGAACCGATAACATTCCGGCCAGTATTGCCGCCACCTGTTCCTTTGAGGCATTGCCGTTACCTGTGATGGATTGTTTGATGCGGCGCGGAGAATACTCATATACTTCAACACGCCGATATAAAGCAGCCGCCATGGCTACACCCTGTGCACGGCCAAGTTTAAGCATGGACTGAATGTTTTTCCCGAAGAAAGGCGCTTCAATGGCCATTTCATCCGGGAGATACTGGTCAATAAGCTCAAGCGTAGTTTGAAAAATTGAATTTAATTTCAGCAGATGCGAATCTTTCCTGCCAAATCCTTTCGATCCAAATGAAATAAGCTCCAGGTTCTTACCTTTGCACCTGACAATTCCATAACCCATGATATTGGTGCCCGGGTCAATACCTAGTATAACACGATCTTTTTCCAAAACCTGAAGCGTTTTTAATGAAGGCAAAAGTACGCAAATCGTTAAACTTCCTGCTGCAAATCGGTATCATCCTGGTAGCTTATGGGTTTATTTACAGGCAAGTGGTTCAGAAAATGGAAATAACAGAGCTGGTGACCGGTTTAACTGCAAAATTCCATGACAGCACTTTCTTGATTTACCTGGGTTCGGTATTCCTGCTAATGTTTGTAAACCTTGGCGTTGAGGCCTGGAAATGGAAGTTCCTGATCAGTAAATTTGAAACTGTCTCCTTTATGAATTCCTTCAAGGCTGTATTTTCCGGCATTACCGTCAGCGTGTTCACACCTAACAGGGTTGGTGAATATTTCGGTAGGGTGTTCATTCTTAAATCGCTACATCCGGTGAAAGGCATTCTGATCACCTTTATCGGTAGCATGGGGCAATTAATGGCAACAATCCTTATCGGTTCATTCGGAGTGTTGCTTTTTCTGCCACGCATTATGGATGCATTTATTTTTCCGAACCATTTGATTTTTATTGGCATTGTGATAACAACGCTGATAATATTGACCTTACTTGTTGTTTTATACCTTCATTTTTCGATACTGTCGCAGTTTGCCAGAAAGCTTTTTCCGGCTAAGACTGAGAAAATAAACAAATACGCCGGTGTATTTGAGAGTTATAGCAGCGCTGATCTTTCCTATGTGCTTTTACTCAGCATCCTCAGGTATTGTGTGTTTACAACGCAGTTTATCCTTTTGCTGCTGGCGTTCGAAATGAAATTACCCTTCATGCATTACCTCATCGTAATCCCGGTAATTTTTCTTGTCATGACTTTAATTCCATCAGTTGCGCTTTCTGAATTAGGAATACGCGGAAGTGTATCGCTTTACCTGATTAGTTTATTTTTGAATGAAAGCGCTGGAATTTACGATCCTTCATCGCTTGGAATTGTTGTTGCTTCCACCTTGTTGTGGCTTATCAATCTTGCGATCCCGGCCATCACCGGGGCTGTTTTTGTGTTCAACCTCAGGTTCATCCGATCCAAAAATAATCAATCAGGATCATGATTGTCGTAAGCACAATTTTCGTAACAATTGCGATTCTTTATGCAATCCTGATTTTAAGTCTTGCGTTGGGTTGGCGAAGAGTTCCTGATTTCAGTTGTGAGAGAAATATCGCTGCGCCATCAACAACTTTTGCCAGCATCATCATTGCGGTTCGAAACGAAGAAAAAAACATTGCAACATGCCTGAATGATTTACTCAAACAGGATTTTCAGCTTTCTAATTTTGAAATCATAGTGGTTGACGATCATTCAATTGATGCTACGTATTCTGAAGTGAACGAAATTGTGCTTAAACATAGCAATGTTAAATTATTCAGTCTGGCCAATTTACCTCAGCACGCCAGTGGAAAAAAGGCTGCAGTTTCTTTTGGTGTGGGGCAGGCCCATGGCGAACTCATCATCACTACCGATGCCGATTGCCGGTTCTCAACAGACTGGCTTACCTGCATAGTGGCATATTTTGAGCAGCACAAACCGGTAATGATCAGCGCCCCGGTTGCCTTTATACCCCAGGGGAGCATTATTGGCAATTTCATGGAACTGGAATTCATTAGTCTTGTTACCGCCGGAGCAGGCGCACTGGGATTGCGAAAACCATTAATGTGCAACGGTGCGAACCAGGCCTTTCGTCGGAATGTTTTTCTTGAACTCAATGCATTTGAGGCCAACAGCAATATGGCATCAGGCGATGATATGTTCCTGATGCATGGTATCCGAAAAAAGTATGGCGCAAATGCCATTCACTTCCTGAAATCAGTAAAAGCGATAGTAAAAACACCGGCACCAGCAAACCTGCATGAATTCCTGATGCAACGCATCCGCTGGGGTTCAAAAACAAGGGCTTATCCGGACAGTTTTACAGCCGTCGTAGCATTGGTTGTTTTCCTTAACTCCATGCTTTTGTCGGGAGGAGTAATATCATTGCCATTTTATAGTGGTCTACTCTACCCGGTTCTGACAGGCTGGGGTCTTAAAATTGCAAGTGATTTTTTATTGCTTTACAGGGGATGCGATTTATTTGATCGCCGCAAATTACTATTTTGGTTTATTCCCTTTCAGGCAGTGTATGTGGTTTATATTACCCTGGTTGTGTTTATGTCCTTATTTTCAGGATACCGTTGGAAAGGACGGAGTCACCGCTAAAAAATTCCTGAACATTCACTTTAAGATTGATTCCTGCTTAATCCGGCTGTGCTGTTAGGCTCCATGTGTATGGTAGCCGTTATTCCGGTTTCTTCGAGTATGGCGATCTCAATTTTTGAAGCAATATCGTGCGCGTTGTGAAGGGTCATATCGTGTGGCAGCTTGATATGGCAGGTAAGCTCGGTGTGATCTCCATAATTATGCGTGTGAACGTGATGAAGCTCAACATCACGGCCAATTACTTTTATAGGAATTTCTCTCAGTAAATCAACAAGTTGCTTGCTTGGCTTTTCACCAAGAATGCTCTGTGTTGAGTCTTTAATTATATCATACGCAGCATAAAATAAAGCTATTGAAACTAATATTCCAAGAGCGCCATCCATCCACCAGAAACGTGATCCGAAAATAATACCTACCAGGATCAGCAACGAAGATACCGAATCGCTACGATGGTGCCAGCCGTCAGCTTTTACGGATTTAGCGCCGGTTTTCCTGTAAATCCAAAATGCATATTGGGCCAGTGCCTCCTTTATAACCACCGACAGCACCGTTGCTACCAAAGCAATTGTGCCATATTGAGCTCCTTCATGATCCCGAAGCTTCCCGATCGAGTCAATCAGGAAGTTCAAACCAACAACTGCAAGCAAGGTTCCGATTATAAGTGCTGCAATCCATTCGGCTCGCCCATGACCGAAAGGGTGTTCATGATCGGCAGGCCTTGCAGAAATCCTGATCCCCACCAATAGGATCACAGAAGTAAGTGAGTCGCTGAGCGTATGCCATGCATCGGCAATGAGCGCTACTGATCCGCTTACAATTCCCGCCCAATATTTGATCAGAAATAGCCCAAGGTTGGCTGCCAGGGAGAACCAGCCTTCTTTTTTTGCAAGGCGAATGTTGTTTTTGGGATCGCGGCGACTAACAATCATAAGTCCTTGATTTTTGCATTCAGCAAAGCCTCGGCAATAGTTAAGTCCTGCGGGTTAGTTACTTTAATATTCCCAGCACTTCCTTCAATCAGTGTTACTTTTTCACCTGCTGCTTCTACCACTGTTGCATCATCAGTGAAATGAACCTGGTATTGATGCAGATAAGCTGCTTTAATTATGGAACATTTGAAAACCTGTGGTGTTTGAACCAACCTTAGCGTATTTCGCTCAACTGATTTGTGAGCCGGGCCGTTAACCATGCGAACCGAGTCACTTATGCCTACCACGGGAACCACAGCACCCGATTTCTCTGCCGATCGGAAAGTATTCGTTATTAATTCGGAACTTACCAATGGTCTTGCTCCGTCATGAATAGCCACCAAACTATCATCATCTATAAGGCCAAGACCATTTTTAACGGAATGAAAGCGCTCAGGCCCGCCTTCAACAACTTTATGTGGAATTATGAAATTGTATTGTAAGCAGAGCTCACTCCACGGGTTCATATAATCCTTTGGGATCACAACAACAATGCTGATACCGGGTTCGGCTTCGTAAAAAGCTTCAATGGGGTGCATCAGCATGGGCCTGCCGCACAAAAGTTCAAACTGTTTCGGGAGCTTGTTACTAAAGCGCTTACCGGTTCCGGCAGCAACTATGATCACGGATTTTTTCAAAGCTCTTGCACTTAATGCTGAGTAATAAAATGTGCCAGGCACTGCTTGCCGAAAGTCATGTCAGATAATTAACATGGCATCACCGTAAGAAAAGAATTTGTATTTCTTCTCAACAGCAACTTTATAGGCTTCCATAAGGAAGTCATAGCCTGCAAATGCGCACACCATCATCATCATGGGCGATTGAGGTAAATGGAAATTACTTATCATGCTGCTGGCAATACTGAAATCGTAAGGCGGAAAAATAAACTTGTTGGTCCAGCCTTTATAAGGTTTTAACAAGCCCGATATAGTAACTGAAGATTCTATGGCTTTCATAGATGTGGTTCCAACAGCACAAACCTTTTTCTTGTTTAGTTTGCTTTTGTTTACGATTGAAACGGCCAGGTCCTCAATAAGCATCTCTTCCGAATCGGTTTTGTGCTTGGTGAGGTCTTCAACTTCAATTCCCCTGAAGTTGCCAATACCAGCATGTAAAGTTACTTCGGCAAACGATACGCCTTTGAGCTCCAGCCTTTTCATAAGTTCCCGGCTGAAGTGGAGTCCGGCAGCAGGAGCTGCAACAGCGCCGATATTTTTGGCGAAGATGGTCTGATACCTTTCTTTGTCTTCCGGTTCAATATCACGCATACGCTGAATTTCTTCCGGCAGGGGCGGCCTTCCGATAGCTTCAATATTCCGTTTGAACTCATCGTACGATCCATCGTACAGAAAGCGAATGGTCCGACCGCGAGAGGTTGTGTTGTCAATTACTTCAGCTACCAACGAGTCGTCGTCGCCGAAATACAATTTGTTGCCAATACGGATTTTACGGGCAGGATCAACCAAAACGTCCCAAAGGCGTGTTTCGGCATTGAGTTCGCGTAATAAAAAAACAGTGATTTTTGCGCCGGTTTTTTCCTTTTCGCCGGTAAGCAAAGCTGGAAAAACCTTAGTATTATTGAGGATCATCACATCACCATCGCCGAAATATTCGAGGATGTCAGTAAAGTGTTTATGCTCAATGGTCTGGCCCTTTCTATTGAGCACCATGAGCTTTGCTTCATCGCGGTTACGCGCTGGGTGTTGTGCGATCAGGTCATTAGGCAAGTGAAACCTGAATTGTGATAACTTCATACAGTTCTAATAATCAATACCGATCTTGGAAAACGGGTGCAAAGATATGGCTTTTGCCTCTGAAAATCAAGTCCTAAAGTAAATTACTCATGAATCTTTTTTAATTTCATGATTTTTGCCATACTAGCTGTACTGACATTACCAGGCTATGATCCTGAATAACAGACAAGGCAGGATAATCAGAAACGATTTTAAAAATGCACGTAAATTCCTACAGTTCGCCTGGCATTTTTCCTATTTCCATTATACTGTTCAAAAGGTCATCAACTTCAAAGGCACTAATTGATTCAAAGTGGCCAATCCTATCGCGGTGCAAGGATTTGAGGTAAGCACCGCTGTTAAGCATAATGCCTAAATCACGGGCGATTGATCTTATATAAGTTCCTTTGCTGCAAACGATGCTGAACCCAACATCAGGCGGTTCGTAAGAAGAGATTGTAAATGCACGGACCGTTACTTTGCGGGATTTCAGCTCAAGTTCTTCCTTGTTGCGTGCAAAATCAAAAGCCCTTCGTCCTCCGATTTTTATTGCCGAAAATACTGGTGGAACCTGGTCAATTTCTCCTGTTAAATTACAGACCGCTTTTTGGATATCTTCTAAACTGATGTGGTCAAAAGGGTATGTTTGATCAATCTCAGTTTCCAGATCAAATGAAGGTGTGGTAGCGCCAAGTTGAAAGATGCCTGAATATTCTTTTTCCAGTTCCTGCATGCTTTCAATCTGTTTTGTGTGTTTACCACTGCACAGTATGAGCAACCCGGTGGCCAGCGGATCAAGCGTTCCTGCATGTCCGATGCGAAGTTTGGGAATGCCCATGTGCTTTTTTACCGCGTAACGCACCTTATTCACGACATCAAAAGAAGTCCAGCGATAGGGTTTGTTTACCGGAATAGTTTCGCCGGCTAAAAAGTCGAATGATTTTAATTTGTGCATCAGCAAGAGTTAAGAATGCGGCCCGATAAAGGCTCAGAATATTGAAAAAGCGATTGCAAGCAGACCAATAACAAGGCAATAAATAGAGAAGTAAGCAATATTGCCTTTGCGAACCAGCGCCAGCATCCAGCCACAGGCAATAATCCCTGAAACAAAAGCGGCGATAAAACCGACACCGAGTGGTAAAAGTTCATTGTCAACTGAAAAAGGTTCGGTAAACAAATCTCTGGCTTTCATCAACGTGGCCCCTGCAATTGGTGGCAAAACCATAAGAAATGAGAACTGGGTGGCGGCGCTTCGTTCGACGCCCAGCAATAAGGCGGTGCTAATGGTTGCACCCGATCTGGAAATCCCAGGTAAAATGGCTATGGTCTGGGCTATGCCAATGATCAGCGCATGAAAGTATCCCACTTCTTTGGTATTTGTTTTTACGAACCGTGTTAAAAATAAAATGGAGGCTGTAAGCAGTAACATAAAACCTACCAGCATAATGTTACCATCAAAAAACTGTTCAATCTGCGATTCAAAAAGTAAGCCGACAATCCCGGTTGGGATCATAGAAATTATAATCAGCGTGACGTATCGTGTTTCGGGGTTCCATTCAAAACGTAAAGTTTGGGTTATCAGATGCCAGATATCTTTTCTGAACACCACCAGAATGCTAAACATTGTAGCTGTATGAACAACTACCGAAAACATCAGATTATCAGAAAATTCAGTGCCGAGAATGGCTTTTCCGAGTTCGATATGACCGCTGCTGCTAACGGGAAGAAATTCAGTAAGCCCTTGAAGTAATCCAAGGATGAGCGCTTCTAACCAGGTCATTTAGTCTGCTTGTTTGTCAGATACTGGCTTTTTCATTATCGCATAAACGCCGATGACATACCCGGCAAGCACTAAAATAGGTGCAAGTGTGATGCGGCGGAAACTGAAAATAGAGCGGTCAAAAACATTAGGATCTTCTGAACCACCTCCGGACATCATGATGAATCCCAGCATGATAAAAAGCAAGGCAAGTATCACAAGAAAATAGTTTGACCTGTCAAAAACGAGTTCGGATACGTTTGAAGACTTTGGATTGGATCTGGAGGTGTCGGGTTTTGGTGTCATGGTAAAATGATATATGGTAAATCTTATTGATGCAATTCGTCGAGACTGGAACGCAAATACTTTCCAACTGCAAAGTAAGTTGAAATAAACGAAATAAGAACACCGAGAATTATCACTGACCCCATCAGGATCAAAAGCATATCAATATCTTGAATGGCTGATAGTTCCGGCATTTCCTGCCGTAAAAGATACAATACTCCCGCAAGTAGCAAAATGGCAATAAGAGCGCTGTAAATACCATGCAATATTCCTTGTACGATAAATGGTTTACGGATAAACGACTGGTTTGCCCCCACCAGTTGCATGCTGCGGATCAAAAAACGTTTTGAGTACACTGACAATCGGATTGTATTGTTGATCAAAGCGACGGCTATGAGCAGTAACAACAAACTAAATGCAAGCAAAACCAGGCTGATACGCCTTATGTTTTCATTTACAAGGTGAACGAGCGATTTCTGGTATAGCACTTCTTCAACAGCCGCATTGGTAAGCAGACTGTTTTCAATGTGCATCATGCTGTCAATGTTGGCCCAGTCTGCATTTAGTTTTATATCAATGGTAGGAAGCAGGGGATTATAACCAATAAAAGCGATGAAATCTTCGCCAAGCGCTTCTTTCAGTTCTTCAGCAGCCTTTTCGCGTGGAATGTACTCGGTTTGTTTAACATAGGATTCGCTTTCAAGCTGCTTAAGCAAACTACCAATGGCTTTTTCCTGAACATTGTTTTTAAGGATTACCGAAAGCCCGATATTTTCTCTTATCAATATTGAAAGCCGCTGCCCATGCAGCACAATCATTCCGATCATTCCGAGCATGAACAGCACCAGGCTGATGCTGATTATCGTAGTGATGTACGACGATTTTAATCTTCGCCGTGTATGCTTATCATCTTGTTTTGCCATAATCCTGATTAGACGGGCGAAATTACAAAAAAGAACGCTTCACAGGGTGAAGGTGAATTTGTGAGTGGTTAATTAGTAGAGTGATGCAGTATTGGAGTGATGGAGTGGTGGAGTGTGGGAGTGATGGACTTGACGGGATGCAAGCCCCGAGGCACGAGGGGATGGCATCCCTGATTGCTTAAGTCCACTTTCCCTTGAACTTTGAACCTGGAACCTTGAACCCGGACCCCACAACCTTCACTGAATTTTCCTAATTTTGCGCTCTGCCAAATTTAAGCAACAGATAGATAAACACTAAAACATACCCCGGAATATGGATTACAACTTCAATGAAATAGAACGCAAGTGGCAGCAATACTGGAAAGCAAACGATACCTACAAAGTTGGTATTGATCATAACAGGCCCAAGTATTATGTGCTTGATATGTTTCCATATCCTTCCGGCGCCGGCTTGCACGTTGGGCATCCACTGGGATATATTGCATCTGATATTTATTCCAGGTACAAACGGCTGAATGGGTTCAATGTATTGCATCCTATGGGTTTTGATGCCTACGGACTGCCTGCCGAGCAATATGCCATCCAAACCGGGCAGCATCCTGCGGTAACCACTGAGAAAAATATCCTACGCTATAAAGAACAGCTTGAAAGAATAGGCTTTTCATTCGACTGGAGCCGCGAGGTTCGAACCTGTGATCCTAAATACTATAAATGGACGCAATGGACTTTCATAAAACTTTTTGAGTCGTGGTATAATAAGAAAACCGATAGAGCCGAATCCATTGATAGCTTGATTGCTGCTTTTAAGGAAACCGGAAATACAGGTATTGAAGCAGCAGGTCCAGCTGTTGAAAGTTTCACAGCGGCTGAATGGAATGCAATGAGCGAAAATGAGCAACAGCAAATGCTGATGAATTACCGGCTGGCGTATTTATCTGAAACCCTCGTAAATTGGTGTCCCGAACTGGGAACCGTTTTGGCTAATGATGAGGTAAGCAATGGTTTTTCGGTTCGCGGAGGACATCCGGTTGAGCGCAAAATGATGCGGCAGTGGCAATTGCGCATTACTGCCTATACCCAGCGACTGCTTGAAGGACTTGATACAATTGACTGGTCGGAATCTATCAAAGAAATCCAGCGAAACTGGATAGGCCGCTCCGAAGGAGCTGAATTAAGTTTTACAGTTACTGCTACCAATGGTGAACAGCTTGAAATTGAAGTTTTCACAACCCGCCCCGATACCATTTTCGGAGCCACTTATATGGTTTTGGCCCCTGAGCATGCATTGGTTGAAAAGATTACAACTGCCGAAAAGGCAATTTCTGTTGAGGAATATGTAAAGTGGGCAAAGAACCGCAGCGACCGTGAGCGCATGACAGAAGTCAAAAAGGTGAGCGGGATGTTTACCGGCGCTTACGCGGTCAATCCGCTGAACAATAAAAAAATTCCCGTATGGATTGCCGATTACGTGCTCATGGGTTATGGAACCGGCGCCATCATGGCGGTTCCCGGTCACGACAGTCGCGACTTTGCTTTTGCCCGCCATTTCAACCTGCCCATTGTACAGGTAGTTTGTGGACATGGTGAGGAACCTTCTGACCCAGCAAACTGGGAGGGATCCTACGATGCAAAAGAAGGCGTGATGATCAACTCAGGCTTCATCAACGGAATGGATGTTCAGGATGGGATCAGTAAAACAATTGAGAAGATCGAAGAAATGGGCATTGGACGCGGAACCATTAACTACCGTTTGCGCGATGCCATTTTCAGCCGCCAACGTTATTGGGGCGAACCTTTCCCGGTTTATTATAAAGACGATATGCCTTACATGCTTCCAGAAGAGGAGCTTCCGCTCGAATTGCCTGAAGTTGATGCTTATTTGCCTACCGAAGCCGGCGATCCGCCGCTGGCCCGTGCAAAGAATTGGAAAACCCAAGAGGGTTGGCCACTTGAAACCAATACCATGCCTGGCTTTGCTGGCTCCAGCGCTTATTATCTGCGCTATATGGACCCGCAGAACGATGAAGAATATTTCTCGAAAGAAGCCAATGAATACTGGGAGAATGTAAACCTGTATATCGGGGGAGCGGAACATGCCACCGGTCATTTGATCTATGCCCGTTTTTGGAATAAATTCCTGTTTGACCTCGGCCTTGTATGCAAGGATGAGCCTTTTCAAAAACTGATCAACCAGGGGATGATACAGGGAGTAAGCCAAATGGCCAGAATACTTTATTATAGCCCAGAGAAAACGGAAGAGAACTTATTTGGTGGCGTTTCAAGTAACTCTTTGAATCAACCACCGTTTGAAGTTCCTGAAGAAAGTAATAATGTCACAACATTCATACTCCCAGCTAATTTCCCACAAATGTTTGTTACTGAACACTTAAGGCATATTCCATTAGAGTTTGTTGATGAAAAAACTGGCGTGTTATCTGAGCAATCCTTATTAGAATTAAAGAAGCATTATCCTTTATTTGAGAAAGATAACTATAGGATTCCAAATTCTGATGAAGTTAGAAGTGTTATCAAGCCGTATTACTATGATGAGTTCAAGTCTGACTGGAATGATGAATGGGATTCATATTTTGAAACTGGGAAAGTGCTACTTAAGCCAGAAGTTGAAAAAATGTCTAAGTCCAAATTTAATGTTGTTAATCCCGATCAACTGATTGAAAAATACGGAGCTGACACCCTTCGGTTGTATGAAATGTTCCTTGGCCCGCTGGAGCAATCCAAACCCTGGGACACCAACGGTATTGAGGGCGTTTTCCGTTTCATTCGAAAACTCTGGCGCTTGTATCACGATCACGAAAACAATTTCGTGGTAAGTGATGAGGAGCCAAGCCCACAGGAATTAAAAATCCTGCACCGTACCATTAAGAAAGTAAGGGAAGATATTGAGCGCTTTTCGTTCAATACAGCAGTGAGTAGTTTTATGATCTGCGTAAACGAATTGGCTGAAATCAAGTGCAACAAACGCCCAGTTTTACAGGAGTTGGCAATTCTTATTTCGCCGTATGCGCCACACCTTGCCGAGGAGTTATGGCATCAACTTGGCAATGCCGGAAGCGTTTGCGATGCAACTTATCCGGCTCACAACGAAAAATACCTGGTTGAAAACACCTTTGAATACCCGGTTTCATTCAACGGGAAAATGCGGTTCAAACTTGACCTGCCTCTGGACATGCCGGTTCCTGAAATTGAACAGGCAGTGTTGAATGCCGAAGAATCAGAGAAATGGTTAGGTGGAAACCCACCACGTAAGATCATTGTGGTTCCGAGAAGGATTATCAATGTGGTAGTTTAATCGCCTATTCTTCCCTGGAAGGAATTTATCCCTTGATTTTGCAATGTTGTGAAGCATTCAAGCGCTTCGGCCTGAGTTCTGAAATATCCGAACCTTAATTTGAACAAACCATCTTCCATCACTATTCCTGAAGGGAATGGAATAAATTCCATCAGCTGAATTTTTAAGACCCTGGCAGCTTGCTCCGTTGTGAATGCTCCGGCCTGAATGTAATACACTCCCCTGTTCAGATCGAACCCATCAGGGTTTTCATTTTCTACGATTTGTGGTTCTATCTCTTCAGCTATAGTTTTATCCGTTGATATTGCAACCCCTTGCTCTGAAATTACAGTTTGCTGTTCTTCAACCTGACCGGGAACAGTCAGGGTTGCGCCTTCTTCACTAATACGGTGCAGGGTAAAATCGAGTCCGTCAACAATATCGCCATAGCTTAAAGCTTCAATCTTGAAGTCAATGCGATTTGGCTCCACACGTAATCCCAACTTTTGTAATTGCGCTGAATCAACTTCTGCATAATAACTGCCCGGCGACAGGCCGAGATAAGTCAGATAACCATCTGATTCCGACATGATTTTTTTCACAAATGTGCCATCGGCCTTGTAGAAGTTCACAAGTATACGGCCCAGGCCTCTGCTTACGCGATCCTCATACAAAGCTATCATACCATTGACTTCGCCCACTGGCAGTATAGGTATTTCAAGTTTTTTGAACTGGTTGGGATCAATGTAAACGCTTAATATCTTTTCACGTAGGTGCCAGGCTATGTTATCCAGTCCGCTTTCATCCAACTCAAGCAGATAGCTTGCATATGGTTCAAGTTCAATAACGCGGATCAATGTATCATTAAGTGTTCGAATAATACGGCCACCGTTAATCCTGACTGCCAACCCGGTTGCCAAAGGCTCGTCCTTATCACGGATGCCATTGTGATTTATATCAAGGAAAGGTATAATGGTTAAGCCACCACGCCCGATTGAAGAACGGTTATCAGTGTGAATATAATTGTTGCCACTTCCAAAAGAAATGCTGCCACGCGCTCCCTGGCTTGTGGTAAGGAAGTCTTTGGTGATACGCGCCCCGGCATTTGTTTGTGCAAATGAAAGATCCCAGCGGAATGAAAAATCCAGGCTACGATAGGCCATCCGGACATTTTCTTCGTATGAAACTGAGAAGTAACCTGATCGTAGAATTTTCTTTTCAAGTTCAGCCTTAATGGAAATCAGTTCTTTATTATTAACATCAAGCTGGGCCTGGGGTCGGAGAGAGAAGCCGCGGCCCAGCCGCATACCAAGTGCAAGATTGCTGTAAACAAACGGAGTGCGCTGGTCAATCCAGCTTGCATAGGCCGAAAGGTTCGCACTTATTCCCCCTAAATGCGTAGAGAGGGTCATGTCAGCGGTGTTGTAATTCAGGTTTTCATAAATATTCTGTCTGAATGATAAACGAGTGAAACCTTTGAACTTTAAGAAACGCAGAGGAATTGCAAGCATGGCCTTGCGTTCTTCAAGATAATTAAAACGGATGGCTTGCTGGTCTTCTTCATAATTGGCATAATCCAACTCAAACATCAGATTTGATGGAAGCCGGTAACTGAACAAGGCCCTGGCTCTGACACCATGGGCATATTCCCCGCTCAACAGCATATTATTAAAGGGAGTAACAGAAGCTGACATGAATGGAATTTCTGCCCCAGCGCTAATGGATGAGAGATATTCCATACCGCCACCAAGTGTAAGAAAGCGATTCACTCCATAATTCAAAGCAGCACGCGAATAAATGGATTGATCTCCATCCTGTACCATACCGCCGGTAATATTGTACTCCAGTTCACCTTTGGGCAAAAAATTATAAGGGATATTAAGATATTGTTCCTGGATACGCTCTTCACCATAAGGCCCATAAAACTTAAGCACAACCTGCGAAGTTCCATAAACCATCGGGACATCGAAACTGAAAAACCCCGAAGCATCAGCAGTTACGTAATCAACTATTACATTATTAATGTAAAGTTCAACAGTCCAGCCGGGTTCAGTAAAATCAGTTAGGGTATATTCTCCAAAGGAGCGACGGAAAGTTGTTGGAGCATTGGTTGCTGTGACCCCTATAACCGGATTGTATATTGATGAAATTGAACCAGTACTGATTTTTCCAACCCTTACCTGTTTGATTAATATTGTATTATTATTAGCCCAACGCCAGAGGTAATGCTGGTTTCGATCATTAAATCCGTCGCGTGTTGAGTAGTTGAGATAGATATTGGTTTCACCGCCCAGCATCTCGGATCCAATACCCAGTGATGCACGCGTATCAGATTCATTGCCATTGATCTGGCTTGAACTGATTCCCCAATCTATCATTCCGAACCTTAAAAGATTGTAGTGACGAAAAATGGTTGTGTCTACTTCAACCTCCCCTCTTAACCTTTCAATGTTTTTACGCATCTGTTCCAACCTTAGTTCCCTTATCGCCGGCAATTCAAGTTCGGTTTTTAGTTCGACTGACAGGCTGCGGAAATGAAAAGTACAATATAATCCGAAGGCTTTGCCAAAAACACCTGTGTAGAGGAATAATCCAAAATCTGTTTTAATGAGCTCGCCTTCTTTTAAGGGTATGGATGTTCCGTCAATCTGTATTTGCTGGTTGGTATGATCAACGAGGTAGCGTTTTTCTTCATCAATTAAAAATCCGCTGATAGAATCCAGATGGTGGGATACTTTATGATTGATCCGCAGGTATTGAAATAACTCAGCAAGAGGTAACAGCAATTGGTCGTTTTCATAGGAATAAAGTGCATTGATCTCGAAACTTCCAACGCCTTGTACACGCATAAAAACAAATATCTCCTCGTATTCGGGCTCAGATACAATATCAGCAGCTAACAACCTGCACGGATACAGGCAGCAAACAACCAGGAATGCCAGTAAAATTGATCTGTTCATAGAAAATAACAATCCGTTTGATTATTTGATGAGGCTGCAAAAATGGTGAAAAATTAATGGTTGGTAGTTATCATTCCTGGATAAAAGTCACATTAAAATTACCTGTATATTCTCCTGCCGGATTCGAAATAATGCTCCCAACATGAAGCGTGCCTCCGATTTGCACAGGGGTTCTGAATGGGTGTCCGGCTGAAGTTACAAAACTTGTCCCCTTATCGGTAGGTCCTATGGTCATAGTCATGGTTTCCCCTCCTGCAATACGTGTAAGGAAAGTGGTTTGAGGACTGATCATGATATTTACAAGTCGTCCGGGAAGCAATTCAATTATAAAAATAGCAGGCTGACCTAAGCCACCAGCCAGCACAACGGTTCCTGTTGCAGAGCGCGAGCCAGTTGGGCTGATGATTACATTTCCTCCGGCACTGCCTGTATAAAAACCACCAAATCCAAGTTCCTGTGTTGCAAAAACTCTTATCTCACGTGGAGGTGGGAATGGAGAACCTTGTGCAAAAACGTTGTTAAAGACGCCAATTGTTAAAAAGAAAACGAAAAACAGCATCCGGAAAAAGCCAATGGTATTGTTGCTTTGGACGAAAAGAGGAAAGAATATTATTCTAAGGTGTTCAATCATTTATTCAGTAAAAGTTCCTGCTCATCATACATTTCTGGCTTGGCTTCGCTGGCGCTGCTATACCGGACAACAAGCTTGCCGGAACTATAGTCAACTCCATCGGGTTGACTTAGCTGCATGGAGAAGTTACGTTTGGAATTGGGCGTATATATGGCTATTCCCCTTACTATTCCCACTTCAATGGGTTCGCCGACAGAAGGAACATAGTTTATCGTCAGATCTCCATACACCGATTGATTACCTTCACGATTCATGGTCAGCGAAAAATCAGGTGGAGTATCTTCATTCAACTTAAGCGTCAGGTTGCTAAGCCTAACTCCGGCATTCAATTCGCCAATCCTGATAATAACAGGTATTGTGATACCAAATATGGGTGTAAGCCTGATACCGATAGCGGAAGTATCGGCTAGCATGTCTTCTTCTCCAAGAGGCTTCTCGTCAGGGACAGCCCTGAAGTACATATGCGACCTGTACTCTCCATTAACCATATCGGGCAATCTTCGCAATTGCATGCGAACCACCTGCGATTCGTTTGGAGCCAACGTTACTGAACGCGGGAAAAACCGGAGATATGCATCAGCAAAAAACTGTCCCGGTTCGGGACTTTCTATTTGTTCAAAGCCTCCCTCTTCGGTCATTCGGTATTGCACAAATGAAATTGAATATTTTGCTGTATCCTGGCCGGTATTTGCCAGGGTTATTTCCTGCTGTTGTCTGTTGCCTTCAAATACAACCCTTCGGGGTGTGATTAATAAATCACCCTGTGCACTCAAAGCTAGAGGATAAGTGGACAAGGCAATAACAACTATAACAAACATAAACTTTACAGTTGCAAGAATCTGATATCCACACATGTTTTTGTGAAGGTTTGTTGATGTCATGGCAATGAATTTTAATGAATCCTCAAAACTACTATTTTTTTGAATCTAAATATTTAATCCGTTGAGGCAGCTATAAATAAATTGTTGTGCTGGTCCAATGGAATAATGAAAAACCACCGTTTCAAAATCAATTATACGAGAAAGTCAGTTGAAAAGTTCCTGCATAGACGCCTACCGGGTTATCTTCATTGGGGCCAACATTAAGCACAGCGCCAATGCTCACCAGTCTTGAACCATCGGGCAAAGTGCTTGCTTCTGCACCTGCCGGCGGGTCAGACACCCATCCATCAACAAGCATAGTATTGCTGCTGCTCTGGTGTGTTAATACCGAAGGCCCATCGGGCAACTGTATTGTAAATGTGGCATCAGGCGCACCGGTGATAGTAAAGCGTCCGGGAGTATGTGGCCCGGATGCCAATATTACCGTTCCTTGCGCCGAACGAATACCGTCCGGACTGATCACAATGTTCCCCCCATTGGTTTCTGGTGAAAAACGGCCAAAGTTAAGTTGCTCATTTTCCTGCACAGTAAGGGCTTCGATGACCTCGGCAAAGGCTTGTGCCGTTATGCTGGACTGCGACCATGCATTGCCGGAAAGCATCACAAAAAGAGCGATTGCGGTAATGAGGCTGCGGTTCATAGTATTGTGTTAGTTTATAAGTTCCTTGAGCTAAAAAGAAAAAAGGGCAAGTGATCTGCATCATTTGCCCTTCCGTTCCCAATTTATTTTTTAGTTGTAGTTAACAATCACATCAAAAACACCTGTGTATGCGCCAGCTGCTTGGTCTGCATTTACATTCAGTGTGGCACCTACCTGGAAGGTTTCTGTTCCTCCGGTTAATACTTCTTCAGCATTGTGTACAAAAGCTGTCAGTTCCATATCTGGACCAACTCCGCTAAGCTTGATTGCTCCGTCTGCGGGCAAGGTAATGGAGTAAACAGCTCCCGAAAATCCTGTTGCAGTAAATTCTGCTGATGAAATGGTTCCTGGTACTGTTGGAAACGTTGCTCCTCCTGCTTGTGTCCTGTTATTTGAAACATCAACTGTTACTGTGCCGATTGTAGCGCTGGCAATAATGTTACCAAATGCTAAATCTTCAATTTTTTCAATTGAAATAGGGGTAATGATAAATGCGGTAGCAGTGGCTTGATCTGAAACATTGTACTGGGCGTTTACGTTTTCAACTGCGATTGTCATCAGGAAAAGACCGGCGAAGAGAGCGATTAATTTTTTCATTGTTTTGAATTTTTGAGTTAATGATTTTTATTTGCTTGAATTTTTTGTTCTGTGTTTGCTGTTAACAAAATGTTAAAAAACCATGCCACAAAAATAAAGCACACGTTATCAGCAACATGTCATTTGGTATGGCATCAGAATCAGTCCCAAAACGGGAAAAGCGTTATAAAGTCAGGACAAAATTGCCCGGATTTGGGCAGACGATTATATGGTTTAGGCAATGGAGGTTCGGATCACACATGAATTGTAGCCCAGGCTTTAATATAGGAAGATTTTGCGTGAGAGAGAACCCTTATTACCAAGTATGCGTGCGATGTACAAGCCTTTTGAGTAATGAAGAATATTGGTAGTTGTCCCTCCATTGATAACCTCATGCCTGATTTTTCTACCCGACAAATCGTAAAGCTCAAAAGTAAATATACCTTCTGCCAGCCGGAGGTCTATTTGAATTTGTTGGTTGTACGCATATATGCTACCCGGAATAGCCTGATGTGGGTCAGGGAAATCACCAGCTACAAATTGGAGGATAAAACGACCGGGTCTATCGTTTGTGCCGGCTTCAAAAGTATAAGATGGATTAATCTTCAGGTTATGGATTTTGCCAGTCTGCTTATCATGAAGTTCGAGCATATCAAACAATCCGGTTGGGAAAACCGCTTCAAGAGAATAAGCGCCATTTTCGCCTGCCTTAAAAGCGATAGGGATCACAGGATATTCAGCATTTTTCCCAAGTAATTGCAAAGAATAGTTTTGTCCGTTTTTAGGAATAAATAAACTAGGAGCTTTTTTAACAAAACTGAATTTTTTTGGGGAACCGGTGGCTGTTTTGGGCTGGTTAAACTCCAGCATTACTTCATCGTATCCAAATCCGTCAGATGATTTTACAACCAGGTGTAGAGCATCACCAACTTCTTTCGAGCTTTTTAGCCAGTTTCCGGCATCATCATGAACACGAACTTCATCGGTCATTCCAAGCATGCCTGATGCAACGGCTGATTTAATAAAGAAACCCTGGGTTGGTGCAATATAACGCTTAACTCCGAGCGTGCCTTCGTCGCTTACCGAAGCGGAATTGAATATGCCATAATTAAAAGCGGTGTCGTTCCAGATCCAGATATCATAACCATCGTTTGAAATTTCGAGGTCGTTTCTTGACCAACCGCTTGAGGCTTTCCAATCAATTGATGAAGGGTATGGGTTTCCAACCAGATTGGCGCCAGACTCATTGCCCAACCCAACTGACTTGGTTATAGCTATATTCATCGGCCCACTATTTAGAATCCCGGCGAAGTTTTTTGTCGGGTGTTCATCCAGATAGGCTACAAGATAACCCTTTCCTGGTATGAAATCAGCACTGCTATGAACCTCATTCCATGTTGGTGGATTTTGTGTGTTGAGCAAATATACCCATGAGGTATCGGGTTCGAACCAGGTGTAAAAATCATACCTTGTTCCATCGCCATAGCTGCCAGGACCGCCGGTTGGAGTGAATTCCCCTGAAATTTCCTGATTTGAAACAGCTGAGGAAAGCAGGTGCCAGGCTTCGGGTTCACCACTTATATAACGTTGAAATGTGGCTGGCGTATTTGAAGAATAGTGCAAAAGCGAACCTGTTCCAAGGCTCGATGACCTGATTATCAATCCTGATTCCCCCGAATAGTTGGTAAGCTGGTTCAGCACAGTTAATGTGCTTGTTGAGTTTGTTGTCAGTAATGCCCCGGATTGTATTTCCAGATCGAATATTGTTACATCTGAAGATATTATTTCCGGATCATTGTTAGAGATTGGGATGATTACGAATGATGATTCGTCGGGCAATACGGGCTTGCTCCAATTACCAGGTTTATTCCAGTCGCTGTCAATATTGCCGGTCCAAACCCATTTACACAGATTTCCAGCACTCAATTCGCCGGAAATGATAAAGAAGTTTGATGGGTCATTTTGATTATTGAATTCTGTTGCGATCCAACCAGCATCATGAACTTCTGCCGAGATGGAGACTTCATCAATTTGTCCGACGAAGTAATTGTCTCTCCTGCCAATAAACTGTATAGCCGTTGCAACAGGGTTTAAATCATTGCAATTGCTTGTGAAGGTAAAGTTCAGAACACCGTCAATAAACAACTGCTGAGGTTGACCGGTTTCGTAAGTATAAACTATGTAGTGCCAATTTGCGCCTGCCCCGTTTGTAATACTTCCGGGGTTGTTTATCCAGCTACACCAGGTGCTGTTATTGCCATATCCTCCATGAATAGTAGTGTGTGAGTAAATCCATAAACCTGGTGAGCGGATAGTTGTACCACCAGCTCCACTCCCTATGAACCCATGATAAGCATTATCAGGTTGATTGGATCGGATCCAAAGGGAGAAAGTGCCTTTGGTTCCCGGAAGGATATTGGTTCCAAGGTTAATGGCATCGCTTCCTGAAAACTGTGTTGCGGATCCTATTTTCCCATTTACCTGCTGCGGATTGCCTTCATAAGAAACGCTATGGTGAGCATTAGCCGTGTAATCTGTTGTGATTTCGGATGGCGTATTTTGATTTAAGTGGTAACGAGCCTTGTATTTCGATGACCATGTATTTGCAGTAGAAAGATCAATAGAGACGTTACCTTTTCCATAATACATCTGTATAATGGTGTTCTGAAGATTGCTTAACACAGGAATTCTGATCCAGGCGATGAATTCTCCAGTGCTTCCGTCGTATTTTTCAACCTGGTAATCCAGTGTTGTTGAACAGTCATCGAGGGTAAATAGAATGTCATAACCATTGGGGTTTTGCACTTTTCCACCATGTAAAGTATGCCTCAGATCGGGGTCAGTGAAACTTACCAGCACCGGAAAATCCTGGTGCGATCCACTGCCTTCCACCTTTGATGCAAGGATTGTAATTTGTTTTCCATTGGTAAACAACGCCGGTGGGTAGAAATCCAATACTTCGATATAATTTGTCTTGGTTTCAGTGTACGTCCCATTGAGGGTGAGGCTGACTGTTTTACTGCCGGATGTGCTATAGATTACATCATGTGGCCCTGGTGTGGTAGCTGTTGCGGGTATTGCACCTGCTCCGAAATCCCAAAGCCATGATGTTATGACTCCGGTTGAATTATCCGAAAATGTAATTGTTTCTCCAGTAAAGGTTGTTAGCGGATCAGCAATAAAATCAACTTCATATATAGCTGGCGTGCCGGTTAACGTAACATCATCAACTGACCAATACCAATCCCAGGTGCCGGTATAATTCCATTTTATACTCACTTGCGATTGATTGTCCAGTTCAGGAACGACGATGCTAAAGAAAGTGGGATTAGAAATGGTTTGTGTCCATTGCTGAATATTGGACCAGGATTGGCCACCATTAGTACTGTAGGCCAAACTGGCTGTAGAATATATGTATTGGCGAAAGTAATGCGAAAATGACAAAGTAATACTGTTGAACCCTGAACAATCAATTATTGGTGAAATTAAGTCAGTGTTTTGAGAATTTCCACTGCCATAGGCATCACTATTTAAGTACGCGTAGTTTCCAACGGTACCATTCATTGATCCACCCCTTCCTATTTGCCATATCTGGCCGCTACCCTGATGGTCGGTTATTATCCAGTCAGTTGGAAGGTTATCTGAAGTGTTAAAGTTTTCGGAAAAGGGCAACGAATAAAGGTTAACTACCGGCGTATAATTTAACTCCAACTCAATAAGATCAACATAAACCAGACGGCGATTACCGCCTCCAATGCTGCCAGTGGAGGTAATCAGGACTTGCAGCGAATTCAGGTCTTCCCTGGTAAAATTATAACCACTCCAGGTCTGAGTATACATGGTAAAATTGTGGCTCATGTCTAAAGTCATGATTTTATTACCAAGAAGGTTGTTGTTGACCCTTAGATTAATGTCCAACCCTCTTGTATTTCCACTACTACTGCTTTTACAAACCCTTGCCCTTACAGTAATTTCAGAATAAACTCCCGGGTAGGTTGGGTTTCCTATGCTCACTTCGGCTGTTGAATTTGCATTATTTGGGCAGGTAATAAAAGCCCCATTTGGGTTTTGTGATCCTTCATTAATTTTAGACCACAATGGCGGTGTTGTCCACACTCCTGTTGTTATATCACCGTCTGGCTGTCTGATCTGGTTAGTTGGCTGTGCATTGGCCAGCAGCATTCCCGAGAACAAGACACTAAAAAGAATCAACGTCTTTAATCTTACGATCATTGTAATAAAGAGTTAAAAACCGTCATGATGCTGTAAAAATAGAATATTTTATTCACTCCGGGTATATAATTCAATTAAGTTCGAAAATCTCGTTCATTCTGTAGAGCCAATGTTGAAAGAGCCATTTACAACTTTCATTTTAATCAAGAAAAGCCGCAGTATCTTACTGCGGCTTTCAAACCAATAAACCAACCAACCAATTATTATGAAAATTTATAATATGCTTCTTGTAAGAAATCAATATTTATAACTTAAATGCAACCAGAATCATCGTTCCTTCTAATGAAGCATTTGTATAAAGCGGACAAACAAATTTGGTTCGGGAAAACGAATCCGCAATCCACATTGGAGAATTTTGAATTATACTTTGTTTGCCATTTGTAACGGTCAAATACGATCTAAAATCAGTTAAAGTGCTTGGTAACTCGTGATAGAGAGTCATTGCTTTTTTTGTTAGTGCATTAATTGTAGGCAAAAATTACGTGGTAGCTGGCAGAAAAGTTTTTCTCGGCTTCGGCGCACAATTTCTCTTTGACCGAACCGTACAACCGGAACACCCGCTTACCATGGGAGTCGAGCATGTATGATAAGTTTCCAAGATCAGTAGTAGCCAGGAACGATGCTTGTGTTCCGGCTTCTCCGGTCATAACATTTGTTTTCACTATCAGGTCGTATGCAGCCATTGCGCCACCATTTAAAGAAATTTCACCAAGATCAAACTCTTTGCCTGAGCTACTTTGAGGCACCATTACCCAGTCATTTGTATTCGATGAAGTACCAATACTTTCAACAACTTCAGCGAAAATATGTCCTGTTACCCGCACCTGTGCAATCAAAGAACCTTCAAATAACGGAAACATTAAAACAATTAAACCGATTATCGTTTTTGTTTGCGCCACCGTGCAAATGTTTTACATTGCGTTAATTAATGCGCTAAAATAGTAAAAGATATTGCCGCGAGTAAAATAAACAGGTAATAAAATTTTAATAACTGAGATGTTGAGGAAAAATTATCGTTGTATTTCCCATTAATACAGGAGTATAACAGAAATTCATTAATTCCAGAAAGGTAAAATATATTTACATGGTCCTTGCGCGTACTGTAAAATATTCAGCAGAACCAATATAAAGAATTGGTCCTTTCGAATTTTTGAGAAAAATTTGAGTTGAAAACCAGAGTTTACTTTGAAAAATCAGCAGCTTGTTAAAGTCCTCGCCGTAGCGAGGATTCAGCATCAAAATGACTTTGTGGAGTAGACTCAAACTTAAAGGTCGTGAGGCGTATTGAAAAGAAAACTCCAAATGGGTTTAGTCCCTTTTGAGTTTATATTTTTCGATTTTTGCATTTAGCGTTGGGCGGGTGATATCAAGTATTCTTGACGCTTCCAGTTTGCTCCAATGCACTGCCTTAAGAATTCGTTGTATGTGATCCCTCTCAACATCGGCTAGCGAGACCAGGCTAATATTTTCATTATCCGACAAAGATTTATCCTTGTAATTAAGGTGAACATGTTCGCGTTCCAACACATCGCCGCGTGATAGTATAACGGCCTGGGTCAAAACATTCTCCATTTCCCTTATGTTACCGGGCCAGTTGTAGCTTTTAAGCAGTTCAACAACACCATCTTCAATCTTAACAATATTCTTGTTTAGTTTCCTGTTCAGTTTCTGGATCAAATGAGTTAACAATTCAGGAATGTCTTCAAGCCGGTCCCGTAATGGGGGCAAAACAATATTGAAAACCTTGAGATTGAAATATAATTCTTTCAGCAACGTACCTTTTGCAACAAGATCATCAAGGTTTTTACTCGACGAAGCAATTATCCTGGATTGGAAAGCAGGAGTGTGTTCCAGGTCATTTTTTTGGAATTCCATTTCCTGTAAAACCCGTAGCAGTTTACCCTGAAGATGAATGGATAATTGTGGAAATTCATCAATAAGCACAGTGCCTTCGCCCGCCAGATCCAGTTTTCCTCTTTTATCTCTTTTTGCACTATCAACCAATCCTTTGGTATTACCGAAAAGTTCTGCTTCAAGCTCGGCTTCATCAGCGGCGCTGCAATTTACAACTACCAATGGATGATCACGTGTTATTCCGCTGTAATGAATAAGCCTGGCTACCTGTTCTTTGCCCGTGCCGGTTTCTCCGGTTACAAGCACATTCATTTTAGTAAGCGAGATGCGACCAATGTTTTTAAATATTTCCCGCATAACAGGCGTCTTGCCTGCCAAGAGGTTATCTTCAATGGCTTTACGGGCGGTATATGAAATTGTTTCCGTTAAGCTCTGACTTTGAATCGAGGCCTGGATCCCATTACGTATGGCTTCTAGTAATTCTTTTGGCTGGATGGGCTTTTCAATAAAATCATAAGCACCTGCCTGAATGGATTTTATAGTTAATGAAACATCGCCATGAGCAGTTAACACAATTACCGGGATGCCAGGCTGCATCCTCGCCATTTCAGCTACGACATCAAGCCCCGAAATACCTGGCATTCTGAAATCAGTTACAACAAGATCCGGGTTCCGGTTTTTAGCTACAACCAGACCCGATTCTCCATCACTTGCCGTCATCACCTCATATCCCGATTTTTTAAGCAGGTTGCCAAGCAGCAATAAAATAATCTCATCATCATCAATTACCAGTATTTTTTTCATGATGCTACCAGTTTAAAAAATAATTGTTGTCCGAATTGATCCTGATACATTCTGAATCCCTATAAAAACTTTACACTTGTAAAACTATTATCAAAGGTAAAATATTTGTTGACAAGTCCGACCCATATTTTAGCCAAATAAAATTTTCAATTATCTGACTATATGTTGAGTAATTTAGAAGTTTTGCGAACCGACTCCCAACGATAAAAAATGTTTACAAAAAGATAATGGCTGAGAAAGTGAACGAATATCTTAAAAGCTGTTTCTGTTTTTATGAACCAAATTAAATACCAAGGTAAATTTTGAACTCATGGAACAATTGTTGATATTTGCGTAGCTTCGAAGTTTCAAACAATAAAATAATGTGCAATGAAAACGATCTTATTCAAAACTCTTGCTGGTTTACTGGCGGTATTAGCCCTGTTTTTGTATTTCACAACTTACTCATCCAAGTCATCTATTATGCAACCAACCATTTATAAAGAGTTTTGGCAAAAAGCTGACTCTTTGAAAGATGCAGGAATACCGGGCGCCGCAATGACTGTTGTGGAGCAAATCCATCAACAGGCAAGGCTCGAAAATAATCCACCTGAACTTGTCAAAGCAATTCTTTACAAAATCAGTCTGAGTTCTGAATTTGAAGAAGATCATCTTGAAAAAAGCCTTGCCATGGTTGACGAAGCCATAGCCTTGGCCGATATGCCTGCCTTTTCGGTGTTGCATTCCATACAGGCTGAATTATATTTCAGATATTTTACAACCAACAGGTATTTGATCCTGGATCGCACCACAATTGATCAAGCTCCAGGCAACGACTTAAAAACATGGGATGCTGAAGCCATTATCACAAAAGCAGCATGGCATTATCTTCAGTCAGTTAAAGATACTGACGAGCTTAAAAAAACAACTGCAGATTATTTTTCATCCATCATCGAAGAAAAGGAAGAGTCAAAAATTTATCGCCCTACGCTGTTTGACTTGCTGGGGCATCGTGCACTTGATTTTTTCATGAACCCTCAAGCTTCAATTATTCAACCCAGAGATCCTCTCAGCCTGAACCAGGAATCTTATTTTGCCAGGGCAAATAGCTTTTCAAACGAGGTTTTGCCCGAGCCATCATCATTGTCATTTAACTATCATTCACTTGAAATACTCAGGCAATTGATCGGGTTTCATCTTCAGGTAGATAGAACATTGGCGCTTGTTGATTTGGATCTGAAAAGACTTGCCTGGCTTCGCAATAACGCAACATTAGAAACCAAAGACCAGCTTTATTATCAGGCGCTTGAGCATCTTGAAAAAGAATATGCGAGCACTGCAACATTTCCTGAAATTACGTATGCCATTGCAACCGAATTGGTTAGAATGGGCAATACTTACGATCCCTTTAACAATCCTGAGCCGCGCCTGAAAATTAAGGAAGCGATTGAGAAACTGGAAATCGCTATTAAAAATAATCCTGGACTACCTTCAGCGAAAAACTGCAGCAACCTACTGACGCAGATAACCCAGCCAAATCTTCAGGTTCAGATGGAGTATGTCAACCTACCGGACAAACCTTTTAAGGCGTTGGTTTCGCATAAAAATGTAAAAAAAATATATCTGCGTGTTATCAGCCTCGAACCTGAAGCTGACCGAGAACTCAGAAATACCAACAAGGAAGAAAAGGACTTAATTAAGGCCTATCTAAACTTGGAGCCTTACACTTCCTGGCATCAGGAATTGCCAGATGACGGAGACATGCAAACACATAACACCGAAATTCCCTTTCCGGCCTTACCCAAAGGATATTACATCCTGATCGCAGGTCTTGATTCAGCTTTCAGTTCTGAGCCGCAAACGCTGGCGCACACTTCATTCTGGAATTCTGCAATAAGTTTTGTTACTCGCAATAACGCGGATGGAAGCATAAAATTCCTGGTGTTGGATCGCGAAAACGGTAAACCGCTGCAAAATATTAGTGCTACCACTTATCAACGGCAATATAATTCAAATACCCGCTCGCATGATTTTATAAAAGGCAAGAGCTTTACAACTTCAAGTGATGGAACTTTTACCATACAGGCTCCGGAAAAGCGTGCACCGCATTCATCCTATGCACTTGATTTTCATTCAGCTAAAGATCGCTTGTTTACAGAAAACTTCTTTTCACAACAACGTTATGATCACGACAACCGCATGCGCACCCAAACCTTCTTTTTCACCGATCGCGCTCTGTATCGCCCTGGCCAGCTTGTTTATTTCAAAGGTATAGTAATTGACACCAACGGTGAAACGCATGAACTGAAAACAAATTACCGCATCACTGTTACACTCTATGATGCCAACTATAGGAAGGTTTCAGAGTTAGCGTTGGTTAGCAATGAGCATGGATCATTTTCAGGGAATTTTGCGCTGCCTTCTGATTTGCTCACCGGCAGTTTGCAGTTAAGCAACGAAAATGGAAACATTTCATTTTCAGTTGAAGAATATAAATTGCCCCGATTCGAAGTAAAATTCGATACGCTGAAAGAAAGCTACAAACTCGGAGAAACATTAAGCATTCATGGGCAGGCTATTGCTTATGCCGGAAATCCCATTAGCAATGCGCAAGTCAGGTTCAGGGTTACGCGTCAAGCCCGTTTCCCATTCAGGGACTACAGATACAGATCAATTTTTCCATCCGGTCCACCAACTGAGATTCTTAACGGAGAAATTCAAACCGATGCAGAAGGGAAATTTACAGTCACTTTTATTGCTGCTCCAGACCTGACAATTTCATCGGCACACAAGCCAGTATTTATATTTAATGTGATGGCCGATGTAACCGACATTCAAGGTGAGACCCAAAGCGGAAGCACCATGATCGGTGTTGGATATATCTCCCTAATTCTTAGCTCCAATATCAATGAACTGATTGACCGCAATGAATTCGACGGATTTACCGCCAAAGCCACAAACCTAAACGGTATAGAACAGGAAGTTAGCGGTGAAATGAAAGTAAGTCGGCTTAAACAACCCAGCCGGCTGATGCGAGAAAGAAATCATAGCCGCCCCGATCGCTTTGTTATGGATAAAGCCACTCATGATAAATTGTTCCCGCTCGATGTGTATAATTATGAAAATGATCCGGAATCCTGGGAAATTGAAAGCATGGTGTTCTTATCCGAGTTCAACACCGGATTGAAAGATAAATTAATGCCACCCAGCTTTGGATCGTGGGAACCCGGAACGTATGTAATTGAATTGAAAAGCAAAGATGCATTCGGCGAAACAGTTGAGTTTAAAAGGCATTTCACAATTTTTAAACCATCGGATCGCAAGCTTCCTGGACAGCATATTTGGTGGTCGCATGTATTAACACCAACGTTGGAACCGGGTCAGAAAGCTAAAGTACTCATTGGTTCATCTATCCGGTTGACAGTTCTTTACGAGCTTGAAGTAAATGGCGAAATCGTTAGTAGCCAACGCCTGCGTTTGAACCGTCGCACACGGATGCTGGAAATCCCTGTTACCGAAGCCCATCTTGGCGGATTCAGGGTGTTGTTAACCTCAACAGCGCATAACCGGGCGTTTACTGAGGCCATTGACATTATCGTACCGGATAAGCGCAAAGAGCTAAAGATTGAACTGGAAACCAAACGCAACAAGCTTGAACCAGGAGGCCGTGAAGAATGGAAAATACTTATCAGCGATCACAAAGGAAAACCTGTGATTGCCGAAATGCTCGCTGGCATGTACGATGTTTCACTTGATGCTTTGAAGCCTCATAACTGGAATTTCAATCTGTATCAGCATTATAAACGACGCTTCAATTGGGAAGCAAATTCTGCCTTTAGCCAAACAACAGCTAATGCAGCATTTTTAAGAACCTACCCGGATTTTTACAATCGCGAATACGATAAGCTAAACTGGTTCGGTTTCGAAATGTATGGATCTCCTTTCATGGATTATCGTTCCGGCGGTATGCGTTATGCGAACGCCACAATGATGATGGACCAGTCACTTCCTGAGGCAAAAGGCCTGCTTGTTGATGCTGAAGCTGATATGGAAGAGATGGCAGTCGCAGATTCTGAGCCGGCTACTTTATCAGCGCCGGTCAACATGGTTCGCAGAGATTTCCGTGAAACTGCATTTTTTTATCCACAATTGCTTAGCGATGAAAAGGGTGCGGTGAGCCTGAGTTTCACGGTTCCTGAATCACTTACCCGTTGGCGACTTATGGGCTTGGCTCACACCACTGACCTCAGCCAAGGATATTTTGAAGAATTCTTTGAATCCAGCCGCGAAGTAATGGTGGTTCCCAATCCGCCACGGTTCTTCCGCCAGGGCGATCAGATGGAATTCAAAACCAAAGTTGTGAACACAACCGATAAGGAATTGGACGCACTTGTGAAACTGGAATTGTTCGATGCGGTAACAATGGAGCCAGTAAATAATGAGTATGAGCTGGATGCTGAACTCCAAAAACTTGTAATTCCGGCAAAAGGTTCGAAGGATTTTGCCTGGAGCATCAGCGTACCACTCGACGGGCCTTATGCCGTAATTTACCGCGTAACCGCCATGGCAGGTTCGCATAGCGATGGCGAAGAAAACATGCTGGCCGTACTCACAAACCAACAGTTGCTTACCGAGACGATGCCAATGTTTGTGGGAGCCGGTAGCAATACCACCTTCACACTCGATAAGTTGTTGCAGTCCGGAAAGCCCGGCTCAACGGCAATGCACCACCAGCTTACACTTGAATTTACCTCCAACCCGGTGTGGTATGCTGTGCAGGCCCTTCCATATTTGTCAGAACCTAATTACCGCAGCGCCGAAGCCCTTTTCAATCAATATTATGCGAATCAGATGGCAATGCATATCATTAACAACAATCCTGAAATTGAGCGTGTATTTGAGGTGTGGCGTAAAACAGATCCTAATGCATTGCTCTCCAATCTTGAAAAGAACCAGGATCTGAAAAGCATTGTGATAGAAGAAACTCCCTGGCTGAATGATGCCCTGGGCGAATCAGAAAGAAAAAGACAGATTTCCGCGTTGTTCGAACGCAACCATATTGAGAGTGAATTGCAAAAAAGCCTGAAGGCCCTGCTTGAAATGCAACTGAGCAACGGCGGCTGGCCCTGGATGCCCGGCATGCACGACAGCCGCCATATTACCCAACAAATTGTAGCAGGCTTTGGAAGGTTGCAAGCAATCGTAACATTAAAGATTGAAGAAAATCCGGAATTGCTAAAACGCTTGCAGCAAGCAGTTCAATACCTTGATGAGCGTATGGAAGAAGAATACAGGAAAATAAAAAATCCTGAAGATCCAAAGCTAAATGCTTTGAATGCTGGAGTAATCCAATACCTCTGGGCAAGGAGTTACTGGGCCGGCAATTTCGCTATGACCCCAAAGTTTCAGGAAGGATTTAGTTTCTGGAAAGCCCAGGCAGAAAAGCATTGGACTGGTCAGAACCTATACTTACAGGGAATGATTGCCCTGGCACTGCATCGCATTGGTGAAGGAACTGTTCAGCAAGGCATCATGCGATCCATTGAAGACAGGTCGTTGGTAAGTAATGAAATGGGAAAATACTGGAGAGATTTGCGTCAGGGTTATTACTGGTACCAGGCACCCATCGAAACGCAAGCGCTTTTAGTGGAAGCTTATGCTATAATAAATAAGGATATGGCTTCGGTTGAGAAAATGCAACAGTGGCTTATTACACAAAAACGCACACAGGCCTGGAAATCGAACCGTGCCACTGCCGAAGCCATTTATGCCATTTTGATGCGTGGCACCCAAACACTGGCAACTAACCGCGACCTCAGCATTAAGATAGGTAATCTGACCATCAATCCATCCAACGATCCCGCCATCCGTGAAGAAGCTGGTTCGGGCTATTTCAGGATTTCGTGGTACAGGGATGAGATAAGTCCGGACATGGCAAAGATTACCGTTAACAATGCCGGAAACACAATTGCCTGGGGCGGTTTGTACTGGCAGTATTTTGAGCAACTGGATCGCATTACACCTCATGAAACGCCGCTGAAGCTCAGCCGCAGCATTATGCGTGAAGTACTGACGCCATCTGGCCCAATGCTGGAAACTGTTACAACTGAAAAACCCCTGAAAGTAGGTGATAAAATGATCATGCGAATTGAATTGCGCGTGGATCGTGACCTTGAGTACGTTCACATGAAAGACCTGCGTGCTCCAGCCTTCGAACCCATAGAACAAATTTCCGGGTATAAATACCAGGGCGGACTTGGGTATTACGAGAGCCCGCGCGATGTAGCTACGCACTTCTTCTTTCAATATCTGCCAAAGGGAACATGGGTATTTGAATACCCGGTGGTGGTTTCGCAAACCGGCGATTTCTCCTCCGGAATCACAACTATACAATGTTTGTATGCACCTGAATTTACGGCACACAGCGAAGGCATCAGGATAATGATTGATTAGAATTTCCTCGTAGAGACGCGATGCATCGCGTCTCACAATGACGAATTTTGTCATCCTGAACGAAGTGAAGGATCTCTCTACGTAATTGTAAATAAGATTCTTCGCTTCGCTCAGAATGACATAAATTGTAGAATAAGAGGATTTTGAGGCAACCTCGTCTCTACAGAATGCCTATCTGAATATTAAAATCCGCGTAGAGGATTGGCCCTGATCGCTATATACAACCAGGTTGTAAATGCCCTGTGAAAGCTGGCTCAAATCCAATGAATAACTGAAATGACCATTTTCGATGGCAATGGGTTCGGAATACACCGTTTCACCCAATGAATTGCTGACAAAAATAAACCCGTCTGTTTTTACCCTGCTGTCGAAGGCAATGATAAACCTTCCCTCAGAAGGATTCGGGAAAACCCTCATGTTGAGCAAATTGATTTCTGCTATACCCACCGAATTGAACAATTCAATTTCCAACTCCTGCGACACTTCACTTTGTCCGCAATGGTTTATAGCAATGACTTTCAAAGTGGCATTGCCAAGGAAATCAGTATTCCATGCAATTGTTGCCTGAACTCCATCCGCGCTTAACGCACCGGCTTCTTCGGGTTCTAACACCCATTCGTAATGATCTGCATTTGTGATGCTTTCGATTTGATAAGAACTTTGAGTGATCTTGTGAAGGTCAACAGAAGCGGGTCCTGCGGGAGTGGCTGGCTGGACAGGCAATTCTTCAATTGTTAGAAGCAAAACATCTGTTACGCTTTCCTCTCCGTCAGAAACTGTAAGTGTGAGAGTCACCTGGCCGATCTCAATATCTTCCAGCCCCGGTGTGTAAACCGGATTCAGAATATTTGGATCGCTAAATGAACCGTTTCCGCTGCTTGTCCATTCAATGCTGCTAAAGTTGCTGGCGTATGCCTGTAATTGAAGGATAAGGTTCTCGCAAATAGTGGCATTAATACCTGCCCAGGCAGTTGTAACAGGAGACAGTGGAAAAGAAACCACATCAATCCATGCGGCATCTTCTCCTGAAGAGATGGTTGTATTTTTTTTGTACATCCAGGCAAAACTATTTGAACCGGCGCTTACAGGGTAAGTAACTTTGTCCCAGTCAACTTCACCGGACCATTCTCCCATTAGTTGCCAGTTAATGTAAAAGCGAAGGAAGTCGTTGGTCGGTTCGCTCGAAACACGCCTGTAGAAAGATACGGAATCATCTGCGCTGACATCGTAATTCAGCAGGATAACTGACATTTGATCATGATCAATATCGCCCGACTTTGCACTGAAAGAACCCTGGTAGGGATCCGCAGGTGTTACCACCCACGGTTGATGGCCGACAAAATCCCAGTTATAATTGCTGAAGTTGCCGGCTTCAAAACCTTCTACTTCCAGCCCAACCCTCATGAAGAATGTTCTGGTGAAGATGTAACTGCCATATTGCACATTGCAAACCATTTCAATTACTGAACCAATAGGAGCAAAGTCCTTCACTTCTGCATCAAAAAGTACTGTTTGAAAGCTTGAAGGAGGCATGGTTTCAAATGGGAAATGACTATTATGGATCGTTAAAAACGGACTGCTCACTGTTATTGTAAGCTCCGGATTAATGGCATCCATTTGCCCGTTGCTGAAAATATCAAAGCTCATTCCAACCAATTCTACCGGATCAAGTTGCCCGTTTCCATTACCAGCGCTGTCGTCAATGAGCATGGAACCAATCACCATATTTGGGGCATGTGCCATGATCGAGAATGAATTTTTCCAGACCAGGTTTCCGTCAGTACTTTCAACCTTAAAAACCATCACATAACCTCCCGGAATCTGACCCGAAGTGTTGAATGAAACCGCATCAGCAATTTCAATAGTTTCTCCCGGTTCAAAAGATCCGAAACTTACAGTATCGCTCACCATGCTTACATAAGGGGATTCTGTAGTAATCGTTGTTTCAACATTTTCAAATCCAAGCCCTGAATCATTTACAAGGGTAAGACTCAGCTTTATGAATTCCTGTGGGTTTACGAACCCGTTGTTATTGCCTTCATCATCGTTAACACCGTGAGAAACATACACAGGCCCTGCAAAGTTGGTTTGAATGATGGCTGCAAGAGCATCAACCCTTCCGGCTCCAAAGGTGTTACTTTTAAGTGGGGTCATAGCCAAAGCGGTTTCTTCCAGCACCTGGCTGAGTTGTGCCGGTTTCAGCCAGGGATTTTTTGAGAGCACTAAGGCCATAACTCCTGCCGCGCCGGGAGCAGCCATTGATGTTCCGCTCATTACTGCATAACCCGAAGTGTTTGAGTGCGAGAGTGATTTCACATTCACTCCGGGAGCGGTTACATCAGGAGTGATCAGGCCTGAGCCCGGATTATAGGGATAATCGCTATAAGGTTGGATGTTTTGCCATGTTACCGGTCCCCGGCTTGAAAAAGCTGCAAGGTCATCTGATGCATCAGTTGCACCAATTGTAACAACGGCTGAACGACCTCCTGTATCAGGCTGATCCGGATTGCGCCAGGGCGCAGGAACATCGCCCGGAGTGCGCACATTTGACGGGGCTGAACCACCTCCTTCGTTTCCTGATGCTACTGAAGCAATTACACCCGCAGCCAGCGCATTGTCCATGGCATCACGCCAGCTTGCCCTGTCGGGGTTCCAGGCATGTTGCCAACCCAGCGATAAGCTCATCACATTTGCACCGTGTTCAACGGCAAACTGTATCCCGTCCCACACACCTGCTTCAGTTCCTCCGCCATCGGATCCGAGCACCTGAAGCGCCATGATTTTTACCGAAGGGGCCATTCCTGTTTGCGAACCGGCATTGCCATTGCCTGCCACGGTTCCGGCACAGTGGGTGCCATGTCCGTGATAGTCCATTGGATTGTTGGTGTTGTTTATAAAGTTCCAGCCATGGAGGGGAAAATCGGCATGGGACCACATGTTCCCTTCCAGATCGTCATGATCATAGTTCACTCCGGTATCCAGCACAGCCACCACAATGCCTTCGCCTGTGAAGCCCAAGCTCCAAACCTGTGGTACATTCATGATGTTGACATTGTATGTGATCTCTTTCGAACCAACATATTCAAGCTCAGTGATTTCAACAGGATCAATCAGAATGCGTTCTTCATCCAGATCTATTCGTTCAATATCGGAACGGTTGGCAAGCTGCGTGATTGCTTCCGGAGTTGCGTAACAGTTGATCACATTGGCGATCCAAAGCGGTTTTACCTGGATGACTTCACCTGTCTTGCTCAAAGCATCAAGTTCCTTCAACAGACCTTCCTGCGATGCGTTCGCAAAGGATTTCAGTTCAGTTACGATATATGAGCGGACTTGTGCCTGGTTCAGATGCTGAAGGATATCTTGTTTTGATGTAGGATCATATTGTTCTACAAGCCGGATGTTTATGGGTAACAACTCAGATTTGTGGGTTTTGCTTATCTCTGAAACCAAATCAGGAGTCAGCTTATTTTGTGCAACTGCTGTTGTTGCAACCTGCGCTACAAGCAATACAACCAGCAAAAGGGTCAGTTTATTTTTCATTAAATTCTGATTAGCATTGTGATGTTGAGAAAGAAAGCAAAAGTAGGCAAAAGGACTCACAATAAACTGAATTAACGTTTCTGCGACAGGTTGGACTTTTGTGACCTTGTGTCCACTCCGGAAAGAAATTTGAACCACATAGACACATAGCTCACATAGACGGCACATAGTATAAAACGCTGATTAAAAACTATGTGAAGACTATGTTTCTATTGTGTCTATGTGGTAAAAAACGGTTTTGTTATATTTTTGGAACAGGCTCAACCTTACAACCCCAACTTCCCCCTTATTTTCCTTGACATGGCATTCTTGTTCACCATGAGAGAAATGGTTTTGTAACGGACAAATGTTTCGGAAGCATAAAGGTATCCGCCATAAGGGTTGTTATCGGTTCCCCATGAGTTTTTAACAATGTAATACTTGTTGCCATTTTGGTCTCTTGCGGTACCAATAATATGCATGGCATGATCGTCGGTAGTCGTGAAATTATCGAATCCGGTTTGGCGGTCTTCCTGCGTGATTTTCTTTTCCTGTATAGGTTCCTTGAAGCTGTAAAGCATATCATCTTTCTCCTTTTGTGTTAGCTTCTCCCATCGTCCGCGTTCCATTCCGTCAAGCACTCCGGGATCAGTTTCGGGAACAATGGCAACACCATTGCGGTGCGAGAACCCTTTTTCACTGATATCGCTGGCCCACACAACAGTATATCCGTTGGCAAGTGCGCCGTCAATCACCTCCATAAGCTCATCAACAGGAAGATTCCAGGCTTTTTCCCAGTTCCAGTTGTCGGGCACCTCCAGGATGAAATCTGTATAGAACGGGTGATGAGTGAATGAAGTTAACTGCACAAAATCATCGGCTTTTACTCCCAGCATTTCAGCAAAACTTTTTGGGGTATAGGTTTTTCCTTTAAATGTAAATTCTTCAGGGTAAGAACCAAGATAGGCATCCAGTAAGCCGTTGAACCCATCTTTCCAAACCGGTGTAAGTTTGCGGTTTGGGTTCTTGATCACGGCATCTACGTAAGCCTTCAAAACGGCGTCCATCTCACCATGCACATGGTTTTCCTCACCAATTACCTTGCCTGCGTAGGCTTCTTCCGAAACCACGCCAAAGTTGGCCATCACCCAGAATGGATCAGGCAATGCGCCACCTGCTGCAAAATTTAAACTCCCGTTTAATCTCACGTATCGTTCTGCTTTTGCAGTATAGGTATGTCTGACCACAAACATTTCGGAAAGTGGAATTTCACCAATTCCCATGCGGAGTAATTCTGATTCAATAAGGGCATGTGTTCCGAAGCTCCAGCAAGTACCGGAACGGAATTGATTTTTTACAGGAGTTGCAGGCAAGCGGATCTCATCAGTAAAAACATAGCCTTTATTCTTTTCCGTAGCCGTGTCTTCCTGGGCCAAAGCCTGGGTAGTTGAAAATACCAGCGCGAGCAAAAGAGCTGTAATTAAATGTGTTCTAAGCATGGCAAAAAGTTTTAAAAGTGAATAATGATGTGTTACGTTGGCGCAAAGGTAGTAAATAGGTAATTTCGCAGGCTCAAATTTAAAGCAATACAGCATGTTACGAACACATACCTGCGGAGAACTTAGAATAACTGATGTAGGAACCAAAGTCAGCCTGTGCGGGTGGGTGCAACGTTCCCGCGATTTTGGCGGGATGACCTTTTTAGATCTGCGCGACCGATACGGAATTACCCAATTGGTTTTCAATATGGAAACCAATGCATCACTTTGTATAAAAGCCCGTGAACTGGGCCGTGAATTTGTGATCACAGTCAATGGCGTGGTGGCTGAACGCAGCAACAAAAATCCCAAAATGCCTACCGGTGATGTTGAAATCATTGTTGATGCTTTTGAAGTGCTCAACGAGTCAAAAATTCCTCCTTTCACCATCGAAGACAACACCGATGGCGGTGATGAACTGCGGATGAAATATCGTTACCTCGATTTGCGGCGCAACCTCGTAAAACGCAACATGGAACTTCGTCACCGGATGGCTATTGAAACGCGCAGCTATATGGACAGCCTTAATTTTATTGAAGTTGAAACCCCGGTTCTGATAAAAAGCACTCCTGAAGGCGCCCGCGATTACGTTGTTCCTTCAAGAGTGAGCCCTGGGGAGTTTTATGCACTTCCCCAATCACCACAAACCTTTAAACAATTGCTGATGGTGGCCGGGTTCGACCGCTATTTCCAGATTGTGAAATGTTTCCGCGACGAAGACCTGCGTGCCGATAGACAGCCCGAATTCACACAGATAGACTGCGAAATGTCATTCGTTACACAGGAAGACATTTTTAACACCTTCGAAGGTTTGGTGATCCACCTTTTTGATAAGGTGAAAAACGTTAAAATTGATAAACTGCCACGTATGAGCTACGCCGATGCCATGAAAAATTATGGCAGCGATAAACCCGATATCCGTTTCGGGATGACTTTTGTTGAACTTACAGATTTGGTGAAAGGTAAGGATTTCAAGGTTTTTGATGATGCCGAACTCGTTGTTGGAATCAATGCCAAAGGTTGCGCAGAATATACCCGCAAGCAACTGGACGAACTGACCGATTTTGTTAAAAAGCCCCAGATTGGAGCCGGTGGTCTGATTTACCTTCGGTACAATACAGATGGATCATTGAAATCTTCCGTTGATAAGTTCTATTCCGCTGATGACTTGAAAAAATGGGCGGATGCATTTGATGCCAAACCCGGCGACCTTATACTCATTCTGGCAGGAGTAGCAGGAAAAACACTCAAACAACTTAATGAGCTTCGCCTTGAGATGGGCAACTGCCTTGGCCTTCGTAATCCGGAAGTTTTCATGCCCTTGTGGGTGTATGATTTCCCCTTGCTTGAGTGGGACGAAGGATCGCAACGCTTTTATGCCATGCACCATCCGTTCACTTCACCCAAACCCGAAGATATTGAGTTGCTTGATTCCAATCCGGGTGCAGTACGTGCCAATGCCTATGATATGGTTATTAACGGCGTGGAAGTCGGAGGTGGTTCAATACGAATCCACAACAAACCTTTGCAGCAGAAAATGCTGAAACTGCTTGGTTTCTCTGATGAAGATGCGCAGGCGCAATTCGGTTTCCTGATGAATGCCTTTGAATTTGGCGCCCCACCGCATGGCGGCATCGCCTTTGGTTTCGACAGGCTTTGCTCACTTTTTGGCGGCAGCGAATCCATCCGCGACTTTATTGCTTTCCCAAAAAACAACGCAGCACGTGATGTGATGATTGATTCACCTTCTCGCATCTCATCAGCACAGCTGGAAGAGTTGGGGATTAGGATAAAGTAGGCAGGAGGCAGCGGCAGCAGGAAGGGATCAAAGCCCCGAGGCACGAGGGGATTGAAGCCCTGGAATTGCACAATTATAAAAATAACTATGGAATTACCAGTTATCAAAGTAGGAAACTCAGGCGTGGAAATTGTTGAGATAGAAGATTGCATTGAATTGCGACCCTCAGCAAAACCACGTGAAAATTGGGAAGAAGCTTTCAAGCAGATGAATAGGAACAACGACGACACGTTGCTTATTGATGATGTTTTTGCTGATGAAATCTCTAAAGATTGCTGTTAAACCACTCCAACAGCATGAACAACCCAAAGCCCCCCATCGAGATCATGTCCCCAGCCGGTTCTTACGAAAGCCTGATGGCTGCTATTCAGGGAGGAGCTGATTCGGTGTATTTCGGTGTGGGAACCTTGAATATGCGGGCGCGCTCATCAATGAATTTTACGCTGGAAGATCTGGCACAAATTGCCACTATTTGCCGAGAGCACATGGTTCGCAGCTACCTTACCGTGAACACGGTGATTTATGATGAGGAAACGGCTTACATGCAAAGTGTGGTGGATGCAGCCAAAGATAATGGCATTACGGCCATCATTGCTTCGGATATTGCCGTGATGGAATACGCGCGAAGCAAAGGTGTTGAGATTCACATTTCCACACAGTGCAACATTACCAACTTACAGGCTGTGCGGTTTTATTCGCAATATGCTGATGTGATGGTGCTGGCCCGTGAATTAAGCCTGGAGCAAATAACTGCGATCACCAAAAAAATTGAAGAAGACAATATCCATGGCCCGACGGGAAAAAAAATTGTGATTGAAATCTTTGTGCATGGTGCCATGTGCATGGCGGTTTCCGGGAAATGTTACCTCAGTCAGGATATGTTCAATAAATCTGCGAACCGTGGCGAGTGCTATCAACCGTGCCGCCGCGAATACCGTATCCGCGATTTTGACGACGAGGTGGATCTGAATATTGACAACCATTTTATCATGTCGCCCAAAGACATGAAAACCATTGATTTTCTGGATAAAATTGTCGGGGCAGGGGTGAGGGTGCTTAAGATTGAAGGCCGTGGCCGTGCGCCGGAATATGTGAAAACCGTTACACAATGCTACCGCGAAGCGGCCGATGCGATCCTTGAAAGTAACTTTAATCCTGAAAAAGTTGAACAGTGGAATCATCGCTTGAACCAGGTTTATAATCGTGGATATTGGGAAGGGTATTATCTAGGCAAGACCCTTCCAGAATGGACGAATGTGTATGGTTCAAAATCAACACGAAAAAAAACTTACGTCGGCAAGATCACTAATTATTTTGCGAAAATCGGGATTGCGGAAGTTACCCTGGAAACCGGAGACCTAATAATTGGAGATGATTATGTAATCCTTGGTCCAACGACCGGAGTTTATGAAGGCAACATCACTGAAATCAGGGTTGATGAAAAAATAGTCGAAAAAACCTTTAAGGGCGAAATTTGTTCCATTCCTGTAAAAGAAACAGTTCGCCGCTCTGACAAACTCTATAAAATCACCGACCGTTGATGCAATGGTTCAACCACCACACCCACTCTACTTTCTGCGACGGAAGCAAACCACCTGTTGATTATGTTAAAACTGCACTGGAACTGGGTTTTTCCGTTCTTGGTTTTTCGAGCCATGCTCCCCTGCCTTTTGACAACACTTTTGCCCTCAGGGATGAAAAAGTGGAGGAATACCGTCAAACCATCCGCTCGCTGAGTTATGAGTATGCCGGCCAACTGGAAATTCACCTCTCAATGGAAATTGATTTTATTCCAGGATTGATGGAAGATTTCAGCTATTGGAAGAAGCGCGCCAACCTTGATTATGTGATTGGCGGTGTTCATTTATTGGTTCCTCCCGGCACCCGGGAATTGTGGTTTATTGACGGCCCCAGGCGCGAAACATACGATCAGGGTTTGAAGAAGTTCTTTGGCGGAGATACACGTAAAGCGGTTCGCACATATTATGATCAGTTGAACCAGATGGTTGAAAGCCAGGCTCCCGATGTAATTGCTCATATTGACAAGATCAAAATGCACAACAACGAGCGATTTTTCAGCGTAAACGACAACTGGTATCTGGATATGTTTTTTGAGAACCTTGCGCTGGTGAAGAAAAAGGGATGCATTGTAGAAGTGAATACGCGGGGGCTTTACAAAGGCCGCTGCAACGAACTATTCCCGAATCTCACCGCCTTGAAAAGAATTAAAGAATTACAGATTCCGGTTACGCTAAGTTCCGATGCCCATGCACCGGAAGACCTTTCAAAGGAATTCCCTTATGCACTTGAACTAATTAAAACTGCTGGGATCAAGGAATTGATGGTTTTTAGCTGCGGGAAATGGAAAGCGGAGGCGATTCAATAAATGTTGCCACGGATGCACGGATGAATATAAAAACAGTTGCCACGAATGTACGAATTGAAGCCTTGCCACAGATGCACAGATGAATACATTGCCACGGATTCACGGATGAAAACATTGCCACGAATTCAGGGATGAAAACATTGCCACGGAACATATCCAACCCTTGGGAAAATTAGCTATGAAGGTTGAAGACCTACAACTGTATGACCATTGTATGACAATAGTCTAACCACTGAATGACTACTGTATTACTCCAATACTCCAGGCTTCGACAAGCTCAGCCACCAAGTACGCTAACCCTGCAATCTCCCCTTCTCCCCTTCTCCATCTCTCCCCGTCCTGACTTAATAACCCCACTTCAGATACATCGCTCCCCAGGTAAATCCGGCACCAAAGGTGGCCAGGATGATGTTATCGCCTTTTTTTAGCTGCGATTCCCATTCCCAAAGGCAAAGCGGAAGTGTTGCAGCGGTGGTGTTGCCGAATTTATGAATATTGATCATCACCTTGTTTTTGTCAAGCTTCATGCGTTGAGCAGTAGCTTCAATAATGCGCATATTGGCCTGGTGAGGAACCAGCCAATGAAGGTCGTTGGCGGTCAACCCATTTTTTTCCATCAGTTCAACCGAAACATCAGCCATTTTTGAGACAGCCCATTTAAAAACTGCCTGTCCTTCCTGATAAATAAAATGTTCACGTGCATTCACTGTTTCATATGAAGCCGGTTTTTCTGAACCGCCAGCCTTTTGATGCAGATGAACCCGGCCTGCACCGTCACTTTGCAAAATGCTGTCAATGATGCCATAACCATTTGCACTGGGTTCAAGCATAACAGCGCCGGCGCCATCACCAAAAATCGGACAGGTAGTCCTATCGGTATAATCAACAATGGATGACATTTTCTCAGCGCCTACAACAACCACTTTTATATGTGTTCCCGATTCAATGAACTTCGCTGCAGTGGAAAGGGCATATAAAAAGCCGGAGCAACCGGCATTCAGATCAAAACTAAAGGCGTTTTTTATCTCGCACTTATCGCTGATGATGTTGGCGGTGGCCGGGAATTGCCTGTCGGGTGTTACGGTGGCGCAAATCAGCATGTCCACTTCCGAGGGGTGGGTTCCGGTTTTTTCAAGCAATTGGTTCACAGCCTTGTGCCCAACTTCCGAAGCGCCAAATTCACCTTTAATAATTCGTCGTTCCTTTATCCCGATGCGGGTCATGATCCACTCATCGGTTGTGTCAACCATGTGGCTTAATTCATCATTCGTCAGTACATAATCAGGAACATTAGCTCCAATTCCTGTAATGACTGCTCTACTCCTGGTCATTGACTGTAAATTTTAAATATCGTCTGCTGATTTATTGCTCAATGTATGCTTCACCAGCGCTTCTTTAATTTTTTTGGCGAGCCCTGCTTCATGCACTTCTTTTGCCAGCAGGATCATGTTTTTTATGGCCTTATCATTCGATATCCCATGTCCGACAATAACGGTTCCATCAACACCAAGCACAGGGGTTCCACCATAATTTTCATAATTGAAGCGATCGAGATATTCATCCTGAATGCCTCTCTTGACCAAAATGCGGTAAATGGATTCGGCTTGTTTAAGTACTATGTTTCCTGTGAATCCATCGCATACAATCACATCGGCCTTATCTTTAAAAATATCACGACCTTCGATATTGCCTGCAAAATTGAAATCTTCGGTATTTTTCATCAACTGATGCGTTGATTGTGCCAGCAGGCTTCCCTTCTTTTCTTCTTCGCCAATATTCAGCAATCCAACTCTAGGGTTCGAAATATTGTGAACATACTCTGCATACAATGCACCCAGAATTGCAAACTGGTAGAGCGTTTCGGGTTTCACATCCGGGTTGGTTCCTACATCAAGCAGGATATTAAAACCGCCGTTTACTTTAGGAATTATCGCGGTTGTAGTGGGTCGTACAATTCCCTGAATAGTGTTCACAGAATAAATAGCGCCTACCAACATAGCACCACTGCTTCCTGCGCTGGCGAAAGCGTCAATTTCACCTGATTTCATCATGCGGAAGCCTACAGCAATGCTTGAGTCTGGCTTCTGAATCAGCGCTTTGGTGGGTGAGTCGCCCATGCCTATTACCTCAGTGGCATTGATTATGATAAAGTCATCGGGATTAGCATCCAGGGCAACCAATTCATCGTAAATCAGTTGCTTTTTCCCAATAAGAACAATTTGATCCTTTTTGTCGAGTGTGCGTTGTGCGAGAATAGCGCCTTCAAGCGTTGCTTTAGGAGCGAAATCGCCGCCCATTACATCAAGTCCGATTTTCATAGAAATTACAATTAGTTAGCAAAGCATTGGTTTGCATCAAATAAAAATCAGCCCTGGAAAATACCGGGGCCTGCGCTGTTTTCCCTGAAATAACCTGATGGAATTAAGCTGTGGCAGCCTTTTCTATTGTAAGTTTGCCCTTATAATGTCCGCAATCAGAGCAAACCCTGTGGTACAACACGGGAGCTCCGCAGTTTGAGCAAACAATCAAAGTAGGTGCAACTGCTTTGTAATGTGTTCTTCTTTTATCCCTCCGGGTTGTGGAGGTTTTCCGTTTTGGATGTGGCATATCAATTCAAATTTTAACGTAATTACTCTTTCAATTTTTTCAGGGCATCCCAACGTGGGTCTGCTTTTTCAACTGCTTTTAATTTCTCCAGTTCTTTCAGGACTTCCGGATCGCAACCGCTGCTGCCATCGTCGTTATCGGGATGCACATGGCGGATGGGAACCGACAGGATGATGTATTCATAAATATAATGCCCTACATCGAAGCGTGTTTCGTTTTCCGGGATCACGATCACATCATCACTTTCCTCATGACTCTCGCTGCCGAATTTTACAAAAAGCTGATAGTTCCCGGCTATTTCAAGTGGGAAAATATCAAGGCAGCGATCACAAACCACTTCAATAGAGCCGGAAACTGAAAAGTCAAGGATCAGCATGCGCTGTTGTTTTTCCATTTCCACTATCACTTGAAGCGATCCGGTTTTATATTCCGAATACTCAAATTCCTCAAAGAACCTGTTGTCAATCTCAAAGTCAAACTGGTGTTTTCCAGGCTTTAGCCCTCCAAAGGAAATCACATACTGCCTCCTGTAATCCACCGCTTGAGATTTTTAGATTAAGGGGCGCAAAATTAGGAATTTTCTTTGGAATAGCAAAAGATTATTGTTGCCCGGAAAGAAGCGTGGGACAAATACTTGGAAAGTATTAAGTTCAGCAGTGATGCAGTGATACTGTGATACAGTTATGCAGTTTGGAGTGATGGAGTTATGTAATTATTAATTCAAAATTCCAGATTTAAGATTCAGCAAGTGACAGTTATTTTGAATTTGATATTTTGGAATTTGGGTTTTGAACTTTGAATTTTGAGTTTTGGATTTTGTTTTTGAATATTTTAACTAGCTATTCAGCTTTTTTAAAGATTTTAAACCCGATACCAAGATTAATGTCAAAGGAACGGTAATGCTTCGGGTAATTGGTGTCTATGAGGTTGTACCTTCCTTTAACGTCAAGATAGGTGCGATCAGACAGCCACCATGAAAAGCCTGCTTCAGGAGCCAAAAAGAACCCTGTATTGACTGAGGTTTCAAGCCATTCATTAGATACAGAGTGCCTAATAGTCAAACCCGTTGAAAGCCCTGCGAAGGGCATCAGTTTTGAGCTGCCAAAGTACTTCCTTATTTCCGGGGTCAGAAGTAAATTGTTAGATCTTGTAACCTGTCTCTGTCCGTCGGAGTGATTAAATCTGGCATAGCCAAATTCGTCTTCAAAGCTTAGCCCGATGGCCATGTTTTTTTCAACGAGATACAAGGCATAAGGATTTAGCCTTAATCCTACTCCAAAATAATCGTTTGTTGTAGAAAAAGAGCCATTTACATTGCCAATAACTCCACCGATCACCTCGCCTTTTTCAAGCTGGGCCATCAACTTGGTAGTCCCTAAACAAATGATAAATAAAGCCAGTGTAAATTTTCTCATGATGAATGGTTTTTAGTTTATGATTGGAATTTAATACTGCATAAAATTAATCCCATTCAACGCATCTGATTGTTAACAATATTTAAAAAATCAGAAGATATATTAAAATGACTTCTGGCTCATTTTCCACAAACTGTGATAATTCATTCGTGATTTGATCTCAACTGATGTGAGGCAACTTGGATCTGGAATTGTATTAAGACCATCGTTTTCTGAAAACATGACTTTTTTGGAATGCCACTCCGAAAAAGTAAACATTGTGATCGAAGCTAAATGAATATGTTGCGCGGTTCTTAATCTTACTGTTCAAATGTATATACAATCCATAGAATAAAAAAGGCCGTCCCCGAAAAGAGACGGCCAATTAAGATATAAACCCGGTTTATTGTTTTTCAAAGCGTTTAATAAATGTTCTGTTTTCAGAAATTGCTTCAATCAGATACATCCCAGGTTGCAAGTAAGCAACATTAACTGTTGCCTCGAATGCATGCCGGCTGAGCAGTATTCCTTGTAGGTTGTAGATTCGTATTTCTTTAGCATCGGCTCCGTTAAGCATCACGTTCAACTGGTTGTCAGATACCGGATTGGGATACACAATCAACTCAGCATCCGTGGATTCGCCTGAAGGACCGGCAAAGTTTTGCGTAGCTGTATTCGAAATAACAACGGTATAATCCTCAACTTCTCCACGTGCGAATATTTCACAGGAGGTCGGACTTGCATTGTATTTCATTGAAACACGCATTCTGGTCGGGCCATTCAAAGCAGTTGTTGGTACAGTAAAGCTTCGGCTGATAGAAGTTGAAGTGGTTTTATTAACATTTACTATCTCTTCCCCGGAATCCAGAAAATCACCATCCTGATTGTAGTCAATCCATATTCGATAGGCTTCTCTGTATTTGGTGCTAGTTCTACCCGGCGTAATGATGATTGTATTGGAAGTTCCTGCAACCAGTGTGGCAGATAAGTTGGTAAAGTCAGCATATCCGCCGTTGTTTCCAGAGTTGTTGTTGATGCTTCCGAGTTGCACTCTTTGAATCCATTCATCTGCTGTACTGTTACCTCTCGAAGTGCAATAGGTTATTGTATTAGCCAAAGTGGTTACATTTACCACATTGCTTGACGGCGAAATATTTCCGGCGGCATCTCTCGCTTTGACAGAGAAAGTGTATGCTGTACTTGCCATTAATCCGGTAACTGAAGCTGTTGTTCCTGTGACTGTCTGAATCACATTGCTTCCCTGGTAAACATCATAACCGGTTACGCCTACATTATCAGTGGAAGCCGTCCATGAAAGGTTTACAGATGTTTGAGTAATGTTTGAAGCAGCAAGGTTTGATGGAGCTGTCGGTGCCTGAGTATCAGGAGGTGCAAGTGTGGTTACATTCACAACATTGCTTGACGGCGAAATATTTCCGGCGGCATCTTTTGCTTTGACCGAGAATGTGTAGCTGGTACTTGCCGTTAATCCGGCAACTGAGGCTGTTGTTCCTGTTACTGTTTGTATAATACTGCTACCCTGATAAACATCATAGCCGGTTACGCCCACATTATCAGTGGAAGCCGTCCATGAAAGGTTTACAGATGTTTGTGTGATGTTTGAAGCAGTAAGATTCGACGGGGCTGTCGGGGACTGGGTATCAGGGCCTGCGGAAACTATTGTAACTGAGTAATCTTCAACTTCGCCATAAGTAAAGGTTTCGCATGCAGTAGGAATGCCATTGTACTTCATAGAAACGCGCATTCTTGTGGAACCTTCAACCGCACTGGCCGGAATGGTAAATGATCCGCTGACAGGTGTATTTGTGGTTGCTGCCTGAGTAAATACCTGCTCTCCGGCATCGGCAAAATCACCGTCTTTGTTATAATCAATCCATACTGCATAGCCTTCTGAATATACAGTGCCTGTCCATGTTGGAGTAACTGTAATGGTATATGACAACCCTTTTGTAAGGCTGGTAGATATATTTGTAAAGTCAGAATAAAATTGTGCGCCCGAAGGATTGTTAATGGTATTTAACTGCACGCGGCCTATATACTCATCATTTGTATTTGTACTGGCTGAGGCGCAATAATTAAGCTGCACTTCGGTGGTGGTGAAGTTGACCGACGCAGTATAGGCTGAAGTTGAATTATCAGGGCATTTGCTTCTCACCTGAACTTCGTACTGGGTTTGAGGTGTAAGTCCTGTAAGGTTGGCTGTTGTGCCTGAAACACTCTGGGTAATCCAAGTTGTAGCACCTACCTGACGATATATAAGATCATATGTAGATCCAGGTACAGCATTCCACGAAATACTTGCCGTTGAGGAACCAACACCAACTACTGTGAGCCCGGTTGGCACTGTAGCGTTACAAACAATAGGTGTGGCAGAAACCCCGGTAATTATCAGGCTGTAGTTCTGAGAACCACCCGATAATGTTCCTTTATGGGTAACGGTAACGGTATAAGTTCCGGCAGCACCTGTAACATCTACCCGCTCATATGGATCTTTAACGTTATCGCCGCGATCGTTGGTATTTACTCCGGTAAGCCTCCAGGGCAAGTGGGTGGTTGCTCCCTGCGTAATCCTCAGGTCGAGGTCGTTTACCAGACGGGCTATGGTTGAATTGGTGGCTGTAGTAGCAGTGCCGGCAGGATCTGTCCATGAAATGGAAGCCATCAGGTTATTGACCCCATCGGCATCCACCTGAATGGTGTAAGTTTGTCCCTGCATCAGGGTAAGCTCGCTGATGATTGACTGGTCTCCGTTTTGCGAAATGGCTTCCGCCGCCCTTTTGGTATTCATCAGTCCCCATCCCCAGTTGGCATCAGGTCCGGCAATACCGGCATCATCGGCGGTGTGCAGCGCAAGTCCTTTGAGAGTTGCAGCCCGCATATAACTGCCATTTACATTGTTGGCATGTTGTTGCAACAAAAGCAATGAACCTGCTACGTTGGGCGATGCCATTGATGTTCCGGTAATGCTGGCATAAGCGGTATTGCTGCTTTCGTAGGTTGAATAAACCGAGGTTCCGTTTCCGGTGATATCGGGCTTGATCCTGTAATCATCTGTAGGGCCCTGACTGCTTGAGCTGTTGATGGAAACACTGATTAAATTACCGGCATCGTCGATGTTTGCATCCTGGGCATTGGCAACCACCATATTGTTTTTCGCTGTGGCATGACCGGTAAGTTTGTCGTATTGCGGGAAGGATGGATTCAGCGGGGCAGCATTATAATTGGTTGATCCGTCATTTCCGGCAGCCACTACCATCAGATAATAAGGTGCATTATAATGTAGCGCATCCCAGTCTCTGGAATCGGTAATATAAGCTCCGAAATAATAATCAGGAACAAGATCGGAACGATAACCATAGGAATGATTGGAAATAAGCATTCCATTTGCTGCGGCAGTGGTAGCTTCAGCCAGGTCGTTGTTCCATTCATAACCAACAGCATAGGCCTGAGGAGCCATTCCTTTTGCAGCGGCTACTACTCCAGAAGCTATAATGGTTCCGGTTACGTGAGCTGAATGGTAGTTCAGCGTGGTAGTTCCGTCTCCGATGGAGAATCTGTCGGTGCCTCCTGGGCCGTCATACTCCTGGTGTGTTGAACGGGCAAGCCCGCCATCCCACACATGGGCTATCATGTTTTGCCCGTCGAGGTTATATCCGGTTGAACCGCCAATATTCACGTGGTTGGTTCTGGTTGATTTGGATGCAGCCACATTCAGGGTTCTATAATAAATCAGACTGCCATCGGGATCAATGCGCTGAAGTTCGGCATATCCACCGTCTTCAAGTGTCAGCTTTACTGAAATACCCTTTTGCTGCGCGTAAAGCACAGCTGCATGCTTTTCCAGGGTAGCTTTTCCCTGAAATTGGCTTTGTAACTCACTTAAAATCTGTTGATCATACCTCAATGTAATTTGTTCCTGTTGTTGTTTGGTTTGCCCGAAAGTATTTATGGCTGAAGCAAACACCAGCAAAAGAACAGCTGCTGCCAAATGTAATTTTTTGCTCATACAATTAAATTTAAGTTTAGGTGGGTTCTGAAAATTTGTTTTTTTTACTTTTTCAAACACGGATTAGAACCCATTAACTCTGTGTTGAAAAAGCCTCCCAATAGTGCAACTTGTCTTTCAATTCAAAATCAAGAAACACAAAGACGTGTTTCAATCCCCCGCTCAGCTGGGGTATATCGCCGTTAGTGGTTTAATGCTTTATCCAAAAAAACAGAAAAGGTAACAAAAAAAGCCAGGGATGGATCTATTTATTATTCGCAGGTGTTTTGAAGGGCTTCAAAGCACTTTATTAATAGATAGCATTATTTGAGTTGTAATTCACAAAATTGCATTTTATCCAATAAGAACAGAAAAAGCGGCAGTGCAATTGCCGCTTAGCCGGTTTTTTTTATATTTTAAACGTTATTTACAAATATATTTTCATTAAAAACCAACAAGTCACAAAGATAAAAATAACTCCAATTATTATAAACTTCATTTCATACGAAGCACTATCTGCCAAGTCATCGAAATCAGGCCCTTTCCATATTTCAGAAAATGACTTTATCTTATAGCCTGTCAGTATAGAGTAAAAGAAACGTAAAATCAAAACAATCAAAACTCCAAAAAATCTTGCTATAATTGACCCGTAAAACATATGCTATTTGTTTTGATTTGTATCAGTCCTTGTATTTAACTACAAAGGAGTAAAGTTAAAATACGTAAAAATTGAATTAACAAAATTATTTGTCCTTATTGTATGATTGTATTTTTTAATGCTTAAACCTCGTAGCTGATGAGAACCCTTTAAAACACTCTCTCCTATAAATAGTGGGCCCCCGCTGAGCGTAATTTGTAATTATCCAAACCTCCAGGGTTTCTGAAATTCCTGCACTATTGTTACAGCGCATCAAAAATAGTGTTTTTTGAATTGCAAATACAAGGAGGTTTGTACGGGATTTAATGCGATACCGGACGTTTAGTGCAAGTGCCGCAAAGCCGAGATCCTTCACTTCGTTCAGGATGACAAGATTTAACCTTAGCCGGGAATCAGACCATAATAAAGTCTTCTACTTAAACGCCTTCTCCAGCAACCCATCACCCTTTAGGTTCATGCGGCTGAAATATTCGGGAACGGGCTTGCCGGTGAGTTTATCAACATAGAGTTTTGCGAGGTATTGGCCCAGCATAAAGCCTTGTCCGCGCAAGCCGATAAACAAGCCAGCATCCACATCAAGCACCATGCGGGGTTCCACGTAATAACCGGCCCACACCGCCTGGAAACCAACGGATGAAAGGCTGGGAATCCAGTCGGTAAAAACTTCGGCGATAATCTCAATAAATTCCTTGGAGTTAATTTTCAGGTTTTTGTCGGTTTCCATGGGTTCAATGGCGGGGGAAGCGCAGCCGATCACCTGTCCGGTTTCGGCAAGCTGCTGCCCGTAAACGGCGGTAAAACCTTTGTAATGGCGGCGGTCAATCAGCATGGGCAAGGGCGTGCCGTTCACACCCATCATGGGCAGGCGGCGGGTGATAAAAGCCTGGTGTTTTACGGGAAACAATCCGGTTTCATGCCCCAGCTTGCGGGCAAACACATCGCCTTCGGGTCCCAAAGCATTAACAAAATGCGAAGCGTGAAACTCAATGTATTCCTTTTCGTGGTTCTGAACCAATGCAATATATCCTTTGCCGTTTTTGGTAACGTCAATCAGTTTGCAATCCTCCAACACCTCGCCGCCATTATCTATTCCGATCCGGCGGAGCAGGTCAACTACCCGGCCCGGAGTGGCTTGCCAGCAGTCTTCGGTAAGCAGTGCCGAAAGGTATTTTTTCAGATCCTTGCTGATGTAAGGCGATATTTCCTGGTGAAAATCTTTGGGTTCAATCATGCGTGCATTCGACCAGGCCATGGAAGCTTCCAGGGCTTTGTACATGTTCTCGTCGTGGGCGAAGGTCACATAGCGGATCGGAAGAAAATCAATATTGCTGATGCCTTGCAGTTCCCTGAAAATTTCCAGATTGTGGCGGGCAATGTCAGAAAGTTCGGGCAAGCTGAAGTTGGGCCTGCCGCCGGCAATATTGCGCCAGGATGCGCCACGGCCAAAATTGATGAGTGTGGGCTTGAGGCCTTCTTCGGCCATGTAGCGGAAAAGGGCGCTGCCACCAATTCCACCCCCCGCAATCAGCACCTGCACTTTTACTTTTTTAGGAGTTTTGCCAGTGATGTTGGTGATAATTTTATCGTGAACCGGGCGGGGATAAAGTTCTCCCAGCGAAACCTGGTTCGACAATGGCCCGCGTGGTGTGGGTTCGCCCACAATAGAGATTCCTGTTCCACCCAGGGTTTGCTTCAAACGCTTGATGCAGCGTTTGCCGCGGCAGGCGCCCATTCCCAAACGCGTGGTGTGTTTCACCTCATCCACAGAGATGAATTTGCGATCACCGATCACTTCACGGATTTCCTGCAGGGTCACATCATCGCAATGGCAAACGTATACATCCTCTTCCTTTTGGTAAGAGGTTTCTGTCATTTGAACCGGTACGGGATAATCGCTTTTGGCAACGAATCCTCTGATCTTGTTCAGTTCTTCGCCGTGGACATCCAGGGATTTCACACGGGCAATATGCGTTTTATTGGCCTTTTTCAGGATTTTCTCCACAATGCCTTCGCCAAGGATTTTGCCATTATTATCCACCAGGTAAACTTCGCTTTGCTCATCCACAAAATATTCGATGGGAAGGAAGAGCCAGTCTTTTTTCAGGTTATATCCGAAAATCGCGAGGCCGGGACATTGATACACGCAATCCATGCAACCCACACATTTCTCAAAATCTATTTGCGGAACCGTGCTGGTGCTGGTTTTGGTAATAGCACCGTGCGGACAGGCAAACTCGCAGGGATTGCAGGCAAAACCATACAGGCAGTCAATCTGAACATAAGGTTTTGAGATCATGCGTTCAGGGTTCGGAAGATAAGGCTCTTCAATGATTTTATGCGGGTGCTGCTGAGAGTCAATATATTCTTTTGAAACGGACAGGTAGGCGTTATAATCAATGCGTTCGTTCATTTCCTGCAGGATTTCATAAGCTACCTGCTGACCGCGCAACACTGCCGAAGTTCCTTCGCCAATGCGGATGGCATCGCCGGCGCCGTAGCATTTACGGCCAAAAATATCATTGCCCTTGATCAGGAGTTGGTCGTCGGGAACAAGACCAGTGCAGATGTTGATGGCGTCAATACCTTCGATGATCTTTTCGGTTCCCGGAATGGGCTGAAAGTTTTTGCACTCAGCAACCACGGCTCCGGTAATTCCATCATGATTTTCATTTGGAATGGCTTTCAGCAAAATATGTGAAAGCATGATCGGAATTCCCAGGCGGCGAACACGGTTGGCCTGCACCGGGAAACCGCCTTCAAAAGGCTGTGCCTCAAGAATGGCTTTCACATTAGCACCAGCCTGCATCAATTGGTAAGAAGTCAGGTAGCCAATATTTCCGGCTCCAACGGTTAGCACATTTTTACCAAGCAGCGTGAACTCGTTATTCATCATTTTCTGAACCACGGCCGCGGTGTAAACTCCTGGCAGGTCATCATTCTCAAAGGTTGGCATGAAGGGCACCGCACCTGTGGCGACCACAAGATAATCAGCATCCACGTAATAAATTTCCTCAGTCCTTACATTTTTTATGGCGAGGCGTTTGCCGTCGAGAATATCCCAAACGGTTGAGTTCAGAAAAATACCCTCATGGTTTTCACCGGCCAGGGTTTTGGCAATATCGAACCCACGCATACCGCCGAACTTTTTCTCTTTCTCAAAAAAGAAAAACTGATGGGTTTGCATGGTAAACTGTCCGCCAATCTGGTCGTTGTTGTCAATTACAATATTTTCAACTCCATGCTTGTTCAGTTCTTCACGAACCGCAAGCCCTGCCGGACCAGCTCCGACAATAACAACCTGCGTTTTATACACCCACACAGGATCATCCTTTTTATAATTTACAACAGGAGGCGTATAGTCTTTTGGTATTTCCTGAACCTGTTTTACCCCGTCAACAGTGGCAATGCAGATGCGTTTGATCTGGCCATCCACCAGCATTTCGCAGGCGCCACATTTCCCGATGCCGCATTCAAGACTGCGTTCACGGTTTTTAAGGCTATGGCTGTGCACGGGAAATCCGGCTTGGTGAAGCGCAGCAGCGATCGTAAAACCTTTTTCGCTGTCAATCGTTTGTCCGTTAAAATTGAAATGATGTTTTTCGCCGGTACGTATTTCAAGGATAGGGTGTTTCTCAATCTTGTGCATAGGATATAGGTGTGATGAGTGATGCTAAAGTATGCTAACTGAACGAGTTGATGTTTAATGCAGGATTTAAACAAAAGTTGTGCAAAATTACAGGATTTTATAGTACGCTGCTTCCCGGGAAAACTTAAATTGCCCAAGATTTTGAGAATCAACATAGCAAAATGCCTGGGTTAAAAACACAGCGATTTTTTTAATACCTTTGCAAATCTTAATCTTAAGGAATCTCATTTCTTCTTATCATGGAAAAAGTTAAAGTTCTTTTTGTTTCGCATGACATCACCCCTTATTTGAAAGAAAGCCACATGGGTTTGATTTCCAGGCACCTTCCACAGGGAATTCAGGAAAAGGGGCGCGAAATCAGAACATTCATGCCCCGCTTTGGCAATATCAATGAGCGCCGGAACCAACTTCACGAAGTGATTCGTTTGTCGGGGATGAACCTGATCATCAACGATAACGACCATCCTTTGATCATCAAGGTGGCTTCGATCCAATCGGCCCGCATGCAGGTTTACTTTATTGATAACGAAGATTATTTTAACAGGAAGTTCATCTTCAGGGATAAAGCTGGAAAATTTTACAAAGACAACGATGAAAGGGCAATCTTTTTCTCAAGAGGTGTGTTGGAAACAGTTAAAAAACTTGGCTGGCCACCCGATTTGATTCATTGTCATGGCTGGCTTGGCAGCCTGGTTCCGCTTTATGTGAAAACCGCCTACAGGGACAATCCTGTGTTTTCCGAATCCAAAGTGGTCTTTTCAGTTTACAACGATGATTTCGAAGAAATAATCAGCAAAGATTTTCCAAAAAAAATCAAACTTCCCGGCATTTCTTTAAAAGACCTCAAACACTATAAAAAGCCTACCTACGTTAGTATGATCAAAGCTGCTATTGATTTTTCAGATGCAGTGGTTATGGGACATCAGCAAATTCACCCTGAGATTAACCAGTACATCATCGAATCGGGCAAGCCGGTACTCAGTTATCTATCCGGGCCTGATTATATTGATGTTTACAACAAGTTCTATGATGAATTGCTTGTTCCGGAAACTGCAGCGAAGAAATAGCGATCGTATAACTACTTAAATCAACCCATCTTGAATAAAACGATGAACCTTAGCACGTTTAGATTTTTTGCGCTTGCTACCCTGGCTCTATGGCTTGGATCCTGTACTAAAGATGAAAATAAAATCGGCCTTGATATTCTACCCCCAGGCGAAGAATTGTTGCTTTCTTATACCGATACGATTACCGCTGTTGTTTACTCTTACAGGGAAGATTCGGTTAGGACCGATGAACTGTCAACAAGTCTTCTCGGGAGTTACTTCGATCCGGTTTTTGGCAAAACCACTGCAAGTGTTTTTACTGAGATCCGGCTTTCAACAGTAAAGCTTGATTTTGGCGAAGGAGCCGTTATAGACTCATTGATATTGAAACTCGCCTATCAAAATGTATATGGCGATTCATCAACCGTACAAACTTTCAGGGTGTTTGAACTTACAGAGAATATAAATATTGATAGTGCTTACTTTTCTAACCAGATGAGTGCTTACCAGGCCAGTGAGTTAGGATCTGTAACAATGGCGCCGCTTATTGACAGCATTTTGGTTGATACCGTAAAGGTAGCTCCATACCTCAGAATCCCACTCAACCAAGCGATGGCGAATAAATTACTATCAGCAGATAGTACTCACTTTGAATCAAACGAGAAATTTGTTCAATTTTTCAAAGGATTATATATTACTGCCGATCCGGTGAATATGAGCGGACAAGGCGCTCTATTGACTTATAATCTTCTCTCAACAGCTTCAAGCCTCACAGCTTATTACCATAATAACGAAAAGGATTCGTTGCAATACACTTTTAGCATCACCAGCGCTTCTGCCAGATACAGTCATTACGAACACTATGACTATGCTGATGCAGATCAATTGTTCAGACAGCAGGTAATTGATGGTGACACAGCATTAGGTTCTGAAAAGGTTTATCTGCAAGCGCTTGGTGGCGTAAGAACCTATCTTCGCTTCCCCGGACTTTCCACACTTGGTTCGCAAATAGGTTCGGGAAACAGGGCAATGATTTCAGTTAATGAAGCGCAGTTAATCTTCAATCTCCAGGAAACAAGTCCGGCCGTGTCGCCTCCTTCCCGTATCATCATCGGAAAAAACGTAGATGCTGATGGAACAACAACTGTGCTGGCTGATCAGATTGAAGGCGAAAGTTATTTCGGAGGTTTTTACGAAAGTGATTCACTCCAATATCGTTTCCGTTTGAGCCGTTACGTTCAGCAAACCTTGCTCAAACCTGACGAAGATGAATTTGGCCTGGTTCTGCTAATCCCTAATGCATCGTTTGCTCCCCAAAGGGTGATCTTAAACGGTGGCGCTTCCGAAACCGGACGAATTAAACTGGCAATAACTTATACCATAGTGGAATAGCATTGTACCGGTAAAGTTTCAAGTGAAAACCTGAAAATTCTTTTTCATTGTCCGGATAGCAAGGCTTTTTACTCGTTAGAACCAGGAAAGCATAAGCCGGTATTTTTTCAACTACTTTTGTGAATTAAAAATCAGATTATGTGCGGAATTGTAGCTTATATGGGTCAAAGGCAAGCATATCCTTTATTGATGAAAGGATTGCATCGCCTGGAATACAGAGGATACGACAGCGCAGGTGTGGCATTGCTTGATGGAAGCCTGCGATTATATAAACACCAGGGGAAAGTTGCCGATTTGGAGGCCTTTGTTAAAGGGAAGGATGTTTCCGGCAACCTGGGTATGGCTCACACCCGATGGGCTACTCATGGTGAACCCAACAACGTGAATGCCCACCCACATCAATCACCCACCAGCAACCTCGCCATTATTCACAATGGAATTATTGAAAATTATGCATCACTCAAACTTGAGTTGCTGGCACGCGGTTATGAGTTTAAAAGCGAAACCGATACCGAAGTCCTTATCCATCTCATCGAAGATATTCAGATAAATGAAAATGTTGATCTTGTAAAAGCTGTTCAGATTGCATTGAACCAGGTTGTGGGAGCGTATGCCATTGTTATCCTCTCAAAAGGTGATCCTGACCTCATGATTGCCGCCCGAAAAGCCAGCCCGCTGGTTGTGGGCATTGGTGAAAACGAATTCTTTGTGGCATCCGATGCAACGCCTATCGTTGAGTATACCCGTGATGTGGTTTATCTTGATGATGAAGAAATAGCAATTATACGTCGTAACGAGGGGCTTAAAATCCGAACAATTGCCAACATTGAAAAAACGCCTTATCTGCAAAAACTGGAGCTTAACCTGAGCCAATTGGAAAAAGGTGGATTTGATCATTTCATGCTGAAGGAAATCTATGAGCAGCCCCGTTCCATCCGCGACAGCATGAGAGGCCGGATAAAGCTTAATGAAGGGATTGTTGCTCTTGGCGGGATTTTAGAATACGAACAGAAACTGGTAAATGCCCGCCGAATTCTTATTGTAGCATGCGGAACTTCGTGGCATGCGGGTTTGGTAGGCGAGCACCTGATTGAAGAACTTGCGCGTATTCCGGTGGAGGTTGAATATGCGTCTGAGTTCAGATACCGGAACCCGTTGATCTACGAAGACGATGTTGTAATTGCCATTTCCCAATCAGGAGAAACCGCTGATACATTGGCTGCCATAGAGTTGGCCAAATCAAAAGGTGCAACCATCATCGGCATCTGCAATGTTGTTGGAAGTTCGATAGCACGTGCCACCCATGCCGGTTCATATACGCACGCCGGCCCTGAAATAGGCGTTGCTTCAACCAAAGCTTTTACAGCCCAGGTTACTGTGCTGGCCATGCTGGCGCTGCGTCTTGCCAACAAAAGAGGATCAATCTCGCATTCCCGCTTTCACCAACTGCTGCATGAATTGGATTCTATTCCCGAAAAAGTTGAAAAGGTATTGGCTTCGAACCAACATATTAAAGACATTGCCTTTAAGTTTAAAGATGCCAAAAATGCCCTTTACCTTGGGCGGGGATGCAATTTCCCAGTTGCGCTTGAAGGCGCACTGAAACTCAAAGAGATATCTTACATTCATGCCGAAGGTTACCCAGCGGCGGAAATGAAGCATGGCCCTATCGCCCTTATTGACAAAGAAATGCCCGTGGTAGTTGTGGCCACCAATAAAACCATTTATGATAAGGTTGCAAGCAATATCCAGGAAGTGAAAGCGCGGAAAGGAATTATCATCGCCATTGTGAATGAAGGGGATACAACCATTGAAGAAATGGCTGATTACTCAATTGAAGTGCCTGAAACAGATGAATTGCTTTCTCCCCTGGTTGCTACTATTCCGTTGCAATTGTTTTCATACCATATTGCTGTAATGCGGGGCTGTAACGTTGATCAGCCGCGGAACCTGGCCAAGTCGGTTACTGTTGAGTAGTTCCTGCCAAAGCCAATGGTACGGGACTTCCGATATTCCAGGTATTCAAAGCTTCAGTAGCTCTATTAAAGATCTTATCGGTTTCAAGGAAAATGGGATAAAAGCCTTCGTCATCAAATATATTTCTTGCAATATATGATTTCAGAAGATGGTTGATCCTTTCCTTTGATTGTTGTATGCTTTTTTTCTCGGTCTTCGCATCCTGACTTTCGGCGTATGAAACAAAATCATTGAAAACGGCATCAGTGATCTGGAAATCTTTGTTGTATACCCCGGGATCAGGATATTTTTTCAGGGCTTCGCGCTGTGAATCAGTGTAATCGAAGGCAAATTGGTAAATAAGCCCCTGGTTTGCCACTGTGTTGAAATAAGTGAGATTTTCATCCCGTTCAATCGTTACATAGATATCGGGCATGATACCACCGCCGCCATAAACAACCCTTCCACCAGCGGTAGCATATTTCAGTGAATCGTTGAACTCAATACTTTCAGGATCGTCCAACTCGCCACTGGCAACACGGTTGTAAAAATCGTGGTAATAGTCATCCAAACCGTTATCGTAGGGTTTTTGAATGCTGCGGCCGGCAGGAGTATAGTATCTTGCAACCGTAAGCCTTACAACGGAACCATCGAAGAGATCCAACTGTTCCTGAACAAGGCCTTTCCCAAATGAACGCCGTCCAACAACCAAACCACGGTCGTTGTCCTGGATTGCACCAGCAATGATCTCACTTGCCGAAGCTGAACCTTCATCAATCAGCACCACCAAAGGAAGGTTAATAAATGAGCCTTTTCCGGTTGAATAGGCCATCTGTCGGGGCCGGTTATGCCCTTCGGTATAAACGATGAGTTTCTCTTTTTCAAGAAATTCGTCGGTAACCCTGATGGCAGCCTGAAGGTAGCCTCCTGAGTTGCCCCTGAGATCAAAGATCAGTTTCTGCATGCCTTCTTTTTTAAGATCGCCCATTGCAGTGAGGAGTTCCTCGTGGGTAGTGGCAGAGAATTTACTGAGTTTGATGTAACCTACTGAGTCGTTCACCATAAATGAAATGTCAATGCTGTAAGTTGGGATAACATCACGAATGATAGACAGATCAATAAGTTCAGATACTCCGCGACGGTAAATGCTCACATTTACCTTAGATCCTTTCTCACCTTTGAGTAAGCGCACCACATCCCTGTCAATCATGTTAACACCTGCAACCAGGCTGTCGTCAACCCTTACTATGCGGTCTCCGGCCATGAGTCCGGCCCGTTCTGATGGCCCACCAACGATGGTTTGGATCACGGTACAGGAATCCCTTTCCATCCTGAATTGTATGCCAATTCCTTCGAAGGCACCCAGCAATGGTTCATTCACGTCGGCAAAATCTTCGGCGCTGATAAACTGCGAATGTGGATCAAGGCTTTTGAGCACTCCTTCAATCGCATCTTTTTCGAGTAATGATTTATCCACCGGATCAACATAATCCTGCAGGATGAATTGGATAACATCATTCACCTTGTTGTATCGCGAAGGCTGCAGCAGGGAAACAGTTCCCTGGTTGACCGGTGAAACCCGTATGAGCCGGCTTCCCAGAAAAATGCCGGCAATTACGCTAATCGCGATGATAATAGGGAAGTATATAATGAATCGGGAAAAAATTGGTTTCATAAGAATGATTTAAGGATCAGATAAGTAAGTAACGAAGTTTCATACCGGTTTATTTAATAGGGACTAAAAGAAACAAAAAAAGCTTTCAGATGCTGAAAGCCTTTTTTCGCTGTACCCGGAGCCGGAATCGAACCGGCACGGGAATTACCCCATTGGTTTTTGAGACCAACGCGTCTACCTATTCCGCCATCCGGGCATCAAAAGAACTTTGTCGTTTTTAAACGAGGTGCAAAGATAGTAAAAACAGCATTCTGAAATATCTTTGCTTCAATTCATATCATAAATTTGAAGAACGCAGCAAATATTTGTAGTTTTGCCGCCTCAATTTCAGGCAGCCAACCCCAAAAACCAACAAATAATGTCACCAGTAGTTAACATCTTTTCAGGTCGGGGATCAAGGTATCTCGCCGAAAAAATTGCAGAATCCTACGGAAAAAAACTCGGCGATATTATCCTGACTGAATTTAGCGATGGTGAATTTCAGCCCTCCTTCGAGGAAAATATCCGCGGTCAGGAAATCTTTATAATCCAATCAACTTTTGCCCCGGCCGATAACCTTTTTGAATTATTGATGCTTATTGATGCCGCCAAGCGTGCTTCGGCAAAACATATTGTTGCTGTTATCCCTTACTTTGGGTTCGCACGACAAGACAGAAAAGACAAACCACGGGTTTCAATTGCAAGTAAACTGATTGCGAACTTGCTTACAGCCGCAGGAGTGCAACGCATTATCACCATTGATCTGCATGCTGATCAGATCCAGGGTTTTTTCGATGTGCCGGTTGATCATCTTTTTGCTTCCTCCATTTTTGTGCCCTACATCAAGCAATTGAATTTACCCAATCTTACTATGGCTTCGCCTGATACGGGTGGAACACGCCGTGCTGCGGCTTACGCTAAAATGTTGAATACCGGTTTCGTGATCTGTTACAAACAGCGCGGAAAGCCCAACGAAGTTGAAACCATGGCCCTGATAGGCGATGTGAGCGGAAAAGATGTGGTTCTAATTGATGATATTATTGACACGGCAAATACAATTACAAAAGCAGCCACGCTGATGATGGAAAATGGTGCCAGCAGCGTCAGGGCTTTTTGTACGCACCCTCTTCTCACACATCATGCGTATGAGCAAATTGAAAATTCTGCATTTACCGAAGTCGTGGTTACCGATACCATTCCGCTTCGCAAACAAAGTTCGAAAATCCGGGTTCTTACAACAGCCAAACTTTTAGCCGATGTGATTTCAAGAGTACATAATTTTGAGTCCATCAGCTCGTTATTCAAATTCTAATTTTATAAATCACTTAAATTTTTTACAAATGAAAACAGTATCTATGAGCGGTTCCCTTCGCGGGAACGTAGGGAAAAAAGATGCAAAAAAAGCCAGAAAAGATGGCATGGTACCATGCGTGCTTTACGGCGGAAAAGAACAGGTTCATTTTACGATGACTGAAAAAGCATTTAAGCCGATTCTTTTCACTCCTGATGCATTTCTGATCAATCTTGAAGTTGACGGAAAAAAATATGATGTGATCCTACAGGATGTACAATATCATCCAGTTACCGATTCGGTGTTGCATGCCGATTTTATTGAAATAATGCCAGGGAAAACGATTAAGGTTTCTGTTCCGGTTAATACTGTTGGTGTCTCAAAAGGCGTGCTGCGTGGCGGAAAATTAACTAAGAAGTTTCGCAAGTTATTGGTTAAAGGCCTTGTAGAGAATATTCCTGACAGCATTGATGTGGATATCAGCAAACTCGATATTGGTGGCTCTATCAAAGTTTCGGATGTGAAGGTTAAAAATATTGATTTACTTGATCCTCCAAGTGCAATGGTGGTAACCGTTCGTACTGCAAGGGTATTGGCCTTAACACCTGAAGAGGAAGAAGAAGAAGCTGCTGAAGCTGCAGCAAAAGAAGCAACACATGAGGCTGAAGGCGAAGCAAAAGAGTAATTCCTATTAGTTTAGAAAGCCGTCAGGAGAACTTTATCTGAACAGCCAGTAATCTACGGTTGTTTTGATGAAATCCTTTCCCCGACGGCTTTTTGATTTTAATTGCATAACAAGTGAAATATCTGATTGCCGGATTGGGAAACATTGGCGACGAATACGCCAACACACGCCACAACATTGGTTTTATTGTGCTTGATGCGCTGGCTGGCGTACTCAATGCCACTTTCTCATCAGGACGGTATGCCTCTGTGGCCAATGCAAAATTTAAGGGAAGAACACTTGTGCTCATCAAGCCATCCACTTATATGAACCTCAGCGGCAAAGCCATTAGATATTGGCTGGAAACAGAAAAAATTCCCGTTGAGAACATGTTGGTGGTCAGCGATGATCTTGATCTCGATTCAGGTGTTTTGCGTATGAAACCAGCAGGAAGTGGCGGTTCGCACAATGGTCTGAACCACATTATTGAAATCTTGGGAACCACAAACTTTCCCCGTTTGCGATTCGGTATTGGAAATGATTTTGCAAAAGGATACCAGGTGGACTATGTACTTGGGCGTTGGACCCGGGCAGAAGAAGAACTTCTTAAACCCAAAGTGCTGATGGCAGCTGATATGGTAAAAAGCTTTGCTACCATTGGCATTGACAGGACGATGAGCCTGTATAATAACAAGTAAAGGGCTAAATCCAAAGCTCAAAGCTCAAAGTTCAAAGTCTCAAGCCCCAAGCCCAAAATCCAAAGTTTAAAACCCAAATTCCAAAATATCAAATTCAAAATAGCTGACATTTGTAAATCTCTGAATCTTAAATCTAAAATTTTGAATTATTAATCCATCACTCCAACACTGCATTACTGCATCACAGTAACACTGTATCACAAAAAAAGAACCCATGTTTGAATTTCATATTGCGAAACAGGTCCGTGAAAAATACCAGCTCGAAGAAACATTGTTTGCCACCGATGGCAATGTCATCTTCGCCGATTTTATTGCCGTAAGGCAGTTTGTGCATCGTGTGAACCAAATGCGCGAACCGGAGCAGCATATCTATCCGGGCGAGGTGAATGCTGCCGGACTGATTGATGAAATATTTCACCTGGTTTTGCGCGAATACGAAGCAAATGTGAATAAAGATGTGTTTGAAAAAGCAGTAAAAGCAATCGGCGGGAAAATTGGCGAAAAGGCATTCAATGGCTTGCTCGAGGATTTTATTGAGAAATTTCCTCCTGCTCCGGTTTACAACGGCGAGCAGACAGCGAAACAATATCTGCAGGGCCAAACCAGTGAACGGTCCAATGCAGCCATTGCTGTTGAAGAAGCCATGATGCTAATCCTGGCCAATTTCAACCCGGCCAACAAAAAACTGAAGGAGTTCTTTGATGAGGAATATCTTTCCGAACCCAAAATCTTCAGGCGCTTTGCTGATGCACTCAGCGAATTCATTGCAAAGGAACCTCCGTTCGGGCCAAAAAACCAGGATGTGTTTACTTTGTTGAAAACACCCTTGCAGGCAGCTTCTGCCGATTTGTTTGCGCAACTGGAATACATCCTTGAAAACTGGAAAAGCATACTGCCGGAGAAAATCCTGGTTCGTGTTCTCAAAGGCAAAGACCTGATGAAAGAGGACGTTCAAATGGGAGGAGGTTTTGGCGAAGCGCCAACCATTGTCCCCACCTACGAAGCAGGCGATGCATCATTCAACGTTCCAACGTATAAAGCGGGCGATACATCTTTCACCCTGGGCAAATCGGGTTACCAGTTTGCCAATGACGCCGCAAAGGATTACGAAGAATACGAAAATTTCACCACCGACACCCACTGGATGCCGCGTGTGGTGTTGCTGGCAAAAAACACTTACGTCTGGCTCGACCAGCTTTCAAAGAAATATCAGCGGGAAATCCGCCTCCTCAATCAGGTTCCTGATGAAGAACTTGATCAGATTGCCCGCTGGAATTTCAACGGCCTTTGGCTGATCGGAATCTGGGAGCGAAGTGAAGCTTCAAAACGCATTAAGCACATCATGGGCAATACGGATGCGGTTTCGTCAGCTTACTCATTGTATGATTATGAAATTGCAGCTGATCTTGGTGGTGAACAAGCCTATCAGAATTTGAACGAACGGGCTAAAACCCGTGGAATTCGTCTGGCCAGCGACATGGTTCCCAACCACAGCGGAATTTTTTCAAAATGGGTGTTAGAAAACCCTGATTATTTTATACAGAGCCAGCAGCCGCCATTTCCGGCTTACAGGTTCACTGGTGAGAACCTTTCGCAACATCCGGATATCGAAATCAGGATTGACGATGGTTATTATTCTAAATCGGATGCTGCTGTGGTTTTCCAGCGCATTGACAAGCGCTTTGCCGATGTGCGCTACATCTATCACGGCAACGACGGCACCAATATGCCCTGGAACGATACCGCCCAGCTTGATATGCTCAAACATGAAGTACGTGAAGCCGTAATCAACAAAATTTTTGACGTTGCCTGCAGGTTTTCTATCATTCGCTTTGATGCGGCAATGACGTTGGCCAAAAAGCATTTTTCACGCCTTTGGTATCCGCGCCCGGGAAGCGGAGGCGATATTCCATCACGCACTGATTATGCCATGAGCGAAGATGAATTTGATGCCTTATTTCCGGTGGAATTCTGGCGCGAAGTAGTAGATCGCATGAATAATGAAATGCCGGAAACCTTGCTGCTGGCCGAAGCATTCTGGATGATGGAAGGTTATTTTGTACGAACCCTGGGCATGCACCGCGTGTATAACTCGGCTTTCATGCACATGCTGAAGAACGAAGAAAACGAAAAGTACCGCGACCTCATCACCAATACTTTGGAGTTCGAACCTGAAATCCTGAAGCGCTACGTGAACTTCATGAGCAATCCGGATGAGGAAACTGCCATCCGCCAGTTTGGTTCGGACGATAAATATTTTGGTGTGTGCGTGCTCATGTCTACCCTGCCGGGCCTGCCCATGTTTGCCCACGGGCAGATTGAGGGCTACACCGAGAAATACGGCATGGAATACCAACGGGCCTATTACAACGAAGAACCCAACCGGTGGCTGGTAGAAAGGCATGAGCGCGAGATTTTCCCTTTGACCCAAAAGCGATACGTTTTCAGCGAAGTGGATCAATTCAATATCTTCGATTTTGTCGCTGATCATGGCCACGTGAATGAAAATGTGTTTGCTTATACGAACCGTTCGGGAAATGACCGGGCGCTGGTGCTGTTTAATAATAAATATGAGGCAACCACCGGACAAATCCACACCTCAGCACCAAAACTCACCAAACAAGGTGCGGATAAAATAGCAGTTACAGTAAATCTGGGTGAGGCACTTTCAATTAATCCTGATACGAAGTTTTATTGCATTTTTCGGGAGCATGTTTCCGGGCTTGAGTTCCTGCGCAGTGGCCATGAAATAAATCAAAATGGATTTGGCTGGGGCCTGCAGGGTTTCGAATACCGCGTGTTTATGGATTTCAGGGAGGTGTTTGATGAGAGTGGTGTGTATGAAAAACTCTGTGACGAACTCAACGGTAAAGGCGTTCAGAGTATTGACAGCCTGATCGAAGAATCCCGTCTGAAAAACGTTCATGAAGCTTTTGAACATCTGCTGGCAGATGACTTGATCAATTACATAATTGATGAATTGATCAACCCGAAAGAAGAAAACAATTCCCTTCCTGATCCTGATTTTATCATCCAACGTCATAAATACTTTGCGGATCAGGTAAAATCAAAACTAAGCGAAGAATCCGTTAAGCAATTTTCCACGGAAACGTTCACCGGTTCGCTAAACGCACTTCAAAACACATTTGAGCTGGTTCACACAAAAAAAGAATTGCATGCTGACTATTTTTCAAAAACACAAGTCAACTCGCTCGATGAAATGCTGGTGGTTGGCAGCAGGAATCTGTATCGTGAAAACGTGAACATACTTGTTGCTTATTTCGCAATTGAATCACTTCAGGAAATATCGGGCATCAGCGACAAACTCCATTTGATAAATGGGCTTTTGCTGGATAAACCCCTGCAAAATTTACTGAAAAGAACCGGTAGGGGAGAAAAGGACATTGCACTCGACATCACACTGATTAAACTTCTGCTTAAACATGAAACAGGTTTGTTCTTCCCAGGACCTGCAGAGCTCAAAAACGTTTCCGGAATTCAGGAGAAACCAGTTTCTGGTTTTCTTCAAATGCTTGATGATGCTCATGTTAAAGAGTTCATTGGTGTGAACCTTTACCAGGATGTCTGGTATTACAGCAAGGAGAATTTTGAGGAATTGGTGGGCTGGGTGTTTTCGCTGGGATTATTCAAATACATGGCTGAAGCAAGCAAAGACAATCGGGATGATTCATCTTTAAAAGACGGCATTGTGCGGGCATTAGATATTTCGCTTTTGCTTAAAGAGAATTCAGAAAAGTCGGGGTATGAGTTTGAGAAGTTAAGAAATTTGATCCGGAGAAATATCACTACCTGATGTGACCAGAGATAAGTAGTATAAGTCCGTGACTTAGGAGCTAAAAATTGAACTCAGTCCGGTATTCATATAGAGACATGTTTCGATGTTTATTTAAACCCGTTCTAAATTTCTCTGATTCTATTTTCTTTTGCAGTACCTCAATACCTTTTTGCTACTTTTGCTCAAAATTGCGCGAGCATGTTTTTCTTCGGACTGTTTTCAACACATTTGCCCTACATCCTGGTTGGCATTATTTACTTTGCCACCTTTGCTTTTGCATCGCTGCAGGCAATGAAGGCTGGTGTTCTGGAAGAACAGCATGAAGAGCAATCCAATGAGATCAGTGTTCAACCCCAAAGCTCCGGCTTTGCTGATGTTTTCTTTTTTGATGAAACCCCTCAGGATTGTTCCGAACCCATTGAACCAAGCGGGCTTCTAAAACTACCACCGACAACTGTAATTGAATTTTTCACTGGCACTGAACCACCGAATTCGTCTTATCTATCCGGACAATTATTTGTCCGCCCCCCACCCGTTTTAGCATAGTTTCAGATTGTCTCCAAAATAACCACCTGCCTGATTGTTCGGGTAGCTGGTTGTATTTAGGCGGTCTCAAAAGGTTGAATCTTGTCATCCTGAACGCGGTTAATGATTTCTATTTATTTGAATATTAGATTCTTATCCGCCGTGGCGGATCAAGATGACAGGGTTTAGCAGAGACAGCATCACAAGGGTATAAATAAATCTTTCTAAAACATACAACATGAACAAGATAAAGCTTATTCCTATTATAGCATTGTTTACTTTAGTGGCAGTTAATATGCAGGCACAATTGGTTTATCTGCAAAGTGATACCATCAAAATGCCACAGGTATTGCTTGACGAGATCACCATCCGCGCACCCAAGGAAAAAACCACCGTCCGCGAATTGCCGGGCTCTGTTTCAATAGTTACTTCCCGCACAATCAACGAAGCCGGAATCAAAACTGTAAAAGACATAACATCACTCACCCCTAATTTCTTTATGCCCGATTACGGATCCAAACTCACATCGCCGGTTTACATCCGCGGAATTGGTTCGCGCATTAATGAGCCTTCCATCGGGCTTTATGTGGACAATGTACCTTACTTCGATAAGGCGGCATTTGATTTTGATTTCTTTGATATTGAGCGCATCGAAGTGCTGCGCGGGCCGCAGGGAACGCTGTATGGCCGCAATACAATGGGTGGAATCATCAACATCATCACCCGTTCGCCATTGGATTTTACAGGCACAAGGTTCATGGTATCGGCAGGTTCATACGGGCAATACGCTGCCGGGATAAGTCATTTTGCCAATCCGGTAGCCAATTTTGGGTATTCACTTTCGCTGAATTACCGTCATAACGATGGGTTCTTTACCAACCAGTTTAACGACAGCAAAGTGGATCACATGGATCTATATGGTTTCAGGAACCGCCTCGTTTGGAAAGTAAATGACAGGTTGACGCTGGAAAATGTGTTGGGCATGGAGTTCAGCAATCAGGGCGGATATCCATATGCATTGGTAACCGATACTGCCAATGTTACAGGCGAGATTAACTACAACCACGAATCAGGTTACGACCGCGACCTTTTATCAAACGGTTTCATCGCAAGCTATAAGGCCGGCGCTTTTGATGTTGTTGCAACTACCTCCTATCAATACCTGAACGATTTCCAGGATGTTGATCAGGATTTCACGGCTAACCCCTTGTTTATCGCCACACAAGCGCAGTTACAGAACATGGTTTCGCAGGAGGTAATTTTGAAGTCGAATAAGAAACAAAGGTATGAATGGCTTGTAGGCGCTTACGGTTTTTACCAGGAATTCGACAGGAATGTGGCCGTAAGCAATCTGCCAGCCAATATGTTGATTCTGCGTGATTTTACCGAAACCAAACAAGGCCTGGCAGTTTTTCATCAGTCTACTGTGAATGATTTTCTGCTCAAAAACTTGTCTCTGGTTCTTGGTGTGAGGTTCGATCTTGAAACCAACCAACTGGCGTTCAGTAATAATGTGCTTGTAAATGAAAACCCTTTCATAAGCAGCGATACTCTGTTCCCTTCCATGCAGTTTACTGTGGTTTCGCCAAAAGTGGCCCTGAACTACTACATGACGGAAAATTCAAACGTGTATGCCCTGGTTTCAAAAGGATATAAAACCGGAGGGTTCAATGCCATTTATGAAGACGAGGAAGATCTGATGTTCGACCCCGAACAAAGCTGGAACTATGAAGTTGGGTTCAAAACGTCATTGATGCAGAATAAATTACAAATGGAAGCTGCCTTATTTTATATTGACTGGAGCAACCAGCAGATTTACCAGACTGTTCCCAGCGGACAAGGTTCCATGTTGAAAAATGCAGGCCATTCGGTGAGTAAGGGCGCGGAGTTAAGCGCCAGGGCAAGGTTGCCGTATAATTTTGAAACAATGCTGTCCTACGGGTTCACACATGCAACATTTATTTCTCATGTGGTAAATGATAACTTGAATTACAACGGGAATTTCATACCATACATCCCGAAACATACTTTTGCAATCCAGTTGAACAAGATGATTGAATTTCCTGAAAATCCAGTTGCTGATCGCATGAAGATCTCAGCCTTGTATCGCGGAGTTGGCGAGCACTACTGGAATGAGAGTAACGGTTATGCTCAAAGCGCTTACGGAATAGCCGACCTCAAGCTGAGAGTGGAACGGAATAAACTGGGATTGGATATTTGGGTCAGGAACCTGTTAAATACTGATTATTCAGCTTTTTATTTTGAGGCAATAGGAAATCGCTACTACCAGCCGGAAAAACCTTTTAACTTTGGAATCAACCTGACACTAAGCCTCTAAATTTATTCGTTCCAGAATAGAGCCTTTTGATAATGAGTTGGCAGTTAGCAATAGGCAGTTGGCAGTAGCAGTAGGCGGTAGCAGTAGGCAGTAGCAGTAGCGGTAGGCTTTACAACTGTATGACAATTGTATGACAACTGTATGACAACTGCATCACAATACAAACGAACAATATATAGGTAAGTATCGAAACTCAAGCACCTGATTTAATGCCCAACACCGACTGGAAGAAGTACCCCGTTTTATTCAATCTTTACATTGCACAGGCAGTACCGATGAGTTTTTTCACTACGGTAGTACCTGTAATTATGCGGCAGGAAAACTACTCCCTGGAAGCTATCGGCATGCTTCAACTTGTTAAACTGCCGTGGGTGTTGAAATTTCTTTGGGCTCCGATAGTGGATAACAACACCAGCAGCCTCGGACACTTCAAGCGCTGGATTTATGTTTCGGAATTCTTTTATGCCGGAATTATTTTGGCAATTGGCTTTTTCAGCCTGCAAGTGAATTTCAGCCTTATTGTGGTGCTTATGTTGCTGGCCGTAATCGCCTCTGCAACTCAGGATATTGCCACCGATGCTTTTGCCATCCACATTCTGAAAAAGAAGGAGAGGGGCTACGGAAACAGTATGCAGTCGGCCGGAGGTTTTGCTGGCCATTTGATCGGTAGCGGTGTGTTGCTGGTTGTGTATTATTACCTGGGATGGTTTTTCCTGCTATTCTTTCTTGCCGTTTTTGTTTTGCTTGCGCTGATACCGCTTGCCTTTTACCGCAAGGCCTGTGATAAACCCGTTGTGCATGGTGTACGTGTGAACCTTGCTGACATCACCGGATTTTTTCGGGTTCCGGGAATGTACAAATGGATCATCATACTATTTTTCTATTATTCCGGCTTAATGGGCATCATGGCAATGCTGAAACCCTACCTGGTTGACCTGAATTACAATGCAAAAGACATTGGCTTGATGGCTGGAATTTTTGGAACCGGCATTGCGTTGGTCGCCTCCATTTTTGCAGGATTTATTGTGAAAAAGATCGGTTACGCGAAATCGCTTCGATACTTTCTTGGATTAAGCTTGCTGGCAGGGATTTACTTTTATGTGATGAGTATTTCGGGTGAACCTACTACAGTAGCAGTGTATGCCGGAATCTTTCTGCTTTGGCTGGCTTATGGTGCTTCTATGGTTGCCGTTTACACTGCAGCAATGGACATGGTGCGACCCGGTCGCGAAGGCACCGATTTTACCTTGCAAATTGTGATTACTCACCTCAGCGGTTTGGTGTTGGGCGTGATGAGCGGAAAATTCGCCGATAGCTTTGGATATGATGGTTTATTTTTGACCCAGGCATTGTTGAGTATTGTGGCTTTTGGATTGTTGATGTTGCTAAAGCCAGATTTGTTGAGAAAGCATGTTGAGAATGAAGTTTCAGAAAATGTTGAACCAAAAGCAAAATGTTAAAACTAAGAACTCTTTGAAGAATGATTGAGGAACGAAGTAAAAAAGTTGTAATCATCGGCGGAGGGCTTACGGGCCTCACCCTCGCATATTTATTGCAGCGCAAGGGTGTTGATTTTATCCTACTTGAAAAAGATGAAAAGGCGGGAGGTGTAATCAGAACCCATCATCATGACGGTTTTACTTATGAAATTGGTCCCAACACCGGAATCATCGCCCACCCGGAAGTAGCCGAGCTTTTCGAAATGCTCTCTCCCGATTGCGAGCTGGAACTTGCCGATCCAAAAGCTGAAAATCGCTGGATACTAAAAAATGGGAAATGGCATGCACTGCCATCGGGATTTCTTGCTGCTGTTAAAACGCCTCTGTTTAGCTGGAAAGATAAATTCGGAATTCTATCAGAGCCATTCCGTAAAAAAGGCGATGACCCGATGGAATCAATAGCCGGACTGGTGAAACGCCGCCTTGGCCAATCCTATCTCGATTATGCGGTGGACCCTTTTATTTCCGGAATTTATGCCGGCGATCCTGATTCACTCATTACAAAATATGCGCTGCCCAAACTCTATGCATTGGAACAGAATTATGGCAGTTTTATCAAAGGCGCTGTCAAGAAAGCCCGGGAGCCACGAAGCCAGCGTGATCGCAAAGCCACGCGCAAGGTGTTTTCAGCTAAAGGTGGATTAGGTAAGCTGATTGCCGCACTCGTAAAAAATATTCCAGAAGAGCGCCTGGTGTTTTCAGCAAAAGACATAAAAATTGCAAAAAACGGTAATGAGTTTACTGTTGGTTTCAAATCCAGCAATGATGATCTGGTGAAGGTTCAGGCTGAAAAAGTTGTAACAACAACCGGCGCTTATACGCTGACGGATTTATTTGATTTTATTGACCCAAATCAGCTGTTGCCGGTTACAAAGTTGAATTATGCAAAGGTGGTTCAGGTGATCATGGCTTTCAGGAAATGGAATGGGCCTGTATTGAATGCTTTCGGTGGCTTGGTTCCAACGAAAGAAAACCGTAAAATCCTGGGTGTGCTTTTCCCTTCGTCCATTTTTCAGAACCGGGTTCCTGAAGACGGTGCGCTGCTGTCGGTTTTTCTTGGTGGCGTTAAGAAACCGGAAATCTACGATATGGATGACACAACATTACTTGAGTTTGTGAATTCAGAGATGACGGATCTTTTACACACCAATCTGTCTGAACCTGCTTTTACCGAAATTCACCGCTACAAACATGCGATACCGCAGTACGATATAGCTTCCCCGCAAAGGCTGCAGCGCATTCACGAACTTGAAGAACAGCATCCGGGTTTGATCCTTGCCGGCAATATCCGCGACGGCATCGGCATTGCCGATCGTATTAAACAAGCCACTGAAATATCAAAGATTATATGAGAACCGCCATCATCCTTGCCAATGTAGGAACCCCGGAAGCGCCAAAGGTTCGTAAAGTTTACACTTACCTCACGCAGTTTCTGAACGATCCGAGGGTGATTGACATTCCCTGGTTATTTAGAAAATTGCTGGTGAACCTGATTATCATCCCTTTCAGGGTTCGCAACTCAACAAAGCTGTATAAAATGCTTTGGACAGAAAAAGGTTCACCGCTGCTTTACCTGTCTGAGAGACTTGCCGGGAAATTGGAAGCAAGACTTGGCAGGGATCACAAGGTTTTTGTAGCAATGCGTTATGGAAAACCTGCTCTGAAGGATGTGGTTCAGCAAATAAAAGAAGGAAAGTTTGACGAGGTGGTGATTGTGCCCATGTTCCCGCAATACGCTTCTTCCACCACCGGCACGGCCACCGATGAAATCCTGAAACAAATAAGCAAGTGGAATGTGATTCCATCAATTCGTTTTATGGGACAGTTTTATGATCATCCCGCCTACCTTGATGCTTTCTTGAAACAAGTGAGCAAATACAATTTAAGCGATTACGACCATTTTCTTTTCTCATACCACGGCCTCCCCGACAGGCATGTGAACAAGGTTCACCCAACTATAAGCGTTCACAACTGCAATTGTGAAGTAACAATGCCGGAACACGGTGCATATTGCTATAAAGCCACTTGCCATGAAACCACGAGGCTGCTGGCTGACCAATTAAAAATTGCGAAAAGTAAATATACCGTTGCATTCCAATCGAGGTTGGATAAAAACTGGCTCACACCTTTTTCCGACAAGGTTATCGTTGACCTTGCAAAATCCGGCAAAAAGAAAATTCTGGTCTTTGCCCCATCCTTTGTAACCGATTGCCTTGAAACCATTATCGAAATTGGCGTGGAGTATGAAGAATTATTCAAAGAAAACGGTGGAGAAACCATGCAACTCGCTGAAGTGCTGAATGATTCGGATATTTGGGCGGAGGGGTTGAGGGAGATGATATTGGGTCCAAGCGGAAAATTGATTTGAACCACATAGACACATAGCACACATAGAAAAGACATAATCTTGAAAGTCTGGAAACAATTGGTTTTAGTAACCTTACAGTTTTAAAAGTCAAATCTGTACAATTTTGCAATCGGATTGCAAAACTGTACAGAATTATAAGGAATGACCCTGATTAATTAAAAACTTGATGAGTAATTCTTCGGCTATTGCGGCCTGAGTTTCTTTCTGATAATTTCCTGTAATTGCCCGATATCAACCCTTTCCTGCATCATGCTGTCGCGTTCGCGGATGGTGACGGTATTGTCTTCGAGGGTTTGGTGGTCAACCGTGATGCAGTAAGGCGTGCCAATGGCATCTTGCCGACGATAACGGCGGCCAATGGAATCCTTCTCCTCAAACTGGCAGCGGAAATCAACTTTTAACTCGTCCATGATTTCGCGGGCTTTTTCGGGCAGGCCGTCTTTGGCAACAAGTGGAAGCACGGCTGCTTTTACGGGTGCCAAAACAGGCGGAATTCGTAAAACTACCCGCTCGCTACCATCGTCGAGTTTTTCTTCTTCGTAAGCATTGCTGAGTACAGCAAAGAAAGTGCGGTCGAGGCCGATAGAAGTTTCGACAACGTAAGGAACATAGCTCTCATTGATTTCCGGGTCGAAATACTGGAGCTTTTTACCAGAGAATTTCTGATGGGCACTAAGATCAAAGTCGGTGCGGGAATGAATTCCTTCCAGTTCCTTAAACCCGATGGGAAACTCAAACTCAATATCGCAGGCGGCATTGGCGTAATGCGCCAGTTTATCGTGGTCGTGAAAACGATATTTCTCAATAGGCAAACCCAGCGAAAGATGCCATTTCATGCGTGCTTCCTTCCAATAGGTATACCATTCCATTTCGGTTCCCGGCTTCACAAAAAACTGCATTTCCATTTGTTCGAACTCACGCATGCGAAACACAAATTGACGGGCTACAATTTCGTTTCTGAATGCTTTCCCTATCTGTGCGATCCCAAAGGGGATTTTCATGCGGGCTGATTTCTGAACGTTCAGGAAGTTCACGAAAATCCCCTGTGCGGTTTCGGGTCGCAAATAGATAGTGTTCGCACCTTCGCTGAGAGAACCTATTTGCGTAGAAAACATCAGGTTGAACTGGCGAACCTCTGTCCAGTTGCGGCTGCCGGAAACGGGGCACACAATTTCGAGGTCTTCGATGAGGGTTTTAAAAGCAGCCATATCTTCTTTTTCCATGGCCGAATACAACCTGCTCTTGATTTCCCCGATTTTCTGCTGGTACTCTACGATGCGGGGATTGGTTTCAAGAAAAAGCACACGGTTAAAGCTATCGCCAAAACGTTTTGCGGCTTTTTCGGCTTCTTTTTCTATTTTCTCTTCAATTTTAGCAATGTGATCCTCAACCAGAACATCGGCTCGGTAGCGTTTTTTTGAATCCTTATTGTCAATCATTGGATCGTTAAAAGCATCCACATGGCCTGAAGCCTTCCAAATGGTGGGGTGCATGAAAATGGCTGAATCCAGCCCAACGATATTTTCGTGGTGCTGTACCATGGCTTTCCACCAATGGTTGGCAATATTCTTTTTCAGCTCAACTCCAAACGGGCCGTAATCGTACACAGCGCTAAGTCCGTCGTAAATTTCACTGGATTGAAAAACAAACCCATACTCCTTGGCATGGGATATTATTTTTTTGAGGGAATCTTCGTTTTTTATCATGGCGCAAAAGTAGAAAAAAAATAAGCGCTGATTGATGCAGGCCAACCGTATGGTTTTCCTTTATACAAGCTGAATTCATTTGCTTATCTCTGCGATGTATTCAATTTTTCAGGATAGCATTGTGCTACATTTCGGATTTTGCCGGTTTGAATTATCGCTTATTATTCAGCTTCAATTCTATGTTCAGTGAATCAGCAACTTTAATTAAGAAATCTTTAATATGCCTGCTCTTTTCTTTGAGTTCAAGCTCGTTATTCAGGTTTTGCGCAAAACCAAGGGTTTCATGTAATTTGTCCACGGGTAGTAAAGCACAACTGAGACAATAAAAACCTTTTGAGCGGCCATCATCATAATTGTTCAACAGTTCATTCAAAATCTCCATTCGTGTCTTCTGGTTTTCTAGGAACTTTTCAATCCCTTTGGACTGGATGAAATCAAGATTTGCAAAAACCTTTTTATGGGTCACAAATGAGTCATAGCCATTTTTCTCTGAATCAAATCGTTTGCAAGGATACTCCGGGCAATCGGAACAAACTTCAAACTTGTTTTTGATCACGCAGCAAGTCAGAAATCCACACGAAGGATGTTTCTCTTTAAAGTTCAATCCGCCACAACCCGGGCAAGCCGAATTTCCTGAGGTATAGAACCGGGGGCATAGCCCACAATCTATTCCACAGCTTCCTATAGTTTCATATTGCTTTAATTTCTCTGCCATTTTGTTGAGAACCGGATAGCGCGGGATTTGATTTCGTTCCAGCTTAAAGCCATAAGTTTTCATTGAAAAACAAATATAAGTCTTTTGTTGTGCCGAAAACCACAACAACAGGATTCTTCAGGTTTGGCTACCAGGGCTGATACTTTATTGAAGTTTTAGTATTCAAAATAAACCAAATTGTATTTTTCTTGTTTAAAACAATTATAAATAGCATCAGGGTGAAATATAATCTCTTACAAAACTTCATGAACAAACTACCTTTTGATGTACGCTGATCACTCTGGAACGCCTTATTACCTTGCTAGTAAAGAAATACATACAACATGAAGCATACAATACTTTTCTTACTTTATATGACAACCCTCTTCTGGACAACCAATAGCCTTTTTGCACAACAGGGATTTGTTGCCTTTGGCGGCGAAGCCACAGGCGCAGGTGGCAACCTGAGTATTTCCGGCGGTCTGATTGATTTTGAATATTATTCATCCGCCCAGGGGAGTCTGAGTCTTGGGCTGCAGCATAGCTGGGATGAGATTGCCAGTATCCCGCCATTACTTGAAGTACCCAACACTATCGTTGGCAACGGTCAACTGCTTTGTTTCAATGCCACACAAACAGTAACTATAGCAGGCGATGGGAAACAATTTACCGTTCAGAATGGAGGCCATGCCGACATAATTGCAGGCCAGAATATTTTTCTGTTGCCGGGAACCGTGGTTTTACCCGGTGGAAGTCTTCATGCATACATTTCAACAGAATATTGCGATGATTCGGAAAGCATACTTGCGTCAGCAGAAAATGAATCTTATCAGGAGTTTCAGGGTTTCGAACCCGAAAGAAGCAGTAATTTTTTCAGTGTTTTTCCGAACCCTACTTCAGGAAACCTGACACTTGAAATGACTGATAATAAGGGGTTCTCAAGCATCCGGATTGAGATATTCAATGCACAGGGCAATCTGATCCTCACCACCAATGAAGCAGTTGCAAAACAATACAGCTTAAGCATAGCAAATAAACCGCCGGGTGTTTACCTCATCAGGGTATTAAGAGATTTAGAAATTGGAATTCAAAAGATTATCAAATATTAATCACGCCAATTTACATACACACCCACTTTGAACCAATTTTCCCAGGCAAAAGAATAACAACTAAACTCAAAAACATGAAAAGGATAATTACTACAACAATCTTATCATCATTGATCATCGGTGTAATGGCACAGGCCCCATTGCGGATCGGTTACCAGGCTGTGGTTCGCGATAACAGCAATCAACTCATTGTTAACAGTGAGGTTGGGATCAGAACCACTATTCTGCAAGGATCGCCTGAGGGAACGGTCATTTATCAGGAATTGCATTATCCCAATCCGGAAACAAACGTCAATGGACTTGTAACACTTCAAATTGGCGGCGGCTTGCCACTTCAGGGTTCTATCAACGATCTGCAACTGGATCAGGGCCCATTTTTCCTCAAAACTGAAACCGATCCCAACGGAGGAACCACTTATACAATTACCGGCACTACGGAGTTTTTAAGCACACCGTATTCATTGTATGCCAATAAAGCAAATCCTGTTGGTCCGGCCGGAGGTGATCTGACAGGTACTTATCCAAATCCTGCAATAGCAAATTCGGCGGTTACAAATGCCAAATTGGCCAACAATTCAGTTACTACAACTAAAATTGCCAACAATGCCGTTACTGGAGCAAAAATTGCTGATGGTGCTATCACTCCAGAAAAGATCGCTAACGGTGCCGTTACTAGTGAAAAACTGAACAGCATGGGGGCAACTATAGGAAATCTTTTAAGCTATAATGGATCAGCCTGGACACCAGTGGCTAAAAATACAGTAAGCCCCTGGAATATCAAATTCAATGGTGATATTGATTTTCCTAATGGCCGTGTACACATAGGCCCAAGCTGGGGCTCTATGCCATCCAACTGGAATCTTACCGTGTTAGATACCACACCTACATACCTTACTGTTGGCGGTACTACTTTTAATACAGGCGTAAATGGTGGTTTATCGTTCACCGAAGGTTTCAATAGCATTGGCTCATGTGGGTTTGATTTTTTTGTTGATGGCAATGCTTTTGGTTATACCGGCTTGTTTCTGGTTGGCGGCTGTCCCACAAAAAATGACACCATCTTTGAGGCGAACCGCTTTGGTGAAATAACCTTCCGGGACCAGGTGACCATACACTCCCATGATGTCTTGGCCACAAATACTTATGCAGACTTCCAGGTAAACCACCGGGCCTTAGCCAATACAACCACCACATCAACCAACAGAAGAAAAGGGATCGCACTCAGAAGCTACAATACTTCTACCCGTCAATGGAATATTGCTACCCGCGACAACAACAACCTCGAGTTTTTCTATAATGGCACGTTGAGGGGTACCTTCAGCGCTGCAAACGGGGTTTATACTTCGAGTTCTGACCGGAAACTGAAAACGGACATTGAGCCTTTGCCGTCCGTGCTTTCAAAGGTGAAATCCCTCGAAGCCTTCAGCTACCGCTTTGAATGGCAAACCGAAGAAGAGCAGGAACGCAGCATCGGTTTTATGGCACAGGATGTAATGCAACATTTTCCGGAACTGGTTTACGAAGCTACTCATGATGACGAAGAAAGCTGGTATCAATTGAATTATTCGGGATTTGGAGTTATTGCCCTGAAAGCTATTCAAGAGCAGCAGGTAATAATCGAAACCCAGCATGAAAGAATTGCAGCGCTCGAACAGAAGTTAAATGAAGTGCTGATGCAAATTGAAGCGTCAGCAATCAAGGCTGAAAAGTAATTTCATCAAGCGCAATCAGAGCGTTTGAAAATGATAGCTTGTCAAAGCTTTAGGCATCACATTTAGAACCCAGACAGGCTGTTGTTGAAATTTACCTTACTTTTGTCCTCATGATTCCTGTTGGAGAAACCCTTGTATCCGATGATGTTGCTAATGTTCGCTTTTGCTGCGATCTGCCCCGCTGCCTTGGTGCATGTTGTGTGGCGGGCGATGCCGGAGCCCCTTTGGAAGAGGATGAAATAGCGCAAATACAGGACAGCCTTGAAGAAATAATTCCTTATATGGTCACCAAAGGAATTGAGGTGGTTCGGGAGTCAGGTGTTTTCGATTACGATGCGGCAGGTAATTTTGTGACTCCCCTAGTGAATGGCCGGGAGTGTGCCTTTGTTTATTTCACCGGCAAGATTGCACGCTGTGCCATTGAGAAAGCCTATGATAGCGGCAAGATTGATTTCCGTAAGCCGGTTTCCTGTCATTTATATCCTATCAGGATTACATCCTACAACGGCTTTGAAGCAGTAAACTACCACAAGTGGTCAATTTGCAACAAAGCGCTTACCAACGGCGCAAAACTTGATTTTCCTTTGTTTCGCTTCCTCAAGGATTCTCTGATCCGGAAATATGGCGAAGCGTGGTATAATGAGCTGGTGGAAACTATCATGCAGATGAAAAAAAACCCTGAGAGCAGACCGCTTCAGGGTTATTCAAATTAATTTATCAATAGCTTATTCGCCTACACCTGCTTCAGGAGCTACTGCAAGAGCCGATAATTCCTTGTCAATATGGAAAAGTCCGCCCTTGGCATCACCAGCCAGCTTAAGCTGGTCAAGCACACCTTTTACGAGGCTTTCTTCTTCAATTTGTTCCTGAACAAACCATTGAAGAAAATTATGCGTGGTGTAATCCCGCTCTTCTATACAAAGGTGAACGATTTCGTTAATGCTATGCGTTACATGCACTTCGTGCTTCATCACCTCTTCAAACAAAGAACTGAGGTTGCCAAACTCAAGCTTGGGTTGCTCAAGCGATTGCAATTCGGCATGTCCTCCACGATCGTTCAGGTATTTTAAGAATTTCAGTTGGTGCATACGCTCTTCATCACTGTGCTTGTAGAGGAAAGCTGCCGCTCCGGGATAACCCTGTACCTCACACCATGAAGCCATGCTCATATAAATGCGTGAAGAATGTTCTTCCAATGCAATTTGATCATTGATTGCTTTTGCAATTTTTTCGGAAATCATAATTTATTCATTTTTTGTGGTTAAATATGCCTGTTAATAAGGATACTAAAGTAACAAAGCCAGTTTGTTTTTGTTTTACAGACCCGGAAAATTGAGAATTAAGAGCGTCATGCGGTTGTGATACGATGGTCATACAGTTGAAATACATGGTCATACAATTGTCATACAGTTGCTACAGTTCATCTCCATTACTCCAATACTCCATCACTCCAACCAATCAACCAAAGATCAAAGCCCAAAATCCAAAAAATAAATTCAAAATGGATGTAATTTGTGAATTTTAAATCTTAAATCTGGAATTTTGAATTAATAAATCCATTACTCCATACCTCCATGACTCCAACAAATTCACCAATAGACCAATTAACCAATTGACTATTCCAACACTTTCTCAATCACGGATAGCAGCGTTTGGGCTTTAAGCTCAGTTTCTTCCCATTCTTTTTCAGGAACCGAATCTTTTGTGATCCCTCCTCCGGCAAAAAGTATCATTTTTGATGATGTGATTTTCATACAACGCAGGTTCACAAATAAATCTGTTTTCCCTCTAAAGTTCACTGGACCTAGAAATCCGGTGTAATATTCACGGTTGTGGGATTCGAATTGTGAGATAAATTGAAGTGCCTTTGCTTTAGGAATGCCGCAAACAGCCGGAGTCGGATGCAAACTATTGATGATCTGAACTAATGTTTCATCATCCGGAGTTCCAAAACTAAAATTTGTACACAGATGTTCCATCGCGCCAGCCTGTTTTGTAAAAGGGCCAGAAACCTCAAGATTATGAACACGATGACCTGCCAGTGTTGTTTGAATATATTTGCTGACAATATTCTGTTCTTCACGCTCTTTTACTCCCCAATCACTTTGTGAGCCTGATTTCCGTGTACCAGCAAGCGCCATGGTGTTGCATTCACTGTCATGGCAAGAGATCAATGTTTCAGGTGTAGCACCCATCCAAATACCATAAGGCTGTATATGGGCAATGTAAACGAATGCATTCGGGTAAGTTTTGCACAGCGTATTATACAATCTGATCAACTGCTGGTTCGAAAAACTTTCAATCACAGTTGTTCGCGAAATCACCACTTTGTTTGCCTCGCCAGACTTAAGAAGTTCAATCAGCTTTTTGAGGTCCTGGATATAAGTTTCTCTATCCGTATTGATTGTCATTTTGATTTCAGGCAACGATTCTGATAACTGCATTTGATCAATCAGCGAATCAGGAATGTCTGATATAATCTCTGTAACAGCATCTGGTTCAAGAAACACTGTCGGATTTTGAGATGAGTTTATAAACGGAGATAGAATGAAGCCATGAAGATTAAATGCTTCCTGTAAAATGATAGGTTTGATTTTGCCGGAATAAATTGATGATCCTGATGATCCGGGCATTCTGAAAATCACGAACGGGCGCTTTACTTTATTCTTTTGTTGTTGGTTATCGGGCTTTAGCATCTTGGTAATCTTATCATTTTTTATCAATCACCATCACCGTTAACCTTGAAATACAAACCAAACGGTTCCGTTCATCGCTGATGCGGATTTCCCAGACATGCAGTTTTCTTGAGTGCGCGATCACTGTTGCTTTGCCAAAAACATAACCCTCTTTCACCTTGCGCAGGTGGTTAGCATTTATCTCGATCCCAACGATAGCCTGTGTTTCATTGTCAGTCATCAGCACTGAACCTACGCTCCCAAGTGACTCGGCCAATGCAGCGCTGGCGCCACCATGCAACAGACCGGCTGGTTGTTTTGTGCGATGATCAACCGGCATACGGGCACAAATGTAATCACTGCCCAATTCTGTGTATTCGATACCAAGATGTTGCATCATGGTGCCATTGTTCATGGCGTTAAGATCGGGAAGGGGAATTTGTTTGAGCATTATAATTTGTTTTATGAGGCTAAAGCCACTTGATCATTCAGTTTTCGGGAACCGTCAGCTAAAGCTGACGGCAATATGTCTTTAGCCAACTGATTATAAAACACAATTCATATCAGGCTTTAGCCACATTTTTATTCTTCAATCGCAACATTACTGAAATCAGTAACATCAACACTGCACCAAATGACGAAATGCGTGCAATATAATCGCCGAAACGCACGTAAAAAGTCTGCCCATCGCCGGTATAAACAGTTTGCCTGATCACGTCCGGCTCCCAGTAGTTGGTGGCTTGCAGGATATCACCACGCTTGTTAACAAAGCACGAAATACCTGTATTTGCTGATCTTGCAATGGCACGCCTGGTTTCTATAGCCCTTACTGAAGAAAATAGTAAATGCTGGCGATGCCCGGCTGTGTTTTCCCACCAGCCGTCATTGGTGATCACAAAAATCAAATCCGCTCCATTTTTTACGAAGCCAGCCATAAATTCCCCATAAACCGATTCATAACAAATGGCGGTTCCTATTTTCAGCCCTTCCGAAGTAGAAAAGGGCGTTCGTTCTTCATCCACACCCAGGGTTCCCACTGTACCACCCAGGTCAAAAGCCAGGTTCTCAATGAACTTAACATAGCGAACCAAAGGCATTACTTCAACCCCGGGAGTGAGTTTTGATTTATGATAAAGCTGAAAATGTGAAGACGTATCGAAAATCATGGCAGTATTATAGGCTTCATAATACAAGTCGGCATCCCGGAATTTTCTGGCTCCAGGTGTTAGTTTCTCAGCAGGTTCAAGCATTCTTCTGGAAGACAGGCCGATTACTATGCTTGCACCGGGATAATCATAGAGGTATTCACGGAAGTGGTTCACGCTCGGCGTATTATTCATGTTCTCTTCCCACACATATTCCTGGATGGCGCTTTCGGGACAAACGATAAATTGCACTTCTTCATCAAGTTTTTGAACCGCAAGATCCCATATCCGGTCAGCTATTTCAAGCGGGGGTAGTTCGTATTGTTCGCCATAAGGGTCCACGTTAGGTTGGACCACAACAATATCAACCGGCTGGCCTTTATCTTCCTCCCATGTTTTATAAATAATTTGTGAAATCAGAATCGGGAGTAGGATCAGAGAAAAAACAAGCGCACTTCGTGAAAGCATTTTTTTAGCTGAATAGCGTTGCCGCAACTTTTTCCATGAAAGGAAAATCAAAATGTTGACAGCCAGCACCCAAACACTCCCACCAAAAATACCTGTAAATTCATACCACTGTATCCACGTTGGATAAGCGCTGAAACCATTGCCCAGGCTCAGCCAGGGCCAGTTCAGATCCCAGTGGTGGTGTATAAACTCAAAGGTGATCCAAAAGAAAACAAGTGAAAGATATCCCTGGGATGGCTTTGTAAGTGTTCGGCGGACAAAATGAAAAAGTACAAAGAAAACCGTCATGAAGATCGAATTCAATACTATAGCCAGGGCTGCTCCAACCGCTGTTGAATGAACAATCCACCAGGTAGTCAATAGGTTCCAGATAAAAAACGACCATAAAAGGTAGGGGACAATAGAAAAAACCGAATTGATGTTTTTTTGTTTCCAGAAATGATCTTCAATGATCAGCAGCGGTACGAAGGCGGTAAAAAGCAGGCTTGGCAATCCGTACATTGGCCAGGCGATGCTCAAAAGCAATCCGCTCAAAGACGAAAGCAAAATCAGGTGGAAGCGCTTCATGTTCTTTTATTAGTCGTTTTCAATCGCTGCAACACCAGGTAAGGTTTTGCCCTCAATATATTCAAGCATAGCCCCGCCACCAGTTGAAACATAGCTTATTTTATCGGCCAGTTTAAATTTATTGATTGCAGCTACTGAGTCGCCACCACCTACCAGAGAAAATGCACCTTTTTCGGTAGCCCTTGCAACAACTTCGGCAATGAACTTTGTACCATGCTGGAAATTGCACATTTCAAAAACTCCCATTGGCCCATTCCATAGGATGGTTTTGGAATTCATTATAATTTCCTCAAATTGCACACATGAGCGTTTTCCAATATCCAAACCCAGGTATCCATCTGGAATTTCATTTGCAGCACATTCCATTCGCTTTGCGTCGTTAGCGAAAGCGTCGGCGGCAATAGTGTCAACCGGAAGATACAGATCGGTGCCAAATGCCTTGGCTCCCTCAATAATATTTTTAGCCACATCAAGCAATTCATTCTCAACCATGGAGCCACCGATTTTTCCGCCCATTGATTTTATAAAAGTAAACATCATGCCTCCGCCAATAATCAGGTTGTCAACTTTCCCGATCAGGTGATTGATGACCTGAATTTTCGAAGACACTTTTGCTCCGCCAAGGATTGCTGTGAAGGGGCGTTCAGCATCATGGACTACTTTCTTTAAACTGCTTACTTCAGCATTCATAAGGCGCCCGAACATTTTATCATCTGGAAAAAACCTTGCAATTACAGCCGTTGAGGCATGTTCGCGGTGCGCCGTTCCGAAGGCATCATTGATGTAAACATCACCAAGGGCAGATAATTTTTTTGCGAAATCAACATCTCCTGCTTCTTCTTCCTTATAAAAACGAAGGTTCTCCAATAGTAGAATCTGCCCGGGTTTGAGTTCAGCAGAGAGTTTTAAGGCTTCTTCGCCAATGCAATCATTGGCAAACAGAACATCGGTTTTGAATAACTCGTTAAGATACTCGACTAAATGTCTGAGCGAGAGCTTGTCTTCAGGGCCTTTTTTGGGCCTTCCCAGGTGCGACATCAGGATGGCCGAACCACCTTTTGAGAGAATTTCGCTGATTGTGTCAAACGTGGCGTCAATGCGGTTTGTATCGGTAATTTTTTGATCATCGTCAAGCGGCACATTATAATCTACCCTGATGAGGGCTTTCTTTCCATTGAAGTTATAGTCTTTTAACGTTTTCATTTTTATGTGGTTTTTAATGTTATGAATTTGAATGAACACTTATAAAGCCGTTTGCAAATATAGGTATTTGATTTTTTTGGCTGCAAACCAGTTATTAAGTCTTTGTATTTTATTATGTTTTGTTTCTACGAACTTGAAGCAAGTGGTTTTTATGTTTTTGAGCAAAACTTTAAAATCTTACCTTTGCCTGCTAAAATTATTATCTGATGGAAAATTACCCCTGGTCAGTAGGATCGAAATTGCCAAATATGGGCACTTCAATCTTTGCAGTAATGACCCAATTGGCTACTGACCATAAAGCCATTAACCTTTCGCAGGGCTTTCCTGATTTTCCTGTTTCTGAGAACCTGATATCATTGGTTCATAAGTACATGAAGAAGGGGTACAACCAATATGCCCCCATGCCCGGAGTACTTCAATTACGAAAAGCCATAGCCGAAAAAATCAAAAAAACCTTTGGGGCAGAGTACGACCCGATAACTGATATTACTGTTACGGCGGGCGCAACGCAGGCCATTTATGCAATTATCTCTGCTTTTGTGCGAACCGATGATGAAGTCATAATTTTTGAACCGGCTTACGATTCGTATGCACCATCGGTAAAAATAAATGGTGGTCTTGTGAAATATGCTACCTTGCAGCAACCCGATTTTAGTATTGACTGGCAACGATTCCCGGCATTGATTTCGAACCGGACGCGCATGATCATTATCAATTCACCGCATAACCCTACAGGTACTGTGTTGAGCCATAATGATATAAACCAACTGATCAGGATTACCCGCAATCGCGATATAATCATACTTAGCGATGAGGTATATGAGCATCTCATTTTCGACGGGCTGCAGCACGAAAGTGTCAGCAAATACCCCGAACTAGCTTCAAAAAGTCTGGTAGTTGGATCCTTTGGCAAAACCTTTCATGCAACCGGATGGAAAACAGGCTTTGTGGCAGCGCCTGCCAACCTCACTTCTGAATTACGAAAAGCGCATCAATTCATTGTTTTTGCTTCCAATACTCCTGTTCAGCATGCGATAGCAGAGTTTTTGGAAGATGAAGAAAATTACATTCACCTTCCGGGGTATTACCAGCAAAAAAGAGATTTATTCTTCAATCTTACAAAGGGATCAAGATTCAAACCGTTGCCATGTAACGGAACCTATTTTCAAACGCTTGATTATAGCAATATTTCTGACGAAGATGAGATGGAATTTGCTATTCGGCTCATCAAAGACCATAAAATTGCTTCGGTTCCGCTATCAGCGTTTTATTATAAAAACGATGATAATAAGCATTTGCGTTTCTGCTTTGCTAAAACCGAGGAAACACTTGAAAAAGCGGCTAAGATATTATGCAAGATTTAAAGGTAAGCATTGTACAATCCGATCTCGCGTGGCGTGACCCCGAACGCAATCTGCAACATTTCGATGCACTGATTGCTTCAATCACTGAACCTACTGATCTGATTGTACTGCCCGAAATGTTTACCACAGGGTTCACAATGCAGCCGGAATCGCTCGCCGAAGATGTAAAGAGCACAACCTTAAAGTGGATGCTTGGCAAAGCAGCCGAAAAACAATGTGCTGTGATGGGAAGCTACATCGTAGTAGAGGATGGGAAATATTTGAACCGTCTTTATGTAGTGTTACCAAACGGCGAATCATTTTTCTATGACAAAAAGCATCTTTTCAGGATGGCGGAGGAGGATAAATTTTTTACTCCCGGAAATGAAAGATTGGTAGTTAAACTAAAAGGTTGGAAATTAAATCTCCAAATTTGCTACGATTTGCGTTTCCCTGTTTGGTGCCGGAATTCATACAAGGCCGGGGAATACGATTTTGACTGCCAGATATTTATAGCAAACTGGCCCGAAATCAGGAACCATGCCTGGAAAACTCTCTTAACAGCAAGGGCCATTGAAAATCAATCGTACGTTGTGGGCGTAAATAGAATCGGTTCTGATGGTAATGGAATCTCTCATAGCGGTGATTCAATGGTTATTGATCCGTGGGGCGCGAAAATTTCAGAAACCTTACCACATCAGGAATTGGTTGAAACCATAACACTTTCGGCAGGCAAACTTGAATCTTTCCGGAAGAATATCACCTTTGGCCTCGACTGGGATAAATTTGAACTCAAACAGTAGTACGCAGATTTATTTCATCGGCACCTCGATGACAATCAAATCAGTATCCTGTTTTGCCGAAATGCTTATCTGAGGCTGATCAACAATTCCCATTCCATCACGTTGCCCTAGCAATTCAGTGTTTACCTCAACTTCACCGCTGATCACAAACAAATAAACACCGTTATCTTCAAGAAAGGGTTTATAGTCAACTGCGTTTTTTTCTTTTAGCACAATGCGCGATAAATAGGCTTTCTGATGAATGTATAGTGAGTTGTGAGCGCCATCGGGCGAAACAAGCAATTGAAATTGATTGATGCGTGCAGCCGGATCAAAATACCGAGAGTCGTAGCGCGGATCAATATTCATTGACCTGGGATAAATCCAGATTTGCAAAAAATTGGCTTTCTGATCGGACGTGGCGTTGTGTTCGGAATGTGAAATTCCTTTGCCTGCCGACATTACCTGTACTTTGTTGACATCAATAATATCGTCCGAACCATAACTGTCGCGATGGGCCAGGGCACCGGTTATAGGAATGGAAATGATTTCCATGTTGTTGTGCGGGTGCAGCCCAAAGCCGCTTCCGCCTTCAATAATGTCATCGTTCAGCACCCTCAGTTTCCCGAAATGCATCCGTGATGGATCGTAATAATCAGCAAAACTGAAAGTGTGATGCGATTTAAGCCAGCCGTGATCGGCATAGCCCCTGGTATTTGCACGGTGTAATATCATGATTGGTTTTTTTGAACCACTAAGGCACTGAGTGCACTAAGTTGCACTAAGATGTTTAGCTTAAAGATGGGATTAAGTGCTGAGTAAAATTCTTTTGAAAGACTCTTAGTGATTCTCAGTGTTCTTAGTGCCTAAGTGGTAATTGGTTCGGGAGTCAAATTAGATTTATCCGAGATAAGCCGAATACATCCAAACAAGCTTTTCCTGCTCACGAATGTAGTCACTCATCAGTGCATTCGTACCTTCGTCGTTAAGCTCAGCTGAAAGATCAAGAATTACGCGTTCTTTTGCAATCATGATCTTGAAGGCTTCGAGTATTTGTTTTACAGCTTCGTTGCCGTCACTTACAACTTTTGAGTCCTTTACTTCCGACGTTTTAAGGTAGTCGCTGTAAGAATGTTTTGGTGTGGCTCCGAGTGTAAGAATACGCTCAGCCACCTCATCAATTTTCAGGATCAGATCGTTATATAATTCTTCGAACTTTACATGCAGCTCAAAAAACTTTGGCCCTTTGATGTTCCAATGGAAACCACGGGTATTGGTATAAAATACCTGGAGGTTGGCCAACAAGTCATTCAGCTTTTCAGCAAGTTCTGTGGATTTTTGGACATCAAGTCCTATTGCATTTGTAGTTTTCATAATTTCAGTTTTAAAGGTTTATAACTTGTAAGTTTAACCAAAGAGGCACCTTGAACACCAGATTTGAGCTTTCTGCAGGCCTAAAGTTTATTGAGTATTTCTTAGTGCCCTCAGTGCCTCAGTGGTAAAAGGATAACCTTAGTTCAGGTCTGTTTTTGCCAGGTAGAAATCAATCATCTCATATTTACTGGCAATGCGCTCTTCCATTTCATCAACTGTCTTTGGCGGAGGTACAATGGCTTTGTCGCCTGGTTGCCAGTCGAGCGGAAGCGCTACCTTGTGTTTATCGGCTGTTTGCAGGGCTGTCAGGGCACGAATGATTTCGTTCATATTACGGCCAACATTCAGCGGGTAATACATGATCAGGCGAACCTTGCCATTCGGATCCATAATAAATACAGCCCTTACAGCGGCAGTTTCACTTTCGCCGGGTTGCAACATTCCGTAGAGTTTTGAAACCTTCATATCAATGTCGGCGATAATCGGAAATTTCATCAAAATTCCGAGCTTCTCTCTAACATTGTGAACCCACGCCACATGTGCATGAATGCTGTCAATGCTTAATCCCATAAGCTTGGTATTCAAAGCCTTGAACTCATCCTCACGCAGGGCAAAACCCGACATTTCGGTAGTACAAACAGGTGTGAAATCGGCGGGGTGTGAAAACAAAACGACCCAACTTCCTTTGTTGAATTCCGAGAAACGGAGTTTTCCGGCTGTGGTCACTGCTTCAAAATCGGGAGCCATGTCGCCGATACGGGGCATCTGGTAAAATTCTTGTTGATTTTCCATGGTTTTTGTTTTAAGATGAATTAATTGATTGATTATTTTTTGTTATGAAAATGTACTGTATTTCTTGTTGTTTAATAATGGTGCAAAATTAATACGTAAGGATACATCAGTCAAATTGATAATATTTATAACATGATAGATAATAACTATATCTTTGCAAGCTAATTTCTTTCAATATGAACATCACGCTAAGTCAACTGGAGTATATACTTGCCGTAGACAAGTACCGCCACTTTCAAACAGCGGCCGATCATTCCTTCGTAACACAGCCTACTTTGAGCATGCAGATAAAAAAACTTGAGGATGTAATGGGCGTTTTGATCTTCGATCGCAGCCGTCAACCGGTTCAGCCAACACCTATCGGAAAAATGATTATTGAGCAGGCCCGTGAAACGGTGAATGCAGCAAAAAAAATTGAAGAAATCATTGAAGAAGACCATGGCGAACCCACTGGCGACATAAGTATTGGCGTGATTCCAACCATTGGACCTCATCTGATACCGGGATTGATATCAGGCTTAACGGCAAGGTACAACATTGATTTCCAGTTTGAAGAAGCATTGACAAATGAAGTGATTGAAAAAGTTAAAACCGGTGTGCTTGATGCCGGCATTGTTTCAACACCCCTGCACGAAAAAGGAATTGATGAAATTATTCTTTATTATGAACCTTTATGGGTGTATGCTTCTGAAGGTCATCCTCTGTTACAAGCTGATACAGTGCATCCCGACGACTTACTTACTGACAGTCTGTGGCTGTTAACTGACGGGCATTGTTTCAGGGAACATGTGCTTAAACTCTGTAGCAGAAATATTCCTGCCAGTTTTAATAAATTCAGATATACAACCGGGTCGTTGGAAGCGTTGACCCGTATTATCGACAGGCAGTATGGATATACTTTATTACCGCACCTGGCCACACTGGAAATGACTGAAGAAAAAAGGCGATTTTTGCGTAGTTTTTCTAAACCTGTTCCTAAGAGAGAAGTTAGCCTTATTGTAAGAAGTGGTTTTCTAAAACGGCGGTTAATCAACCTTATCCGCGAAGAAATTGTTAACAACCTGCAGCAGGGATTGATACTGGAGACTGAAGATGCCGTGTTGAAGTGGAAAGACTGAGAGAAGATCAAAGATCAAAGTCTAAAATTCCAAGTCCCAAATTCCAAGAGGTAAAATGAATGAAAAACTAGAATTGGATGAACAATTTTACTAATAGACCCCATACTGTTGATCAAGTAACAACTGAATGACAATTGTTTGACTATTGTATGACCATCTATGACAACTGTATAACTATCGTAAGACCACGGTTTACTTCATGCAAAACACCACATTATTATATAGCCAACTAAAACCTGCCACAATGAGAGGAGATCCGAAACTTTATGAACTTTTTGAGTATTTAAAAATAACCTTCGATTACTACGAACACCCTCCGGTTCCTACCGTTGAGGAAGCTGCGCTCTATTGGAAAGACATAGAAGCAACCCATTGTAAGAACCTTTTTTTCCGGAACCACAAAGGAAACCGGCATTATCTTGTGATCCTTGAGTATACGCATTCATTGGCAATTAAAGACCTCGAAAATCGTCTTAAACAAGGAAAGTTAACTTTTGCCTCCGCTGAGCGGATGATGAAATATTTGGGCGTTACTCCGGGTTCGGTATCTCCACTTGGGCTTATCAATGATATGGATCACCATGTGCATTTATTCCTCGATGAGAACCTGCAGAATTCAAAAACCATCAGTTTTCATCCATGCATCAATACAGCCTCGGTGGTGATCAAATACAGTGATTTTCTTCGTTTCCTCGACCACCTGGGGAACACCTATGAATATGTTAGGTTGTATGATTAACCTAGGTCATTGGGAATCCACTACTCCAACCAATTAACTAATCAATGCAAAGATCAAAGTCTATAGAACAAAATCCAAAGTTCAAATACAAAATCGATGTCGTCTGTATATTTACGAATCTTAAATCTGGAATTTTGAATTAATAATTCCATTACTCCATCACTCCAACCAATCGACCAATTAACCAATTACACACTTAACTCTTAACCCATTCAAACATCCTGTAATGCTGGTCTTCCATTTCTAGTGAGCGGTAAACCGCCTGCGCATTTTCATTGGTGTGGAATACATAAAGCCTTATTCCTTTAAGACTTTCACTTGCAGAAACCAGTTCTTTGATATGCCTATACATACTCCTGAAAACACCTTTGCCGCGGAACTCTGGTTTCACATACACCGATTGCAGCCAGATAAATGTTCCGTTGCGCCAGTCGCTCCATTCATATGTGGTGAGCATACAGGCAGCTATCTGATTCCCTGATTCAGCAAAGTAATATTTTCCTTTAGCGGGATCGGCAAATACGGCCTGAACACCGGCAGAAACAACTGTATGCTCAAGAACCATATTCTCGGTTTCTCTGGCCATTTCTACCTGAAATCCAATGATGTGTTCTGCTTCACCTGGTCTGGCTTCACGCACATTGATAGAATTCATTTGTTTGTTGTTTGATGGTAATCAACTAAGCAAAAACTTGTACCAATTTTAAGTTTTGTTATTCTGAAAACCTTAGCCGGATGTTAACGATTTCCGGCCTGGTACCAATCCTTACAGGAGGCCCCCAGGTTCCAACACCAGACGACACATACACATGCATCCCGGATTTGTTAACATATCCATATCCAACCTCATAAATGGCGTCAATTATATAATTAAGTGGCCAGATTTGTCCGTTATGTGTATGACCTGACAAGTGCAGGTCAATACCGTTTTCAAGGGATTCGTTGAGTGTAAAAGGCTGGTGATCCATCAAAATCAAAGGATATTCCTTGTTTATCGCTGCCATAATAACCGGCAGATCTTTTCTGGGCTTACCTGAGAACCTGGGCTTATCGCGGTCTTCGCGGCCTATCAGATAAAAACTGTTTTCAATGAGTACTGCGCTATCGCGAATCATTTGTACTCCATGTTTCTCAAGGTAATCCACGGCCGGGTCAACACCGCCAATATATTCATGATTACCGGTAACAGCATACACACCCAGTTTTGATTTTAATTGCTTCAGACCCGAACCGAGATTTTTTTGGATTACAGGATTAAGATCTTCATCAAAGACATCCCCAGCCATTAAAATTAAATCGGGGTTCAAACCATTAATTTTGTTAACAATTCGATCCATATGCCTGTTTGCAAGAATAGAACCGAGGTGAAGGTCTGACACCAATGCTATGTTAAGTTCTTTGAAATTGCCTGCTGGTTTTGGAATGGATAAAGTGAACTCACGTATTACTGGTTTTCGGGCATTGAAAGCCCCATAGGTAATCATTATTCCGATTACAGTAATTACACTTAAGAGAAGATAACGCTTAAAAGCATAAAGGTTGCCTGTAATGAAGGATGGTATAAACGGTAGGTAATAGTCAGCCAGGCGGATGATATCAATAAGCAGAACAGCCAGGAGGAAATAAAGCATAGCTGCCAGCCAGTAGGATCCAATAATGGTAATACCCATTGTAAGTTCCGATAACCAGATTTTTTCAAGAAATCTCCCGGCAATAAAGGAAAATGCTAGCATCCAGAAACCAATCTTAAAATACAATGCCAACCCCTGGGTTCCGGGGAGTGCCATGCTGAGCCTGGTAAACAGATAGTAGTGTACTGAAAAGTAAATAGTAAAAACGATTGAGAAGAAAATGAGAAAGGCCATTGATTTCATTATTTGTGATATAGTCTGATGCTCTAGAACGCTGGAATAATCATTAAGTTTGCATACCGGAAGATATTTTCATTCATTTTTTTAAATATCTTAGGATCTCCTAAGTTTACCTCAGAAAGCAAACGCTTAAAATGGATAATGAAGACGCCAGATTACTGGAATTATTTAAAACAAATGAGCGCGAAGCTTTCAGGGAACTTTTTATCCGCTATTATAAACCAATGGTATTGGCTGCTAAAATTTATTCCAACAATGCTCAGGAAGCGGAAGACCTTGTGCAGCAGGTTTTTGTGAAAGTATGGGAAGAAAAGCTTTATAACCGGATTAATACCTCTTTTAAGCGCTATTTGCAGGTCTCTGTTCGAAATGCCTGTTTCAATCAGATTGCAAGTATTAGGGCAAAGCCTGCCATTGAGCGGGATATGAGTGAAGATATGCTAATCGGTCAGGCAATTGACTTTATGCTCATCCGTGAAGAGGTACAGATATTTGAAAAAGCCTTCGATGCATTGCCCATGCAAAGCAGGGTGGTTTTTGAACTGGTTTATTTTGAAGATCAGCCTTATAAAACAGCGGCACAAACACTTAACCTTTCGCTGAACACCATTAAATCGCATCTCCGCAATGCAATCCGTATCCTGAAAAACAGCCCTGTCATAAATAGTTATTATAGCGATAGAAAAAAATCCTGATACAGGCTCACCCTTTTTCTATTTAATATTGTCATTAGTTTATCATGAAAGAATTAAACGAAACTCCTCCTATCCCGGATGTTATATTACAATTTCTCACCCAACAAGCTTTGGGCAAACTGGATCATACCGATTTGGGATTGCTTGAGCAGTGGATAGAACAGAATCCTGAGAGGATTGATGAGTGCATTGCATACAAAGGCCAGCTGAAAAAATATTACTGGATTTATCTTTCAAAATCTGCGAAAGAACCAGAAACAATCATTGACGGTTTACTTGGCAAAAGGCAACACCAAAGTAAAACAAGAGCAATGCTAATCAAACTTCTGCCCTATGCAGCAGCATTGTTTACGCTTGTTGGGCTGGGGTGGTTTCTACTTCAATTTAACAACGATACAGAATCTTCGATTGCTCAAACCGAATTGAAAGTTTTGGAAAGATACAGTAATGCTGTACTTGTTTTATCTGATGGCAAGCAGATAGTTCTTGATGACGAAAGTACTCATCTGTCTGGCGAGAACGGAGTTCGCATTACCAATCAACCTGGTGAGTTTTTGCGTTATGATCAGGAAGCGGTAGGTGGTGATGCACCCCGTATGAACCGTCTGATCGTTCCGGCCGGCGCCCGCTATCAACTGCAGCTGGCTGATGGCACCCGTGTCTGGATGAACTCCAGGTCAGAACTTGAATATCCTGTTGCTTTTTCAACGGATTTGCGCAGGGTCAAACTCAGCGGCGAAGCTTTTTTTGAGGTGATGACCAATTCTTCAGCGCCATTTATCATTGAAGCAAATGGATACGAAGTCTTGGTTCATGGAACTGCTTTTAATGTTTCGGCTTACAATGACGATAATTTTATTCAAACCACCCTGGTTTCAGGGGTAGTGGAAATGAGCAGCCGCGAAGGATTGGCATATAAGCTCAATCCAGGGCAAATGGCCATGTTTTCTCATCAAAGCCAGAAATTTGAGATCGGATATGTTGATACAAGATTATTCACTTCCTGGAAAGAAGGCGTTTTACATTTTAACAAAATAAGCCTTCAAGATTTAGCCACCAAGCTGGAACGCTGGTATGATGTTGAAATCAGTTTTGAAAACGAACTGGCAGCCGGTTTTCAGTTCAGCGGTGCCATGGAAAATTCACGCGAAATCCGATTCCTGCTCGATCTGATAGGCCGGGCTGCAAATGTGGAGTTTGAAATAAACGGGAAACAAATAATTGTGAAATGAGAAACCGGGAAATGCTGCAACATCTCCCGGCCAGTCAAAAATCAAAACCCCGAAACAGTGAAATCAGAGTAACAAATGATTAATAACCTAATTACAAAAGTATGAATAAAAAACTACGAAAACGTGGCCCATACAGGTGGAACGTCTTCAAAATTATTGTGATCGGTATGAAGATTTTCATGTTACTCACTTTTATTGGCACGGTTCAGGTAAGTGCATCACTTTATTCGCAGAACAACCTGATTAGTCTCAATTTGAAGAATGCCACAGTTTATGATGCTGTGAACGAAATTGCTCATCAATCGGAATTACTCTTCATTTTTCATGAAACGGATGACTTGGCGGTCAGACGGATAAACATTGATGTGAAGTTGGTGAGCCTTGATCAAGCCATGAAGGAAGTGCTCAAGAACAGTCAACTGGAGTATGATCTTGTTGAGAATTACATTGTTGTTAAACCTGTTGCGGTGACTGCTGAAGCGGGAACAATTAAGCCTCAGCAACAGGAAAAAATTACCATCAGCGGGGTTGTGACCTCATCCGAAGATGGCGCCACCATCCCGGGAGTTACCATATTGGTTCGCGGTACAAAAGCAGGAACAACCACCGATCTTGACGGCAATTACCAGATTGATGTTTCGCCTGAAAACACCCATCTGGTTTTCTCATTCGTAGGAATGATCACCCAGGAAGTTGCCATCAATAACCGTTCAGTAATCAATGTGGTTCTTGAACCGGCAGTTCTTGACCTAGGCGAGTTGGTTGTTGTGGGTTATGGCACTGAATCAAGCCGACTGGTTTCTGGTTCATTGGGTGTTGTTAGCGATGCAGAACTTCGTGAAACACCATTGAAAACCATTGATGGTGTTTTGCAAGGCCGTTCGGCCGGGGTCTATATCAGCCAGAACTCTGGTACTCCCGGTGGAGCAAATTCAGTAAGAGTAAGGGGCAACAGTTCCATTTCAGCCGGAAATGAACCGCTGTATGTAATTGATGGCATCCCGATGACTAGCGGTAATTACGGACAGATTGGTTTTTCGGGTCAAAGCATAAATGCATTGTCTGACATTAACCCAAACGATATTGAGTCCATCACAATTTTGAAAGATGCGTCAGCCGCAGCCATTTACGGCGCGCGTGCTACCAATGGTGTCATTCTGATCACCACACGCCGGGGCAATCAGCAACGAACCAATATCAGTTTCAATGGTTCATGGGGATGGCAGGAAGTTGCAAAACAACTTGAAATGCTGAGCGCTGATCAATGGCTTGAATATATGAACAAGCAGCCGGATCCAACCAATCCTGTTGACATCAATTACCTCAATGAAATATTCAGGGTTGCTCCAATGAACAGTTACGAATTGTCAGCCTCGGGAGGGGATGAGAAGACACAGTTTTTCATATCAGGGAACTATTTTGATCAGACCGGTATCATCCTTGGAACCGATTACCAGCGTTTGAATGGCAGGATGAACCTGGATCACCAGTTAAACAGGAACATTAAAATTGGAGGGAGCCTGGGCACAAGTTATTCCATGAATAACAGGGTTGAAGGCGACAGGTCGCTACATGGAGTGCTTCCAAATTCCATATCACGGCCACCGATTTATCCCATCTACAACGAGGATGGCACTTATAATCAGGATGGTTTTTTTGCGAACCCAATTGCAATAGGAAAAGAGGCAATCAATGAAGCACATTCCTATCGAACCATTGGAAACGTTTTTGCCGATATCAGAATTCTTGAAAACCTGTCTTTTAGCTCGAGATGGGGAATGGATTACCTGAGTTTGCGCGAACATAGTTATGACCCGGTTACCACACGGCAGGGAGCTACAACCAATGGACTTGGAATTGAGGCACAAACAAATGTCCTGAATATTGTTTCGAATAATCTCTTCAGATATACCAACACCTTCAGCAGCTTGCACAATGTCGAAGCCCTTGCAGGCTATTCTTTTGAAATGTTCAAACGCCGCAATCAGTACGCCGAAGGAATAGATTTTCCGAATGCATATTTCCAATACCTGCTTGATGCCGGAACCATTCGTCTGGCTGATGCCAGGGCCACTGATCGCGGAATCAATTCTTATTTCGGGCAATTGAAGTATAATCTCGATTATAAATACATCATTTCACTAAGTGGTCGTTTTGATGGTTCTTCAAAATTCGGGACTAATAACCGCTATGGTTTCTTTCCTGCAGCCTCACTCGCATGGCGTCTGAGCGAAGAAGCATTTTTTCAGGATATGAACCTTGCTGTTAACGAATTCAGGTTGAGAACCAGTTACGGGCTCACAGGAAATGACGGAATACCCGATTTTGCTTATATGAACCTTTACAGTGGCAGAGCAAATTATCTCTCAAGACCAGGCATTGCTCCGGCAGGCATGGCAAATGATCTTCTTAAATGGGAAACCACCACCCAATTTAATGTTGGGGCCGATGTTGAATTTTTTAAAGAAAGGATCGCTCTTTCAATTGATTATTATTATAACGTTACCAGTGATTTGCTTTTTAACCGGCCAATCTCGCCGACCAGTGGCTTCAGTTCAATCACCACCAATATTGGTGAACTAGAAAACAAGGGAATGGAACTTTCACTGAATACAGTAAATGTCAAAGCAAGCAATTTTAAATGGGAATCGAAATTTAACGTTAGCCACAACAAGAATAAAATTCTTTCACTATACAAAGATCAGAACCTGCTTGATCTCGACAGGTATAGCCCAAGCGCAGTGATTGTTGGCCAGCCGATGAGCGTTTTCTTCGGTTTCCGCAGCCTGGGTGTTGACCCCAGCACCGGCGATCTGGTTTTTGATGATGTTGATGGCAACGGCGTTATAAATTCTAACGACCGTGTGGTGATTGGCGATCCTAATCCATTGTTTACAGGAGGTTTCTCCAACTCATTAACTTACGGACAGTTCGACTTAAGTTTCTTCATCCAGTTTTCCTATGGCAACGATATTTTTAATGCCTCCCGCATCTTCACAGAAGCCATGACTTTTGCCGATGAAAACCAAAGTGAAGCGATTTTGAGGCGTTGGCAAAATCCTGGCGACATCACCGATATTCCACGTGCTGATGCTGACAACATCAATTCAAACAATCGAATTTCTTCCCGCTTCGTGGAGGATGGTTCATACGCAAGGTTGAAAAACATTACCCTGTCCTATTTAATGGACAAGAGATTAATTGAAGGTATTGGAGTCAGAAGCGCCCGTATTTATATATCAGGAGCCAACCTGTTCACCATTACCAATTACTCGGGCATGGATCCGGAAGTCAATTACAGGGGTGATAGCAATCTGCTCAGGGCAACCGATTTCTTCACATATCCACAGGCTAGGACATACACCATTGGAATCAATTTAGGACTTTAACTGAACACAAATATGAAAAAACTAATCTATATTTCTTTGTCATTGATCCTGTTCTTTGGATCGTGCGAAGTGCTTGATGTTCAACCGTATCATTCCATACCGGCTGAGGATGCTATTACCAATGCTGCACAGGTTGAGAGTGCAATCATCGGCTGTTATGATGCCCTGCAAAGTGATGGTTATTATGGAGTTAACTATCTTGTATTTGGTGATCTACCTGCTGATAATCTTTCCCATGTGGGTGTTACAGTAACCTGGGGGGAGTTTAACAACAATTCTATCCTGGCCGATAATGGCCTTGTTGAAAGCACATGGGCAGCAATCTATCGCATGCTTAGCAGGGTAAATAATACAATTGACAAAATTCCCCAGATCGGTTCGGACAAGATGTCGGATAACGAGAAAGCTACTGCCCTTGCAGAATTGAAATGTTTGAGGGCTTTAGGGCATTATGATTTAATGCGCCTATTTGGCCCGATCACTATCCGCGACAAAGCCGTTGGAAACGATGAGGAAAGTCTTAATCCTCCACGGCATTCTATTGAAAATGTGCTTATTTTGATCAATAGGGATTTGGATGATGCTATTGCCGGCCTTCCTTCGACCATTGTCAGGGGCAGAGTTTCAAAACCTGCCGCTCAGGCGCTAAAAGCACGGGTGGCATTACACCAGTATTACATTACACAATCCACTCCATTTCTTGATCAGGCCATTGACTATGCCACACAAGTTATCAACCATTCCGGTTTGCAACTTGAAACGGATTATGCAATCCTTTTTAATGTTGAGGTCGAAAATAATAGTGAAGGAATATTCCAGATAGTTTACAATGATCAGGACCGAAATCTCATTGCACGTTACTTTGCCCATACTTCGGTGGAGGGCAGGTATGAATTTTCGCCCACCCCATTTTATCTTACAGCTTTCCATCCGGATGATGTAAGGAAAGATATTTCCGTTAAAATGGCCGGAGCTGCCCCGTATGCTGTGAAAGCGAATGATGTTGCTTCCGGTACCGATCCGGTTTATGTACTTCGTCTTGCTGAAATGTATCTTATAAGAGCCGAAGCATCAACACTTCTGCAAAGGAGCACTGATGAAATCCTCAGCGATATAAATGCAATCAGGGAAAGGGCCGGGTTGCAGCCTGCAAATATTACAAGCTATGCCGGCCTGAAATTGGAGATAGAGTCGCAACGGCAAAAGGAATTTGCTTTTGAAGGACATCGTTGGTTCGACCTCGTAAGAACCGACCGGGCAATTGAAGTGCTTGAAAAGGTGAACAGCAGAAATCAATACTTTTTTCCGATTCCTCAAGCCGAGATTATTGCTAACGATAATCCCGGAATGTATCAGAACGGTGGTTATTAATTATTATTAAACCTTTCATTATGAAAGCAATAACAATACATTCAGCCTTTTTAATTGGCCTCTCTCTTTTGTTTTTGTCAATCAATGCCTGCAAGGAAGATGAGTTTGACGTGCCACAGGCAAGTACCCAGGCAAAATTTGATTATGAGGTCAGGGTTATCGTCATTGATGAAGAATTGGGAATAGAAAATTATGAAGTAAAATTGTTCAACAGGTCGGTTCTTGCAAAATCTTTACTTTGGGATTTTGGCAACGGAGCAACCTCCACCGAAGAAAACCCGGTTGTTATTTATACAAACGCCGGCCGTTACACAATTACACTTACCGTGATGCCCCATAATGAAGGTTTGCATTATAGCAATCTGGTTAAAATCGAATCATTTGCCTTTGGTAAACAGGTTTTGCTTTACGAAGATTTTAGCTCAGGAAGAGACTATCTGGATGAAGCTGAGTGGGCGCCTGAAGGCTGGCAGGCCATTGACAATGATGATGATGGCTTCAACTGGTACGCCAGTTACAGATTATCGGCAGGGGATACAATTTTTTCGCTTCGAAGTCAATCATATGATGGGTCAACGGGTGCATTAACACCCGACAACTGGCTGGTCACCCCTGAAATAAACCTTACTTCCTATGATGAAGCTGACGTTACTTTCCGGTTTACTGTGGGCGTTACTGCCAATACGCTTGTATATCGAAAAGAACATTACGGGGTATTCATTGCTATAGGGAATGACAATATTGAAAGTTTCACATTGTTGAGCGAAGAAACTTTTACAGAAGAAACCCCCAGAATGGTACCCCTGGAAAGGGAAGTCGACATCTCGGAATATGCCGGTCAGATTGTTTTTCTTGCCATCAGGCATTATAATGTAACCGATATGGACCGCATATTTGTAGAAGAAGTTGAGCTTTTTGTAATTGAATAACAGCATCAGAATTATTAGAAAATCAATCAATAATGTTTAATTAAAATCATCCACCATGAAAAAATTATCTTTACTCACGATCATTTTTGCTATGCTTTGTGCCGGTTTGAACACTACGGCGCAAAACAATCTGAAAAGTGCCGAGTACATCCTGTCGTGGGATGTATGCCCAACTGCCAACACACCCTCTTTCAGGGCTGAGTATTACAGCGTTTGGATTTCAACTTCAGGAAACACTCCTGACGATTTTACTACCATGCTGTTTGAAGAAACACTTTCAACAACCCACACTAACTGGGTTTACGAAAACCGCCAGGTGAATATTGATAACTATGCAAATGTGTCGGTTTTTGTAGCATTCAGGCATCATGATATTACCGATATGGATCGGATCGTAATTGACAATGTAAAACTGTTCAGGGTAAACAGCGATGGCGAAGAAGAGCTGGTTTATTTGTTTGAGAATTTCCAGGATGGAATTGGGAATCCGGCCGGTGAAGATTGGCTTCCCGAAGGTTGGGTTGCTATTGACGATGATGGTGATCAATTTAACTGGTACTTTGGAGAGCGCCAGGGCGAAGGTGCAATGAGAAGCCAATCATGGGACAGCAATCCGTTAACCCCTGATAACTGGTTAATAACTCCTGCCATTTTACTTGGAAGCGTTGGCATCAATGAACTTCCTGATAAGAGGGTGAGTATTTTTCCAAATCCTGCAAGCTCCTCTGTAAATGTAAATAGCAACTCAGAGATAAAGCAGATTGAACTGGTGAACATGGTTGGAACCCGTGTGTTGAGCCAGGAGATGAACGATCTTAACACCGGCATTGATGTTAGCTCATTCAAAAATGGGCTGTATTTCATGAGATTGTATACCATTGATGGCATTGTGGTTAAGAAACTGCATATCATCAAATAGTTTACAGATTAGCCTTAATTTTAAGAGGCTTTCTCAGGAGCATAAAACCTGGGGAAGTCTCTTATTATCAATGAACCAAAGTTATGATCCTCATTAAAAACTGCGAACTCTACACACCCTCATTCGAAGGTAAAAAGAATGTGCTGGTAGGTGGCACCAAAGTGTTGGCCATTGGAAATAACCTCAATCTTCCGGCAAACTGGGTGGTGACTGAGTTAGATGCCTCCGGGCTTTTTATGATTCCCGGACTGATTGACGGCCATGTACATATTGCCGGAGCCGGTGGCGAAGGCGGGCCTTCAGGCCGGACACCGGAACTTCCATTATATCGCTTTCTTGAAGCTGGCGTTACAACGGCTATAGGATGCCTTGGCGCCGATGGGATCACACGCAATGTGGAATCAGTGCTTATGAAAGTAAAAGGGCTCAGACAGCAAGGTATTTCTTCATGGATGTACACTGGTTCCTACCAGGTTCCCCCTCCCACCATTCTTGGTGATGTGGCCAAAGACCTCGCAATGATTGAGGAAGTAATAGGAGTTGGTGAAATTGCCTTATCCGATCACCGTTCTTCATTTCCGACTACAATCGAGTTGGTAAAACTGGTCAGCCAGGCAAGGGTAGGGGCGATGCTGGGTAAAAAATCCGGCATTATAAACATTCACATGGGCGATTTTAAAGATCCATTCAAACCTTTATACGACGCCTCTATTGAGGGAAAGTTTCCACTTAAGCAGTTCCTCCCCACCCACTGCAACCGAAATGCATGGATCTTTGAAGATGCCAAATCTTACGGGAAACAGGGATACATTGATATTACCGCCAGTGCTTATCCCTATTTCCCTGATGATGAGATCAAGCCATCCAAAGCCATTGCTGAATTTCTGAAAGCCGGAGTACCGCTTGAACACATAACGCTCACAAGCGATGGAGGAGGCTCATTGCCTTCGTTTGATGCAGAGGGCAACCTGATTAAAATTGAAATCGGCTATCCCAAATCAATTCTCACTGAAATTGCCGATGCTGTGAAAACCGATGGGCTCAGTATTGAGCAGGCTGTTAGCGTTGCCACGATCAACATTGCCAATGTACTGAAGCTGGAATCAAAAGGACGAATTGCCAAAGGCATGGATGCTGACCTTGTTTTACTCGACAAAGACTTTAACCTGCAACACGTGATCGCAATGGGCAAACTAATGGTTCGTGATGGTGAATTGATTTAACACAAATATTCAGGGTGTATGAGAAGAATTTTCAGTGTTTTTATTCTCTTGCTTTTTATTGTTTCTGCATGTCATGAACCTGAAAAAGCTGTTGAGCCGAAGGGGAAGCTTTTTATTATTGGCGGAGGGAAGCGCCCTCCCGGAATGGTTCAGCGTATGGTACAGGAAGCCGGACTGGAACAAGACGGTCACATAGTAATCCTGACAATGGCCAGCAGCGAGCCTGACACTTCTGCGTTTTATGCAGCCAAACAATTTATTGATCAAGGCATTTCACATATTGCTGATTTCAGGTTTTCAGGAGATGAAGAACCCAGTGCCGAACGCCTCGATTCACTCAGAAGTGCCAGCCTGATATATATTACCGGAGGCGATCAGAACCGCTTTATGGAAATTGTTACCGGAACTTCTGTTGAGGAAGCCATTAAAACTTGTTACAATAATGGTGGCATGCTTGCAGGCACAAGCGCCGGTGCGGCTGTGATGAGCGAGAAAATGATTACCGGCAACGAGCTCAAGAAAAGCGATTACCGCGAAACCTTTCGAACCATCGAAGCCAACAACATTGAACTGGGAAGAGGGCTTGGTTTTCTTACAACAGCCATTGTTGACCAGCATTTTGTCTGGCGAAGCCGCCATAACCGGCTAATAACGGCTGTAATCGAACATCCTGAATTAATAGGTATCGGAATTGATGAAGCTACCGCCATACTGGTGAAAGGCAATACGGCTGAAGTTATAGGGGAATCGCAGGTGCTGGTTTATGAGAATGCGGATAAGTCTTCTACTATCAATGAGGACGAAAAACTTGGTGCAAGATACCTTCGTTTAAGAGTCCTCCTTCCCGGCGAAACCTTCAGGCTTTATTGAAACACCATTACTTTTGCTGCTAAAATGGCTTCATTTGTTTGAACCTGTAGCAGATAAAGCCCATCTCTTAGCCCGGTTGTTTTGAAAGCTACATTTTGTTCGCCGCTTTGTAAAGCCTGGTTCTGGATGTACATCAATTGTCCGTTCGTATTATACAAGCGCAAAATGATACTGCCAGCTTCGGTGGAGTTTAATCGGATATTTATTGCCTGTGATGAAGGATCGTAATGGGCCTTCAAAGTATTATTTTGTGCCAGGTTTTCAACACCATATACAACATCGCCAACCATAAGATTATTTGGATACAGTAAGGTCTGAAAATTCATGATTTCAAAGCCTCCAACCTGTCGGTTGCGGTATAACTGTGCGTTTAAATCGTAATCACCTTCCTGGCTTGTGAGGATCATGGCAGGGCTTTCGCCATGAACGGTAATGTAGGAATAGGGGAATTCAACGTAATACTTCATGAAATTCCTCACCGTGAGCCAAACACCCCTGCGTACCTGTTCCTGTAGCATGGCATAGGGAAGCGCGGAGTTGGTGTTCTCGTAATAATCAGTAGAATACAGGTAGGTATTTGGCATGATGACCATCGTTGACAAAAGGTTAAGGCCGGGATTGAATGTAAGTTGCCCGTTAAAAGAAGCAGATGGATATGTGAGGTAATTATCGGAAACTACCACTGCGCCGGCCATACGGCTGTTATCGCCAACAAAAGCAACTACCACACCTGTTGAATGAATCTTTTCCATTAGCAAACTTCCGTTGCCACTTCCCGAAAACATAAAGTCATAAAGCGTTTGGTAAGCATTGCCTATGAAAACAAATTTCCAGGATTGCTCAATCAGTGCCTGGAATGTGGGGCTGGTATTGTTTGCCGGTATTGCCTGTTCAACTTCCACATTGGTTGCTCCTGCGTTATTAAAAGCTTGCTTGTATGCATCGGCCAGCGTTGAATTGGTTCCGGTAATGATCAGTATCGGCTCTGATTTCGATCCCAATGAATCAACCAAATGGGTGATAAAAAATTGATTTTCGCTTACGGGATCAGAGCCACTGAGTAAAACGGTTCGGTTTCCATATTCTGTAATCTGTTCAACTGACATTTGGGAGCCAAAGCCATTCACCTCAAAAGTGTTGAGATTGATACTGCAACCGTGCAGTAATTGTGTTGCTTTTACATCCTGGCACAGCAATTTGTTATTCTGATGACAAAATTCTCCATCACGATAGATATTGATGGCGGCAGTTCCGTAAGCATAACCCATTGGGTTTTCAGAATCAGACAAGTCAATGCAGAATGCAGTCATATCGTCCACTCCAATGCCGATAAGGTCTTCGCTGTGGTCGTTTTTCCATCGTGCCATAAATGCAAGCATACGAGCAAGGCGGCCTCGTTCAATAAAGTGGGAATCAAAAATATAACCCGGCATCAGGTTAAGAAAATCGTTTTTCAGGGTAATGCTGCTGTGAAAAATGTTTTTAAGGCATTCATCGGAGTACGCAGTACCATTTTCAGCGGTGTAGATGACACCCGATAAAATTGCCAGCCCAGCCGAGGTTCCCGCTATCACACCACCGCTGTTGAATTTGTCGTGAACAGCGTCCTGTGTTTTTGTGTTCCGGTACGTGAGATAATAATTCTTTTGATCACCTCCCCTGAAGAAAATCACATCATAAGCCATCAGGCTGTCGTAGGTAGCCTGTGAGTCAGCAATGGCAACGGAGTTTATAAGGAAGTTTTTTGCAGAGGCAGCGCCAAGGCTAACAAAATAATCGGGGAGCCATGAGGAGCCACTACTAAAACCAATGATGGCTACTTTTTTATTAACGGAGTTATCCACTGCCCAGGCATACGGAATATTGCTCCAGTCGTCGTAGTTCTCAGTTCCTCCGCCAACAATCATGATCTTGCCTTGTGCGAATCCAATGACTGAGAATAGGGAACATAAAACTGACAGAAGAGAAATGAGGAGATGGGATTTCTTCATGACTTTTGCGTTTAAGCTGAATAATGCTGGTTTATCTTGAAACAACAATCGAGCGGATTTCCATTTTTGAACCTGACCTGACCGAGAGAAAATACACACCATTTTCAATATTGCCAACATCAATTATGATGCGGTTATCTTTTGTGATAACCCTGTCTTTTTTCATTGTAATCCCATTGAGGTTCAGGATCGTGTACTGAATTACCCGGCCTGCCATAAGTTCTTCGTTCAGATGAACAGAACCTAAAGTTGACATTGGGTTTGGGAAAATGTTAAGGATCAGATTCTGTGGTTTCTCCTGCAATGGTAATTCATCGGTTCCCAAAGGAATAAGAATCGGCATATAATCAACAAGGCCAAGGTTAGGATCATCAGGTTGGTGGAATATTACCATCTCAACCGAATCAAGGTTGGTAGTTCCCCAATAATTGTATTGCGCTTTAAGGTTTTGTGCAGTGTTGTTATACAAAGCATACAAAGAGCCGTTATTCCCGTTATTATAAAAAAAGTTCTCGCCGGGATTAACAATGATAAAATCCCGCTCGCCCAGGTTTGGCCTTGCTGAGCCTTGTACGGTAATGCCCCAGAGGTTCCCGTTGATTGTATTCCCGCTTACCATAGCGGTGTTGGTTACGGCGCCGTTGAAGTTTAAACCGCTGCCACCCAGGTTTGGATTGCCCTGGATGTTGTTATCCGAAATCACATTATTGTGAATTTCGGTATGGATGGTACTGCCTATGGCCGCAATACCGTAACGGTTATTGGTGATTATGTTGTCTTCGATGATGCTGTAGCAATCGCCTCCGGCCAGTGTTGAAACCGCAATGCCGCCTGCCTGGTCGAACTGCCCGGTAATTGTATTGCCAACAATCCTTATTGTATCATTTCCTGAATTTCCAAGGTTGATCTGGGGCATATTGGTGTTATCAGTATTGTTGCTCCAGATGTGACAACCAATAATTTGAGGAGCGGCAAGTGCATTCGCTGCCGAAGCTATTGCCGGGCCTTTGTTTTGGTATATTTCGTTGTTAACGAGCCTCACTTTTCCCTGCGATACCTGTATGGCACCGGTAGTGTTTGATTTATTGAAATACCTGATCACACAATCTTCCACCAGCATATCCGAACCAATGATCTGTATCCCACCGCCATATTCAATCAGGCAGTTGTGCAGGGCTGAGGCAGGTGAGTTTTCAAACCTGAACCCTTTAAAAAACTGCGCTGGACTGGAAGCCGTAAGTATGGCCTGACCGGGTGGATTGGCTATAAAGACACCATAAATGGTCATCAATACATTAGGATCAAATTGAACCTGATCATTTGAAATTATCTTCAGCGTATCGTTGACTGAAATGGTAAGATCTCCATGTATCATATAGATGGAATTGTCAACGGTGACCACTCCACCTGAATGTAACACGAGGTCATCAAACGTCCAGCTCACACTTGTTCCTGGTGTAATAAACTGCCCGTGAACCAATAAGTTAACACAAAATAAAACCACTGATAGTAAAGTCCGACCCATAAATCATTATTTTTGTACCCGCGAAAGGAAGTAAAAAACTTTACACAAAAGTAATCATAATTCTAAACATCTCATTGTGAGCGAAGCCATCAAGCACGAATGTGGAATTGCCCTCATTCGCCTTTTAAAGCCCCTGGAATATTATTTAAATCGTTATGGAACCGCATTCTATGGGCTAAACAAGCTGCATCTGCTCATGGAGAAACAGCACAACCGCGGCCAGGATGGGGCCGGAATCGCAAACATAAAATTCGACCTAAATCCGGGCGAGAAGTATATGAACCGCCTGCGATCAGGCGCTGAATCACCTGTAAATAAAATATTCCTGCAAATATTTGAAACGATAAATCAAATCCATGAAAAGCATCCCGACAGGCTGCGTGATGTGAACTGGCTCAAAAGCAATCTTGATTTTACCGGCGAATTGTTTCTCGGGCATTTACGGTACGGAACCTATGGAAAAAATGATGTAACAAACATCCACCCGGTAATCAGGGAAAATAACTGGAAAACCAAGAACCTGGTTCTTGCCGGAAATTTTAACCTTACCAATGTTGACGAGCTTTTTAATAAGTTGGTTGATCTCGGCCAGTATCCGCTTGAAACTTCCGACACAGTGACCATGCTTGAAAAAATTGGCCATTTCCTGGATGATGAAAACGAGGAATTGTACCGGCGGTTCAAACAGGAAGGATATGTTAAAAAGGAGATCAGCCTTCATATTGCAGAAACGCTTGACCTGCAGAAAATCTTATCGCGGGCCGCTGACCAATGGGACGGTGGTTATACCATAGCAGGATTACTTGGCCATGGCGATGCATTTGTGATGCGCGATCCTGCTGGCATCAGGCCGGCATTTTATTATGCTGACGAGGAGGTTATTGTGGTCACATCCGAAAGGCCTGCCATACAAACAGCATTTAATGTTTGGATCGAAAAAATTAGGGAAATCAAACCCGGCCATGCGCTGGTGATCAAGAAGAATGGCGAATGGGGCGAATATCTTTGCAAAGCGCCAACAGAGAAACGCTCCTGTTCTTTTGAACGTATCTACTTTTCAAGAGGAACCGATGCCGATATTTACCTCGAACGGAAAAAACTGGGTAGGTTTCTGACCCCTGCAATTCTCAAAACAGTTAACTTCAACCTGAAGGATACAGTGTTTTCATATATCCCAAACACTGCCGCGGTTGCCTTTTACGGCATGGTTGAAGCGCTGACTGATTTTTGCAACAAAGTAAAGAATGAAAGACTTTTGCAACATAAAGAATCTCTTACCGAAGAAATCATTGGCGAAATTCTCGCGCTGGCCCCACGTGTTGAGAAGGTTGCTGTGAAGGATATCAAGTTACGAACCTTTATTACGCAAGACATTGGCCGAGAGGATCTGGTTGCCCATGTGTATGATGTCACTTACGGAATTATCCGAACCGATATAGACACCCTGGTTGTACTTGACGATTCCATTGTGAGAGGAACAACCCTGCGTAAAAGTATTATCCGCATCCTCGACCGGCTGGGTCCTGTGCATATTGTTATTGCATCCTCTGCGCCTCAGATCCGTTATCCGGATTGTTATGGCATTGATATGGCCAAATTGAGCGATTTTATTGCTTTCAACGCCGCCATCATGCTGCTCAAAGAAACGCATCAAACCAATGTGATCAACGACGTTTACAAGAAATGCAAGGCGCAGGAAAATCTACCGCCAGCCGAAATGGTAAATTATGTCAGGGAAATTTACAAACCATTTACCGCAGAGCAGATAGCCACGAAAATTTCTGAAATGGTCAGGCCCGAAAAAGCGAACGCCCGGGTAACAGTTATCTTCAACACTATAGAAAACTTACACGAAGCTTGTCCCAACCATACCGGCGACTGGTATTTTACAGGTAATTATCCCACACCTGGAGGCAATATGGTGGTTAACCGCTCTTTTATCAATTACATTGAGGGAAGAAACGAAAGAGCCTATTAGTAACTGGCAACCATTGATAATGGTTCGGCAATCAAAGGGTGCGGCATTGTTCATTTGTGTTGTGATGCAGTGATGCAGTAATACAATATTGCAGTGTTGCGGTGGCTGAGCTTGTCGGAGTCTAGAGTAATGGAGCGCTGTATTTAATTGCCAACTGCCAACCCCTCTCCGAAGGGTTTGTCTGTGGAACGCAAAAATTATAATTATTATTCCCAAATTATGAGGGCTATAGTGCTTTCACAATCATTTGAGTGATTTCCTCTAACTCCTCGTTCGTGAGCTTCAGTTTGGGTTGCTTGAAATCAATATCATAAATGGTATTGATAGGAACCAGGTGAATGTGTGCATGGGCCACTTCAAGGCCAATCACAGCAAGGCCAACCTTTTTGCATGGTATAACCTTCTTGATTGCTATCGCAACCTTTTTAGCAAATACAAAGTAATCAGAATAAAGCTTGTCGTCGAGATCGAATATATAATCTATTTCTTGTTTAGGTATCACCAATACATGCCCTTTGGCCAAAGGATTGATATCAAGAAAAGCCAGGAAGCGATCGTCCTCTGCTAGTTTATAGGCCGGGATTTCGCCACTTACGATTTTTGAAAAAATACTTGCCATGATGTTCAGTTATATTTTACCGTGAAATTTCAATTACCTTAAAGGCCATTTTTCCGGCTGGCACATCAATTTCGGCTGTTTCGCCTACGCTCAAACCAAGCAATCCTTTGGCAATAGGCGAGCTAACGGAAATCTTACCTTCCCGGATGTTTGCTTCATTCTCAGGAACGAGGGTATAAGTCATCACCGAGTCATTTTTAAGATTCTTGATTTTAACTGTTGAAAGGATCAACACCTTGCTTGTGTCCATCTTCGATTCATCAATCAAACGTGCATTCCTGATAATTTCCTGTAATTTGGATATTTTCAGTTCCAGCATGGCCTGTTCATTCTTGGCGGCGTCATACTCTGCATTTTCCGATAAATCGCCTTTGTCCCTGGCATCGGCAATTTGCTGGGATATCATAGGCCTTTCAACACTGATCAGTTGATCCAACTCTGCCTGAAGTTTCTTCAAGCCTGCCGATGTGTAATACGCTGTTTCTGTCATGTCCAAAACAATTTTACCGTTATCGAAATAAGATAAAAGACCCTCAAAAAGGGCCTTTTTATTGAAAACAAAAAAGTTAAAACCTAAGTTAAGTGGTTGTTAGAAAGTAAGTCTGGCACTTATGCTATGGGTTCCTGACCATGGGTCAGTATCCCTGTAAGAATAATCAACGGCAAAGATAGAACCTTTTTCTTTATTCAATGGAACCTGAACAGTTAATCCTGCTGAAGGCCCGGTAAAGGCGGTAGTTCTTTCAGCTTTATCTGTAATTCCATCCTCGTAAGTATAACCTGCCCTGAGCATAAGGTAATTTCTCAATGCATATTGCAGACCTCCTGAAAACTGGTCTTTAAAAAACGAGTTCGAAATAAAATTACCTGCGAATGTGAGCGTATGATCCTCTGAAATCAGAAAATCATATGCTGCACCGATAATAAGCTGTGAAGGCATTTCGTATTCGGCTGAACGTTGTTCAACGGTAAACTGGTTATCCTGTCCAGGTAGAAGAGTTCGTATGGCAAGTCCGTCGCCTGTGAAATGCATGGTAGGCCCGATGTTTTTGAGAGTGATGCCGAACTTGATATTTTCCAAATCACCGGTCACATACTGGATGCCGGCATCTATTGCAACACCTTGTGAGCTCATATCAGCAATTGACTGACTGATAATTTTGAGGTTAAACCCGCCGTAGATGCTATTTGAGAAAGCTTTAGCATACGAAATACCAATATTCATGTAACTGGGGGCAAAGGTTCCTATGCCACCTTCGGGAATTGCAACTGTGGTGATTGGTATATCGCCAAAACGCATTGACATAATGGTTACACCCAGTACGCCGGTTTCACTGACTTTTTGTGTGAACCCAAATGAATTGATGCTGATTTCAGATCCTTGCAACCATTGGGTGTTGGAGAATATCAGTTCAGTGCCATTAGTAAAAGCAATACCTGCCACATTACCAAACATGGCCTCAAGCCCGCGAACGCTGGCGGTATTGGCGCCTCCCCAACCGGAACTGCGGGCCCAGGGATTTATGAGCAATTCTGAGGCACCGGCTTCACCGGCACGATCCTTATTACCTGCCCAGATGTCATTCACAGGTAAGAGCAGAGCGATGGTAAGCAGACCAGCCAGGATGTATAATTGTAAGCTCTTCATATTGTATCTTTTATTGAATTTGACATTAAATTATTTGCTGATACATTAGAATGCATTAAGGTCCACTGGCCTTAGCGCACCAAACCATTTGATCGTTCTTTCCCCAAACTCATCCGCATTAATATGTATAATATATAATCCACCTGCAATGGGAATCCCTGCATCGTTTTTCAGATCCCAGTCAATGGATGTAATTTCAGAGTCCTTGGTAAACTGCCGGATAAGGGTTCCGTTAAGGGTGTAAATAGTTACAGTACACTTCCTTGGAAGGTTTGTTATCTTAATCCTGTTATCCAACTGATTGACTTCGTAATCTGAATATGCACGATAAGGATTAGGCACAACATTGATAAGGTCAAGGTCGTTTTTGGCTTTTTCAATATCGTTGGTAATAGGGGCAATTCCCGCTGTGCTGAAAGCATACATTGGATAGTTCCGGTTCGCAGTATCATTAACAATTGCAATTGAATCTCTCAATGGCAAGGAGTAGTACCTGTTGTAAGGTTTACCAACCCTGAGCCTGATATGTGCCTCGCTCGAAAGCCATTCAGCACCATCTACCGCTAATGGAATATTCACCCACATGGCTGTTGACCAGGCATAACGCTTGATAGGCGCTGACATAGTCAGATGTTGTCGCAACCAAACCCCTGCATCATACGCCGGTGCAAATGGCTTGTAACCAGGCAAAGGCAGTGAGGTTAATTGCTTGGTGTCCATGATATAAATATAGTGCATACCACCAAAAGCAAAACCGGCTTCGTTTACCGCATTGGAAGTTGGGTTGAACTTCATATCGCGGCCATTCTCACCAACCAGCCAGGAATTTTCACCGAACATAATATTCAGGCGTTCTCCAGTTTCTACGTTGATCGCATAACCCGGGAACCAGCCCATACCCGTCGCATTGATGTAGTTAGGATCATCGGGGTTGGTGCTAGGCCCGGCTTCAGGATCTGCAAAATTACCGTCCTTATCTACAGAAGCTGAGGATCTGACATCGAATATGGGCGTTCTGCCTTCTGAAAGATTGGCTTCTGGTGCTAATTCAATGACTACCGACCTGGTCCATTTCGATTTATCAGGTGTGAGCACGATATCAACACTGGCTATTTCTCCCAGCGACTGGAATGATTTTGATTGCAGACTTTGCGCAGGTGCGGTTTTTGCAACCGCGTCCTGGCCATCAAATGCCACGAGCTGATAAGGCGCCCATGTTCCTCCCAGCACATTTTCATATACATTATTAGGGTCCCTTGGCCATGTTGGCATATTCCAGTCAGAATTTCCGCCATCATTGAGGGTTCCTGATCTTACCCAGTTAAATGGACCTCCACCATCAATATCCGGGATACCGCTTAGCCAGGGTGTAGCATTATCTGCAAAAGTGATTGAGGCTTCAAGGAAACCATTGTTTTCAGCCAGCACAGCATAACGCGAAACAGTTCCATCAGGATCAGGGGATTCACCTACTTTATAGCTTCCCGGAGGATATATCTGTCCTATTTCAACAGCAATCCCGATTTCGGGAAAAATTTGTTCCTTAAAGGTAAAGATGCTGCGCTGTGAATCAAAGATTTCACCGGTGGTTTGATTGATAAGCTTCCAAGTAGTAACTATTTTGCTTGCTGTATCGCCACCAGAAATAAAAGCAAAAGCACCACCGGTAACGTTAAACACCTTCTGCCTGTACATTGAATCAAACTTCAGTATAAAATCAGCGGCTTTCAGGCTCAGAGGGTCAATAACCTTAACTTTAACAGGACCTTTGTCAGCAGCATAGGTTGGGTTATAAATGATCGGATAATTTGGATTGCCAAGGGATGTAGCCGAATCAACAGGAGGTTTTGCCAGGATGGCATCGTGGGTTCCAGGAATAAAATCCAAAACGTTGCCACCGTTGCCTTGTCCCTGCAATCGGGTAATTTCAACGCCATCGCCATAATTAGCTACCGGTGAAATGGGTCCGACAGTAATATGAGGGATAGCAGTGTAAACCCGGATGTTTCTTCTGCCTGCAAGAAATGGTTTTGTTTGTCCGTTGAGAGATTGTTCACCTGGAACCTGGGCGTTAGGGTCAGTTGAATATTTTTCATATTCGTTGTATGCGTAAGCCAATGCGAGATAATAGTATTGTTTGTGGTTCACAAGAGATTCATTCGAAAATGCATCCTGGGTTAATCTGAATGAGTTACGGATACCTGCATCAGAACCATTCACTTCCATCACTGGTACATTTGCACCCAACGATTGGTCGTAGTAATAGTTAACAAGTTTACTTACACCATTTTTTACGTCAACCTGGAATACCAGACGAGCAAGGTTAGGATCCTTGATATCAGCTGCACTTACTGAAGCGCTCTTCAACTGGAAAACCTGGTAGCCTTCAAAAACGTAGAGTGAATCTCCCTGTGTAATGTTATAATCAACTTCAGTATATTCTTCATTAAAGTTATTACCGGCATCGTTGGTTCTGCGGTTGGTGAGGTAAATGATAAGTTCTTTGTCAAGTTCGCGGAAGGTAAGATCAGGGGCATTGGGCCCGTCAACTACCTGGAAGCAATTATCGAAGAGCGCCTGGCATTTGTCGTCAACTACCCTTAACAACTCAACAGAAGCCCAGGGGCCGCCGGAAGCTGCGCGTGCCCAGGGAATACCCACAGTAATATAGTTTACAGCACCCGGACGCAAAGTAAATGGCCCTGCTGATTGAAGGAAACGGCGATCGTTAACGGGGTTTCCTGCTGTTTCCTCAGTCCAATAAATAGGCCCGGCAGGAGTCTGGAACCCGGTACTCCACATACAGGGATCGCTATCGCCTGGGAAAAGGAAATCTGTATCAGGGCCGTAGCCTCCTGCAGTTTCGTGTCCATTACCACCATAAAGCATTTTGGTTCCATCTTTCCAGATTCCACGAAGGTAGTTGTAGTAGTCAATGGCTACCTGCGGGTCGGTTTGATAAGGCTGAGCGCCAGCAGTAGTGTTGTTAAAATATGTAAACCTTCTCATCCCAAAACGTTCATTGTTGGGAATGCCATCGCCAAAGTTTACCCCATTAATTGCTTCAGCATAATGCAATTCCCGAACTATATCGCAAGGCAACAAGTTGCCGGACTCGTCAAAAGCAGATTGCCTGTCCTGTCCGTAAAGTGGTTGACCGGCTTCGATGCGATCCATATAAGGTCCCTGGAAGAAGTCAACTCCAATTGCTGGTGGTTGGTCTCCGTATGACCAAGGTTGGCCGGTACCGTCAACCGGTGTTCCGTTATAACAATAACCGAGTCCTCTGTCAACATCACAGCCAATGTAATCATCAAGGTGATGGCCAAGATCAGGATCAACCCACTGGCTGAAATAAGTTTCTCTTAAAGTAAAAGTGGAACGGTTGATGATTTCATAACTATAGAAGGTCATGTTGTTAATTTCATCGTTGGTGGCAAAGGCAAATGCTTGTGCACGGATTTCAATACCGATGGCATCGCCTCCGGTTTCGGTATGAATATTTCCTTTATCGTTGAAAACCCACCATAAGGTTTGGTCACCCTTTACTACCTGGTCAGATAAAATTCCATACAGCCAGTTGTTTGGATCATCCGGATGGTAATATTGGGCATCCATCGTAGGTGTGAGCGTTTGGCAAAGCTCACCAGTGAGATCATAATAAGGGAAATCACCCGAGTAAGGGTCATAGGTGCCATCCCCATCCCTGTCGTAAAAAGGGGCCAGGTAATAACTCTGCCCTTTGGTAACATCGCCATGAGCAGGCCATTTAAGGATCACTTCCGGTATTGTGTAGTTAGGATATGAGGCCGGATCATCCCACCATGCCAAATACTCGTCTACCTGTGAGCGGTTGATAGGAAAATGCTTGTCAAATTTCGCGCATTCTTCTGAATCGGTAGCGGCGGAACCATCAATAGTAAGTGGTCCGGTCCAGTAATCGTTACCAACCTGGCGATAACGCAAAGCAGCAAGTTTTAACTGGTTATTTACATCAATACCACCAATCCAGAGAGAAGCGGCAAACATGGACATTTTTCCTGATCCTTTTGGTATTTCATACTGGGAGCTTTCAAAGTCCCACCACATGTCTCCACCTGTATTTATACGGGTTCGAACATTCCCAATATCCAGGTAGCGAAATCCACCTCCAGGTAAACAGCCGGATGCAACCGATTTCACATCAACTTTTTTTATGTGATTATCGGGTACCTTTTCTGCAAATGAGTAGGACAGCGCCAAGCTGAAAACGAGTAAGATACAAGCCTGGAAAATCTTTTTCATTGTATTGGATGATTTAGGTGTTAAATTCATTTTGTTCCTGCGATATTGCTATTAGAAATTGAATGATACACCCAGGCGTATCATTCTAGGCAAACTGTAGTTAAACGGGCTATTAATCCTTATCGCATAGAGATCGCGGTATGCCTGAGGATCAAGCTGGGAGTTGATCTGGTTTTGAAATTCCGCAGCTGCAAGGAAGCCATCGTCATCTGGGTTGCCGGTGGCAGAATAAACACCCATGATGTTTTTACTGTCTAGCACATTATTTACCCTGAGATAAACGTTGAGGTATATTTCCCTTCGCTCGCCATCTTTCCTGATTGCACTAAGATTGAAATCTTTGTCAACACGTGCATCAATCCTGAACTGCCAGGGTAGACGAGCTCCGTTAATTGAGCCTTGTATTTGCCGCTGTCCGCCCAATTGATAAATCCTGCTGGATTTGGTATAAGGTGTTCCTGAGCCTCCGAAAATAATCACATTGAAACCGGCATTTTCCAGCCAGTTGATGGTTTTAACCTGATCGGTTCCTTTTATGGTGCGTGAGGTTCTTGGGCCATTGTATTCCGAGCCTTCGCCATAACGGTAATCAAAACTGAGGTTAACTGCATGGCGGCGGTCAAAATCCAGCGGTATCAGGTTACGTAAATTTGGCTGACCCGATTGGATAAGGGCACGGGCAGTTTCGGGGTTCGAACCGGTACCGTTTGCAAACTGCATGGTGTAACTGGCCCTTACACGGGCGTTGCTGGTACGCCGAAGGTCGTAGGTGACCGTTAAACCTTTTACAGTTCCGAAGTCAAGATTGTAAAATGAATAATATGTAGTAGGATATGCACCGGTAAAGCGGAAACTTTGGATCTGGTCACGAATTTCGCGATAGAAGCCTGAAATAGCCAGCGAAGAAGAATTGGTAAGCTTTTGCTGGAAGCCCAACTCATAGTCTATGGTTTTTTCGGGCCTCAGATTAGGATTCCCCAGTAAATCTGTTCCTCTTGTTTCGAGGAAGAAATAGTCAATAAGGTTAATTCGTCCACCAGTGGTAGGGCGTTGGGTTAACACGTTATAATGTGCAAAGAACAATGCGTCATCTGAAATTGGGAAAGAGAAAGAAATTCGAGGCATAACCGTCCATTGTGGATCATAGTCTTCAAAAGATTCGGCAGTAAGACCATTTTCATTCTTTAAATAGGGACCGCTTTCTTTTCCAATAGCTACCGTTGGGTCATCGGTAATTTCGAGTCCGGCTGCTGTGTACCATGTATTTCCTGAGCGATAGCCGGTAACTGCTGAAGGATTGTTTGGCTGGTCAACATAAATAACATAATCGCTGCCCATATTCGAGGGATGGTTTCCGAACCTGGTGTCTTCGGCAATGGTGTATGCTTCAGCCAGGAGGTAGGGGTCTTTAAGAACCATCTGATTGGCATCATATCTGTCAATACGGGCGCCAATATTAAAGATCAAATCCCTGAAGGCAAATTTATCCTGAACGTAGAATGCAGTATAAATGGGTTCAAAAGCGCCAATATGCCTTAAAAAGTTGCCATTGGCATCTTTTTCGTTGAAGAAATCATTCACACTTGGTTTACTTGATAATCTCTTACCTGTATGATCAAACCCGTAGTAACCAACAAGCTCATTTCCCTGGTTCAGTAGTTCATCGGCGCTGAACAGGTTTATATTAAGACCATCGGTAAGGGTAATAGTGCGTTTGATCATATCCTTATCATAATAGGTGAGCATGTTCGTGTTAAAATCATAAGAGTCAATCAACAGATAATCAAGTCCATCGGTAGGAAGCCCGAGCTCAGTACGCAGATTACGATCAAATGCCCTCTGTGAAGCCCCATCATACAGTCTAAAATAATTGATGGTATCCATGAAATTACCATTGAGGTACACAGCTTGTGGATTGGCTTTATCCAACTGCTCAATATGGAAATTAGTCAACCCACGCATAATAGTCCAAAGGCCTGCAGGGCCAATGCTGTAGCTGCGGTCAAATCGTTGTTCGTACTGCATACCCAGCTTGATTTCATGATTTCCGAGATAAGCGGAGAAATGGGCATTCACACCAAGCTGACTGCTTTCGAACTTTTGGAAGCCTGTTTGAAGTGAGCCTGCATTTCCCCACAAACTGTAAACGGCATCCGGTCCCCGTCCGTTTACTAGTCCACCTTGGGTTGGTACAATATCTTCAAATCTACGGATTTGCCCTTCACGGATATCATAGTATTGCTGCGTGTAGTTTGCCAGCACAGAGTTGATTTCTGCACGCTGGAACTGGTAAAGTGTGTCAAGATAAGCATTGTGTATTAAACCAGTTAATCCGGAGACATCATCAACTCCTGGTTCATACGAACGAACCATGTGTCTGGTGAAAGAACCAAGATAACCGTATTTGAAATAATCGTCCTTATGGCGAGCATCCTGTTGAGTAAAAGTATACACAGAATAATCGGCCTGGAGCGTATAATATACATTCTTAATAAAAGAGCGGCTTTCTGCATCCGTTGGGAAACGATGTGTAAGTCTGCCATAAACCCTCCAAGTATTCTCAGATACTTGCGCGTTGTTGTTGTAATTAAAGATTGAATTTGTAAAGCTGAAACTTCTGTTGTCAGAAAGGTTGTAAGAACCTCCAAACGAAAGATTAACATTGGGGGTAGTTCGCACATCAATTTTACCTGAAACATTGATATCCGTACTATTGGTATTTTGTGTAGCCTTCATGAATTCCATGTTGGTTTTCCGGATAAATTCAGAATTATAGAATGAACCGGCACCTGTAAGCGAAGGCCTGATTGGGTTTTTCTCAAGATTGGCAAGCACATCATCCTTTACTTTATACACACCGGTACTTGTTGGTCTGCCATCTTCCCTGAAGATAAATTCACCAGCTACAAAATAGCCCAACAATGACGTGGTTTTGTCTTTTCCACGGATTAGTGGCCCCTGCATGTTTAAACTGGCACGGTTATAGCCATAGGCATCCAGGAACTGGGAAGTTTCAATTTCTGCTCCAGCACCGAATGTACGCGAAGGACCGCGGGTTGTAACATTGATGATACCGCCAACTGCATCGCCGTATTGTGCCGGCACTCCGCCAAGAATTACAGATACCTGCTCAATGGCAGCTTCGGGTAATGACGATGAACCTCTGACACGGATTCCGTCAATGTACATGATGGTACCTTCTGCACGCTGCCCACGAACGCTGCCACGTTCACCATCGGCGGAGAAAACACCACCAACTGACACTGCAATTGCGTTTGCCGAACGGTTAGGCATTTTGGCAATTTCTTCGGCTGTAACCGTTGCACCACTGGAAGTTTGATCCTTGTCAATGAGTGGTACAGCATATTCCCGCACTTCAAATTCGTCGAGTGCAATGGCCGTGGGTTCCATCGTAACATCAAGAAATCGAATCTGATTGGCCGAAACAATTACGTTTTGAATGACCAAAGGCCTGTAACCTACATAAGTGGCTTTAACATCGTAACGACCAGGCTCAATAGGCCGGATTGAATACTTGCCGTCAAAATCACTGGTTGCACCGCCCACCTGCGATCCCCCTCTCTCGATAACAATATTTGCGAAAGGAATGGGCTCGTTGGTTTGCTGGTCGGTAATGGTTCCCTGAAGTGTTGCTGTTTGGGCGAAAACGTATGCACTAAATGAAAGTACAATCCCGAAAGTCAAGAGTAACTTTTTAAACATACCCTGTAATTTTATGTTAGGTGACTATTTCGTGTGCTAAGAGCCGGTAAAATTAACAATTATTAACATATATGGGCAAAAATATGAATTTAGCATTTAAAAAAAATTGCAGATTGCTTTCAATGATAGGGGCGCTCAAGGATTGCAGAATAAATCACTGCTTTACGTAGGTCGAAGATGTTGCTACGAGTTTTTTCCTTCATTTCATGATAAGGCACATTTTCAGCAACAAAATGTTCGCTAAAAGCAGGAGCCTCTTTTTTAATGAGATCCTCTGCTGCTTTAATTTCTATATCCGTATCCTCGTATGTAAAATATTGGGTCTTTGCCGAAATTTCTGCGGTAGCAGGTTTAACATTTTCCTCTAATTCTTCGTCAAACTCATTGAGGCCTGCTTCTTTGAATATTTCTTCGAAAATTGAGCGGGTTGGGGTAGAAGCTGGCTCAGGCTCATAAACCGGTTCGGCTTTGGGAACAGTCCGCTCCCTCTCTTCCTTCAGCTTTTTCTTTTGCCTGGCATTGTAGATGCTATACGCCACCCAGGCTATTCCCGCAAGTATATAAATAAGGTCATCCATTGTAAGCTCCTCCTGAATTTTGATTTTGTTGCGTTGTAAAACTTAAGGATGCTAAATACAGCTATTTGCATTTTTTACCAACAGGGCAGTAAAAATATATAATATTTGTTATACTGGGTCGGATTTGGCCTTAAAAGCATTTTTTTCTTTTGGACTGGTTCAGCTTAAGGCTATACTTTTTTGATTTTTGCATCATCTTCCTGGTTTCTTTGTTTTGGTTCCGGAAATGCTGCTTCCGTGACTCTTCCAACAATAATGTTGTTTCCTTTTCTTCAATTTCGACTTTCTTTGCTTCCTCCTTTTCTTCCGGAGTTAGTTTTGTGGCCTTGCAGTTTGTTAAAGTGCAAAAAGTCAGTAGTACAAGTAAATAAAGTATAATTTTCATGCGATCCTAAAGATATGCTGCGGGGTTTTAAGCAGGTTGCTTTAATCCAGGCGCAAAAGTAACCGTAAAATAATATTTTGGCAGCATCGTTTGCTTAGTGTATTATATTTTGTTCCACCATGATCCGTGCTTGCTTTAAATACTTAGTTTTTCTTGGATTATTTACTGGGATGATTTTGATGCCTTCCTGTGATAAGGATAAAGATTACGATGAGATCCCATTTGCCCATGTTGACTTTTACATTAACCCCAATTCATCGTTTTACTGGCAGCTGAACAGTCCCAATGGCTGGATATACCTTGTTGCCAATTCGCCCAGCCGCGGAGTACTTGTTTACCGCGATTTAAATGATCAATTTCTGGCATACGAGCGCACCTGCGCCCATGACCCCCTGGTTGAAGAAGCCAGGATTGAGGTTGAAGCCTCTTCCATAACTGCCGTGTGCCCTAGTTGCCAGACAAAGTATATATTATTGGATGGCTATCCTTTTGAAGGTCCCGGAAAGCGTCCGTTGAAGCAATATCAAACAAGCTATAACGGGAATACACTGCACATTTATAATTAAACATCTTATTTCTCCGTTTCAGAGAAAAGCCCTTCGTGGAACAGTTGGCAGTAGGCAGCCATGCTTCGCTGGCAGGCGGGTTGGAAAAAAATCCAAAAGAACAAAATCCAAAGTACAAAGAGCATAGACTTTGCATCACTCCACTACTCCATTACTCCAATCTGCACAACTGTATCACTGCAACACAGCATTACAACACTAATCCTAATACCTGTAAAGATCAGGCTTGAAGGGGCCGTGCACATCCACTCCTATATATTCGGCCTGTTCTTCGCTAAGTTTGGTCAGCTTTACACCAAGTTGGTCAAGGTGAAGCCTTGCCACCTCTTCATCAAGGTGTTTGGGCAAAGTATAAACATCAATGGTCATGTTTTTCTGCCAAAGTTCAATCTGGGCCAGGGTTTGGTTTGTGAACGAGTTACTCATAACAAATGAGGGATGTCCTGTGGCACAGCCAAGGTTTACAAGACGGCCTTCGGCAAGTATATAAATTGAGTGTCCATCAGCGAAAGTGTACTTATCAACTTGAGGTTTGATATTGATTTTTTGAACTCCATCAAGATCTTCAAGTTTCTCTATCTGGATTTCGTTATCAAAATGACCAATGTTGCAAACGATAGCCTGATCCTTCATTTTGGCCATATGCTCTGCAGTAATCACGTCTTTGTTTCCGGTAGCAGTCACGTAAATATTGCCCTCTGCCAATGCATCCTCAACGGTTGTTATCTCAAAACCTTCCATTGCCGCCTGCAAAGCACAAATCGGGTCTATTTCGGTAATTATCACCCTTGCACCATAGGCACGCATTGATCTGGCGCAGCCTTTGCCAACATCTCCATAACCGCACACAACTACAACCTTTCCTGCAATCATTACGTCAGTTGCACGCTTCAGGCCATCAGCCAATGATTCACGGCAACCGTAAAGATTATCAAACTTCGATTTGGTAACAGAGTCGTTTACGTTTATGGCCGGAAACAGAAGTTTGCCTTTTTCCTTCATTTGATACAGCCTGTGAACGCCGGTGGTAGTTTCTTCTGACACACCTTTGCAATCATCAACCAAACGATGCCATTTGCGTTTGTCTTCAACAAAAGCCTCTTTCAGCCATTTCATTACAGCGACTTCTTCGGCATTTGTGGGCGATGAGTTCAGCAATGTTGGTGTATTTTCGATGTCATAACCTTTATGGATCATGAGTGTTGCATCGCCACCATCGTCAACAAGAAGATGAGGGCCTTTTCCGCCCGGAAATGAAAGCGCCTGCAAGGTACACCACCAATATTCATCCAGGGTTTCACCTTTCCAGGCAAATACCGGAATGCCCTTGGCAGCAATGGCTGCAGCGGCATGATCCTGGGTCGAAAAGATATTGCAACTGGCCCAGCGAACATCAGCGCCAAGTTCTATCAAGGTTTCTATAAGCACAGCAGTTTGTATCGTCATGTGCAGTGAACCGCTGATGCGGGCATTTTTGAGCGGTTTTTCTTTGCCATATTTTTTACGCAGCGACATCAGCCCCGGCATTTCTTTCTCAGCTATTTCAATTTCCTTGCGACCCCATTCGGCCAGCTTGATATTTTTAACTTTAAAGTCGGTTCCGGAATTAAGCGTGGTGGTTCCCATGTATCTGATATTTATGTGTTCGTGTAATGCTTTTTAAAATGAGGTGCAAAAGTAACACTTTTTGCCGGAACCTTGCAGCCCTGATAGGGTTCAAAAAGCTGAAAGGATTTAAGCATCACAATCTGCGATTTAGGTTATTTTTGCATTTTAGTGTTTCAATCTTGGTATGTCAGAAGAAAAGAAACCATATAAATCGGCCATGCGGGTTCAGCATGGAATTGAACAACCACCTGTTATTAACCCGTTGGCTGCTGATAAGTATTCAAAACCGGTTCATGCACTTTTGGATTTGGATACATTTTATAATGGAATACTGCAAGGCAACCGGATGGTGCTCGGAAAAGCCATCACTTTAATTGAAAGCACTTTACCCGAACATCAACAATTGGCTCAGGCCATCATTGAGAAATGCCTTGCTCACAGTGGCAATAGCATTCGCATTGGTATCACCGGGGTGCCGGGAGTTGGGAAAAGCACGTTTATTGAAACGCTTGGAACCCGTTTGACAAATAATGGAAAAAAACTGGCTGTGCTAGCTATTGACCCAAGCAGTCAGCGCAGCAAAGGAAGTATCCTTGGCGACAAGACCCGCATGGAATCACTTTCAGCCAATGAAAATGCTTTTATCCGGCCTTCACCTTCTGCCGGAACACTTGGCGGTGTGGCCCGTAAAACAAGGGAAACCCTTATTCTTTGCGAAGCCGCAGGCTATAATGTCATCTTTATTGAAACCGTTGGTGTTGGACAATCAGAAACTGCTGTACACAACATGGTAGATTTTTTCCTGCTATTGATGTTGGCCGGCGCCGGCGATGAATTGCAGGGGATCAAACGTGGCATCATGGAAATGGCCGATGCCATTGTGATCAACAAAGCCGAGGCTGATAATCTTCCCAAAGCATTGCTTGCCAAATCACAGCTTGAAAATGCGCTGCATTATTTCCCCCCTTCTGATAGCGGCTGGAAACCCATTGTTGAAGTTTGCTCAGCGATAAACAACACCGGAATTGACATGGTGTGGCAGATCGTTGAAGATTATCTGGCTTTCACCACAGCTAACAATTACTTTGAGAAGCGTCGTAAAAACCAGGATCACAGCATCATGATGAATACAATTGAGGGTACTCTGATGTTTCATTTCAGGCAGAATAAAAAGCTTGCCGCGATGATGAGAGAAATTGAAGCAGGTCTTACCGATCAGAAGTTCAGCGCATATATGGCTGCACAAAAACTGGTTGATTTCTATTTGAAGGATATGGCTGATAATAAGCGGTAATTGGTGAATTGTAATCGGTGATCAATAATTGCGATGCGCCTGCAATTATCCAATTCAACTAAAAATTATAACTTTGCTCCCCATTTTAGCTGAGCGCTTAATAATTGCAACCCTGTTATATAAACCCGGAAAACATTTTTTATGCAGAACTCCATCGAACTCAATCCGAACCCACTGGTTCAGTACTTGAACAAACCCTCAAAAGATTTTACCAAGGCCGATCTCATCAAGTATGTAGAAGACCACAACATCGAAATGATCAATTTTCGTTACGTGGCCGGTGATGGAAGGTTAAAGACACTCAATTTTGTGATCAACAACCGCAAGCATCTCAACACCATTTTAACCCAGGGTGAACGTGTTGATGGCTCAAGCCTATTCAAATTCATAGAAGCCGGGTCAAGCGACCTTTATGTGGTTCCACGTTACAGGACCGCTTTCCTGAACCCTTTCAACCAAATTCCCACGCTGGATATTTTGTGTTCATATTATAATAAGGATGGCGATCCACTGGCCTCTGCCCCTGAAAATATCATCCGCAAAGCGCACCAGGTTTTGAAGGATAAAACGGGTTACACATACCAGACTATGGGAGAACTTGAATATTATGTAATCAGTGAGAAACAATCACTTTTCAGTGCAACCGATCAGCGAGGATATCACGAATCTACGCCTTTTGTTAAATGGGAACAGTTTAGGAATGATGCAATGGTTGCCATTGCACAAGCGGGCGGGGTGCTGAAATACAGCCATTCCGAAGTTGGAAATTTTCATATTGACAACCTCGACTATGAGCAAAATGAAATTGAATTTATGCCGGTTGATGTTGAAGATGCAGCCGATCAACTCGTCATTGCCAAGTGGATATTGCGCACATTGGCTCAGAAATATGGCGTGAACATCACATTTGCCCCAAAAATAACTGCCGGGAAAGCTGGTAGCGGTTTACACTTTCATACCAAACTTTTAAAAGACGGAAAGAACCTGATGGTCCAGGATGGTCGTCTGAGCGATATTGCACGCAAGGCCATTGCCGGGTATCTCGATCTGGCACCTTCGCTAACCGCCTTTGGAAATACCAATCCTACCTCATACTTCAGGTTGGTTCCTCACCAGGAAGCGCCAACCAATATCTGCTGGGGCGACAGGAACCGCTCTGTTCTTGTAAGGGTTCCGTTAGGCTGGACCGGCAAGCATAACATGATCAATGATGCCAACCCTGCCGAGCCACAGCACAATGCAGATTTCCAGGATGTTCAAACCGTAGAATTTCGTTGTCCGGATGGATCGGCTGATGTGTATCTGACCCTGGCCGGATTAGCTGTTGCAGCACGTCATGGACTTGAAATGGGGAATGCGCTGAAATATGCTGAAGATACTTACGTGGATGTGAATATTTTCGCTGATGAGCATAAGTCAAAAGTGGCAAAACTCAAACAGTTGCCACTTTCGTGCTGGGATTCAGCGAAACGGCTTGAAGAACAAAAAGAGATGTACATGAAGTATGGTGTTTTCCCGCTAAGCCTGATTGAAGGCACAGCAAAAATGCTACGATCCTACAATGATGAAAACCTCAGGGATGACATACAGCATGACCAGGGTAAAATTCTAAAGCTTGTTAACCAATACTTCCATTGCGGATAATCAGGAACTCCTGAACCTGATGCTCCTTCGCTTTCCGAAGTAAACCCTTCTAAACCATATCGGCAACACCAATACCCCGATAAAAATATAGGGGTAATAACTGATTAACCTCCACAAAATAGCCAGGGGAGTGCTAAGCCCTGCGCCTATAAATTCGCCAAGAAAGAGTGGGAAAAAATATTCAGCAATACCGCTACCCCCGGGCGTTGGGCTTATAAGTAAAATTACCCACATTATAAGTTGCCTTGCATATATCAGGAAGTGTTCGCTAACAGGTGCAAAAGCCATAATAAGTGCGTTAACCACCCAAAAGCGAGCTGTCCATGAGACGATTGTAGCTAGATAAGCTTTGAGCCAAAAAAGCAATGACTTGCTTCTCATTTCCGCAGAGGTTGTGATAAGTTCATCGCCGGTTTGCTCAGCCTGTGGCAGCCACCGCCTAAGAAAGCGAACTTTAAAAACGCTTACCAAAAGCTGTTTTACCTTGCCGGGGCTAATAAAAATTCCAAATAGAATGATGCCTGTGAGAACCAGTATAAACAGGTACCCAATAAGAAAAACCCCTTTGCTGCTGAACTTTAGGCCTGCGATCACAAAACTGGGTTCTGAAATAAATAGGTTGCTGGTTCCAACGATAAATATCACAACCGGAACCATAATAATGTAAAAGAGCTCATCGAGTAAGGCCGTTGTCATAACCACAGCTGTTGTCCTGCCCATGTTAATTCCTTCTTTGCGAACCACGAATAGCGCAACAGCCGCTCCACCAACAACTGAAGGGGTTATAGAAGAGGCAAATTCCCATAACATAATCACCTGAAAGCTTCTTTTCCAGGTGATTTCTCCATCAGTCAATAACCTGATGCGGTACATGTAAGCCAAATCTCTTATGACCATCAGGACGATGACCAGTAGAAACCAAAGTGCCGGATACGTCGCCCATTGAATATTTGAAAACAGATCAGGATCAAAGTCGCGAATAAACAAAACTGTTGCCGCTGCCAGGCCAATAAAAATAGGTATGGCAATGCGCCAGAATGAAAAGAAACGGAGTACCTGACGATGGCGGGCTGGCATAAGGATGGGTTATTTCAGGTTATAGAGCAATACTAACGATGTAGCAATAAATTTATGATTTCGTATAGTACATGTAATAACAAAGAAAACTGCCCTTGGTTCGGAAGACAAAAAGGCCGGAGCATAAATTCAGCTGATGACTAATTGGCGCATTTTGCATGGAGTAAATTGGATTTTAGCTGCTGGTACGTTTCTTGAAAAAGCGCCGTAAACATTAATACTATTTTAAATTAAAGGAGGAAAATAACATGACAATCATTCGCTGGAGCCAACCCGCCCGCCTTTCCGATATCTTTGATGATATTTTCACAAAGTCAATGGAAGGTATTGACAAGAAAAATTGCGATTGCATCCCTGCGGCAAACATCATTGAAAATGAAAACGCCTTTGAAATTCATATTGCCGCGCCTGGATATAATAAGGAGGATGTTCGTATTGATCTTGAAAACAATGTACTCACCGTGTCCTGCGATAAAAACAAGACCAATGGTCAGGACATTAATTATATCCGTCGTGAATTTGACTATGGAACTTTCAGACGTGCTTTTTCATTGCCGAAGGTAGTGGATACTGAAAAAATAGCTGCTGATTATGCAAATGGAATTCTGCAGATTAAGCTCCCAAAACCTGAAGAATCAAAAGCACGTTTAAGTAAGCAAATTGCTGTTTCGTAACATATTAAATGATTTTTTTAATTAAAGACTTATCAGCACGATAAGTCTTTTTTTATTACAGGTTCTTACATCATCAATATTAGCTGCAATTTTGCGGATCGTGAGTAATAAGGTAAAAGCACATATAGCTCTTTTGGTCAGCGGACTACTCTTTGGCGCCAATTACTGGATTGCCAAAGGAATAATGCCTGATCCAATGCTTCCGCGTCAGATTATTTTTATCAGGGTTTTCAGTGCAGCCGTATTATTTTGGGTGCTTTCGCTTACCTTTAAAAAAGAAACTGTATCTAAAAAGCATCTTTTACTCATTGCATTATCGAGTGCATTAGGTGTAGCTGTTAACCAGATTTTTTTCTTTGAAGGTCTCAACCTGACTACGCCAGTTGACGCTGCCATCCTGCATGCTACCAGTCCTATTATGGTATTGATCTTTGCTGCATGGGTAATCAGGGAAAAGGTATTATTCATTAATATGGTGGGTGTGATCCTAGGCGCTGCCGGCGCTTTGTTGCTCATCATTTCAGGCAAAGACGTTGCAGTTTTCAGAGGCGATCTTTTAGGCAATATTTTTATCCTTATCAACCTCGTGGCGTATGCATTATATCTTGTACTCATCAAACCCATCATGGAAATTTATCATCCTTTTACGGTTATGAAATGGGTTTTTGTTTTCGGGCTGATTGCAGTTACACCATTTACCATGCACACATTACTTGACTTCAAAATGCAGGTTCTCACCGGCAACACCTTACTTTCACTTGTATTCATTGTAATTGGAACCACAGTGATTGCCTACCTGCTTACAATATTTGGCTTAAAATACCTGAAAGCCAGTTCAGTGGGGTATTATATTTATTTGCAGCCTCTGATGGCTGGAATTATTGGTTTAATCTGGTTTACAGAGGCGGTTACCTGGATAAAGGCAATTGCGGCTTTCTTAATTTTTGCAGGCGTTTATTTTGTGAACCTGAAAAGGAAAGCATTGAATGAGAAATATTGACAAAAATCAAATTGCGCTTAGAATAGATGTCGAAAGGGAATTAGCAGTTGCGACAGGATTTTTTCAATAACCGGCCGGTTATTCCAGGCATCATAGTTAAAAGGGATACAGTAATTCAGTGTTTCACCCAAATGGGTCCTCAACAGCCTTATTGTTTCTGCATTGCTGCCAAAAAGCACGATTTCATGCAAATACCTGAAACTGCGATAATCGAAGTTTGCTGATCCGACTCCAAAAGTTTTATTGTCAATGAGGACAGCCTTGGCATGAAGGTTTGCCGGGGTGTAGAATAAAATCTTGACATTATTGCGATACATATGCCCGAGGTATTTGTTGCGGATTAAGTCAACTATCCTGACATCAGAATGCTCGGGCATCAGGATTTTCACATCCACACCCCGTATGGCGGCTTCAATCAACTCTTTTCTTAGTTTGAAACCCGGCACAAAATAAGGCGTTTCGATGATAATTTCCTTTTGTGCTTTTTTAATCAGGTCTTCATATCGTTTTTTAATCCGTTGGCGATAAATAGAAGGAATATCCTGAACGATTTCGAAGTCGCAATAGAAAACTGCTTTTCTATAAGTGAATTTGTTGAAAATATACTTGTTATAGATTTTGAAACTAGCCAGAAAGGATCGTTTAAAGTGAACTGCAATTTTACTTTTCAGCCTTAATTGAAGCTCTCTCCATTTAATAGAATGCCCTGCAATATTGGCTGAACCAATATAGGTGATGTGATCGTCAATGATAAGTAATTTCCGGTGGTTACGCCTGTGATTTTTTGTAAAGAAATCAAATGCAAGCACTATCTTTTTGAAGAACCTGATTTCTGCTCCGAAGCGCATCATTTCGCTGAAGTAAGCTAGCGGAACTGCGGCACCCCAGGAGTCAATCAAAATTTTAATTTTAATTCCTTCCCTGGCTTTTTTTGTCAGTGCATTTCTGAACCGGCTACCGATGCTATCATTACCAAATTTATAGGTTTCAAGATAAATATACTCTTTGGCCTGGTCTATGTCCTCAAGCATAGCCTCATACAAAGAAGGCGGATGATCAAACACCTGGTATCGATCCGATTTTTCTTCCATCATGGAAATATAGGGGGCGCTGATTTAATACATACAACTGTATGCTGAAGCGAAAGTATAAAAAAAGCACAAATGAAAAATACAAGTGCAATTGTGAACTTGTTTCCGGATGGCTGGTGTTGCCAATGGTTGTTGAAATAATCGGAAGCTGTGCTAAAACAGTAATAAACTTTTAATTCTTTTGATGTCGGCTTTCGTAAAATTGCGTGAAAAAATGTTATTGTTTGAGAGGGTCGTTATTTTAAGCAAGGTGCCAGATAGTGTTTCGGTAAATTCTATATTCCTGATGCTTAACCTGGGCACAGTTATCGTAAACATCGGTGCAAAGAGGGAGGATCTCTTCTTATAGATAATGTAATTGTTGTCAACGGTGATTGTTTCCAGCGACCACCAGTCTCTTCCCTTAAAAGATTCAGCTTTAAGGGTTTTTAGCGGTATTGTTTCAGTACCATCAGCCTGAGTCGTCATTGTTTTGCAAAGTTAAATTAGTACACGATCTTGTGTTACAGGCAATTATTGCAATTCTTGCTGATGTATTGACGCATTTATTTAAAACATGAAAATCTGTAGTGTGAAGATGCCTTCATGTTTGAAGCGAAAGTGCCAAAACCCGACCGGATTTTACAGCATTACAATAATTGCCTGAACTATGTCAATTCTGATTAATGAATCACGCGGCAATAATAAGAAATTGTAATACGTAAAAGCTGACAAATGTATAAGTGTATGGATTTAATTATTATTCGTAGGGGTTTTCCGGGTATTCGTCATTTATACAATGTCGTAATTGTCTTAAAGAGGCTAAATAATTCATCTTTTTTTCTATAAGAAACAGGAATTTTTGACCCGTCGCTCATAATGCAGATATTCTCGCCTCTGTTATAACGTTTAACATGTTTCAGGTTTATTATGAAAGATTGATGAATCCTGTAAAAAGCTTCTCCATCGAGCATAGTTGTATAATCTTTCATGGTTCGCGAAACAAAGATAGGTTCGCCATCAATCAGGTGGAAGCGGCTATAGTTTTGGTCGGATTCAACACTGATAATGTCATCGGTGTCAACAACATAAATGTTCTCGGAGGTTTTGAGTATGATTTTTTTCCCATCACTTTGTTTGCGAAAATGATCTATATATGTCATGAAATCCATGATGCGTGCGCTAAGATTTTCATTGTGCAGTGAAGTGCTCACCTTGCTTATAGCGAGTGTGAGCTCCTCAGGGTCTATGGGTTTTAATAAATAATCAAGGGCACTGAACTTAAAAGCCTTGATGGCATATTCTTCATAGGCTGTGATGAAGATGATTTTGAAATTGACTTGCTCAATCTGCCTTACCAGGTCAAACCCAGTACCATCAGGCATTTTAATATCGAGCAGCACCAGATCCGGATTATGTTTTCTGATTGAAAGCAAACCAGATTTGACATCCTCAGCCTGATCAACAACCTCTATATTATCACAATACATTTTCAATAGTTCAAATATTGTCTCTCGTGAACGGCTCTCATCGTCAACTATTATTGTTTTAATCATAGCGTTTGGCATTTAATTTTTCTACAATCAGATTGTGGGATGCTTATCATTAATGGTACGGTATGGGATATTAAAAGTTATAGAAGTGCCTTTTGCTTCACTATTTTCGTTGAGGGTTTCTATTATTTTTAATTCAATTTTTTGCGGGTTGTTTTTATTAAGAAGCTTCAGCCGTTCTTCAGTGATAGTTAATGCCAGTGAATCATGTTTAATGAATTGCTCCTGTGAGTTTAGCTTTGATTGGTTAATTCCAATGCCATTGTCCTGAATGTTGAAATATATCCACTTGTCAATAATTTTAAATTCAATATCAATATTGCCTTGTGTTGAAAGGTGCTGTATTCCATGTTCAATTGAATTTTCGATAAATGGCTGAGCAAGCATGGGAGGCACCATAATGAGTTCACGATGTATGGCAGCGTCAATTATTATATTGTATTCAAACCTGTTATTAAACCTTAATCTTTGCAGTTGTAGGTAATACTCAAGGGTTCTGATTTCGTTATCTAGCGTGATATATTCTTCCCTGGAGTTGGTAAGTACTAAACGTATAAGGCGGGCAAAATTTGATAAATACTTACCTGCCTCTGCCGGTTCATTCTTATAGACAAAGCTTTGTATAGCATTTAATGCGTTGAAGATGAAATGCGGATTCATTTGTGTTCGGAAAAGCTTTTGTTCGAGCAATGCGTTTTTATGTGAGGCGTACAATTTGCTTCTCTGGATAAGCAGGAATGCAATAATAATGATGGCGAGCGATAGCATTGCAAAGCCATAGGTAATTATGCGGCTTTCATTTAACCTAAGCTCTTGAATATTATTCTCCTGCTTTAGGTTCTCAATTAGCTGCGCCTTTTTCTCAAACTCATATTTAGCCTCTATTTCTGAAATTATGGCCCGCTTTTGCTGGATATTCAAGGAATCATTTAATACCAGTAGCTTTTGATAATTTGATGCTGCATCCTGGAAGTGCCCCGCAGCCGTTTGCACACGTGCCAGCTCTTTCATTACCAATATCTGACGATTGATGTTGCCGGTCAATTCAATTAATTCGTAAGATTTTTCCAGATAGGATAATGCCAGATTATATTGTGCTAAATCAGCATATGCCTGACCAAGATTCATCAACGAAACGGACTGGCTCTCACGATTATTAATTTCTATGTTAATAGCAAGCGCAGATTCAAAATACTCAATGGCCTCACTATGCCTGCCCATAAAACTATAACTCTTTCCAATATTGTTCAAGCCCTGAGCTGCTTCTCGCTTATTTCCCAGCTTTAGATCAATTTCAATGGCTTTTTGATAGTACTCAATTGCTGAGTCGTAATTGTTTTGAAATCTATGGATAATCCCAAGATTGTTATAAGTATTTGATAGGATTTTTTCCAAATTATTTCGCAGGGAGATTTCATGACTTCTTGTGTAATACTCAGCGGCTTTTTGATAGTTATTAAGATCCTTGTATATGCCGCCAATATTGTTAAATGCATTAGCCATAGCAGACGAATCTGCGATTGATTCCGCATGCCTGAGTGTCCGGAATGTATACGAAAGAGCCTCTTCATGCCTTCCTAGCATCCTGCAATTAATTGCTATCTTATTTTGCAAAACAGCAACAGTATTTGAGTCGTTTACAGCTTCATAAATATTCAGGCTTAACAATAGATGATCCAGTGCCTTACTGTAATTGGATATATAATAGTAAGCAGTGCTAATATAATGATGGGCACTGGCGATTCCTTGCTGATAATTAATTTTGTTTGCCAGTTCTATCGCTTCATTTCCATATTGTATGGATTTGTCCTGGTTCGACCGGGTATTCAATTGTATGAGCCGATTCAGTACATCTACCTTTTCCTTTCCTTTCAATCTGGGCAATAAAATCTCCAGACTGTCAATTTCGCCAGCGTGAAGCCTGAAAACAGACAGAAACACGAAAAACAGCAGCAATGATTTTCTCGTGGCCATTTTGAAATATTATACAATTCTAAGAAGAATTATCTATACTATGCTGTTGTTGTAAAAAGAAAGTTTAAAAATACGCACTTATTTTTAATTTGCAAGCAACTTATTACTGATTATCTTTGCTGAAAATGATTCGCTATGCTTAAATCAATGACTGGTTTCGGACAAGAAACCGGCTCCATAAAAGGTAAAAAGATAATTATAGAAGTACGAACCCTTAACAGCAAAACCCTTGATGCCAATCTTCGGCTTTCAGCAAAATTCAGGGATTTGGAGCCTGAAATTAGGACTATGCTAGGAAGTAAAATTGATCGCGGCAAGGTTGATCTGTATATGACCCTCGAAAATGAGACAGACTTTTCGGACTATAAAGTAAATCGCGATTTAGCAAAACATTATCTGAATGAACTTCAATTATTAGGTTCTGAGGTTGGTTTACCAATTACTGCAGATTTGTTGTCTACGGTTCTTCGCTTACCGGATGTAGTTACTCAATCGGCATCCGAAATGAGTGAAGAAGATAAGCAGTTGATCATGCGCATGTTTGAAACAGCCCTGGAGAAGGTTGATGCATTCAGAATTTTTGAAGGTGCTGTACTCGAAAAAGACTTCCGTCAACGAATCAATGCAATTTTGGAACTTTTAAAGGAAACAAAACCGTTTGAAGGTAAACGGATCGAAGACATACGCCAACGATTGCGGTCAGACCTCGCTCAGATTGAGCAGCGCATACAAATTGACAACAACCGCTTTGAGCAGGAAATCATTTATTATCTTGAGAAAATTGATTTTACCGAAGAAAAACTCCGGCTTGAGAAACATTGCAATGATTTTTTACGAACCATTTCGGATGATGTTTCTCAAGGCCGCAAACTGGGTTTCATCGCACAGGAAATTGGCCGCGAAATAAATACCCTTGGATCGAAAGCCTACAATGCCGATATACAGAAGATTGTGGTTGAGATGAAAAATGAACTTGAGAAAGTGAAAGAGCAATTGCTCAACATCCTGTAAACAGCAAACTATGAAACCCAAAATGATCATTATTTCTGCACCTTCCGGGGCCGGAAAAACAACACTGGTTAAGTATTTACTCTCTGAGTTTGCTGATATTGAGTTTTCAATTTCAGCGTGCAGCCGTTCCAAAAGAGAAGGCGAAACACATGGTGTGGATTATTATTTCCTTTCTGCTGAGGAGTTCAAAACGAAAATTGAGAATAACGAATTTGTTGAATGGGAGGAGGTTTATGCCGGATCATTTTATGGTACGCTAAGAAGCGAAGTGGACAGAATCTGGGCAAAAGGCCATCATGTGATCTTTGATGTTGATGTGATTGGAGGGTTGAATATCAAAAAACAATTTGCTGACAACGCATTGGCTGTATTTATAATGCCTCCATCCATTGAGGTACTTGAGCAAAGGATACGAAAAAGACAAAGTGATAGCGAAGAGCAAATTATCAATCGTGTTAAAAAAGCGGAATGGGAAATGCAGTTCGCTTCTAAATTCGACATCACCGTTGTAAACTGTGAAATAACCATTGCACACACAGAGTTGGTTGAAATTGTCAGGGAGTTTCTTGATCGATAAATGCCATATTCTAAGCTGCATACTTTTCATGTTGATTCAATTTGTCTACTGATTCATAAATAATTATTACTTTGGCCTACTGATTTACCAAAATTGATTCATTATGGCCAAACAGTTAATATTCCTTTTCGTATTACTCATCACACTGGGAGTTTTTGCCTGGACGATGAGCCGCATATTCTCCTTTTTCAATCTTACCAAATCCGCATTTCCTGTAAGAAATATCGGGAAAAGAATAAATATCACACTTAAAGTTGCTATCGGCCAGTCAAAAATATTACGCTGGCCATTTACCGGCTTGCTGCATGCCCTGGTTTTCTGGGGCTTTATGGTGATTACCTTTGGGAGCTTTGAAATGGTGATTGACGGACTTGCCGGAACCGAAAGAGTACTTGGAACTTTCGGCATCGTGTATGATATTATTATCGGCAGCGGCGATGTTTTTGCTGCCATTGTATTAATCGCTATTCTCGTTTTTCTTGCACGCAGGCTCTTTCTAAGCATCGGTAGGTTCAAGGGTGAAGAGATAAAAACGATCTCAAAGATTGATGCAAACATTGCCCTTACCATGATCTTGTTGTTGATGGTATCGTTGCTGGGCATGAATATCGGATATGTAGCGCTGCATGGGAACAATCAAATTGGCGTTTATCCTGTGAGCCAATGGCTGGCGGGTTACATCACCTCCGGCATGACCATTTATGGTGCGAATATATTCCATGAGGTCAACTGGTGGGCACACATCCTGCTCATTTTTATCTTTGCCAATATTCTTCCTTACAGTAAACACTTCCATGTGTTTACATCAATTCCCAATGTTTTTCTGAGCCGGTTGGAACCATTGGGATACCTTCCAAACATGGGAAATGTGATGAACGAAGTAAAACTGATGATGAACCCCGAAGCCGCCAACGTAGAAGCACCACCCATCAGCCGTTTTGGGGTCAAAGATGTGGAGGATACAAGTTGGAAGAATTACGCTGACGCATTAGCCTGCACTGAGTGTGGCCGGTGCACAGCAGTTTGCCCGGCAGCTATAACGGGTAAAAAGCTCTCGCCCCGAAAAATCTTTGTTGATCTACGTGCACGCATGAAAGAAAAAGGACCCGGCCTCATTAAAAACGGAATTGACTATTCAGACAACAAGAGCCTTATCCGTGATTACATAAGCGAAGAAGAACTTTGGGCTTGCACGACCTGCAATGCCTGTGCACAGGAATGCCCGATCAATATCAACCACCCAACGCTGATTTTAGACATGCGCCGCTACCTTGTCATGGAAGAGGCAGCCGCACCTGCCGGGCTCAATATGATGTTCACCAATATTGAAAACAATGGGGCGCCCTGGCAGCGTGGGCCGGAAGAGAGGCTCGAATGGACTGAAAGCCTGAATGCTTAAAAATATCAAAGCCTTTAAAACAATGACACATACAATCAAGGTTCCAATTATGGCCGACCTCAGCCAGCAGGGTACAAAACCCGAATATCTTTATTGGGTGGGCTGCGCAGGTGCTTTCGACGATCGCTACCAGAAAGTTGCCCGGGCATTTGTGAAAATCCTGCACCACCTCGGGGTCAGTTATGCCATACTCGGCAAAGAAGAAACCTGCAATGGCGATCCAGCCCGACGCGCCGGAAATGAGATGCTTTTTCACATGCAGGCTGCGCAGGTTGTACAATTGCTAACACGCTATGAAGTGAAAAAAATGATCACCACCTGTCCACATTGCTTTAATATTTTCCTGAATGAATATCCTGATGTCGGATGGCGTGGCGAAGTGATTCATCATTCGCAATTTCTTCAGCAAATGATAGATGAAGGAAAGCTGAAGGTTCCAAAAGATATGTTTAACAACCAGAAAGTTGTTTTTCATGACCCCTGTTATTTGGGTCGCGGAAACAATATTTATGATGCTCCCCGCCAGGTGATTGATGCGCTTGAAACGGATCGAGTTGAAATGCCGCGTAACAAAAGTTTCGCTTTATGCTGTGGGGCCGGTGGCGCACAGATGTTCAAGGAAGCTGAACCAGGCAGCAAGGAAGTATATGCCGAGCGAACCGAAGAAGCATTGGCAACTAATGCCGGTATTATAGCCACTGCCTGTCCTTTCTGCATGACCATGCTTACCGATGGCATTAAATATAAAAACAAGGAAGAAGAGGTCAAAAACCTTGATATTGCTGAAATGATTGCCAGTTCACTTGGATTATAAAAACAGCAAAGTGGAACTTTTTCAAACGCATGTTATCAGCCATAGAATATCAGGCACAAGCGGACATCTGCTCCGCATTCCTATGCTCCATGATTTTAAGCCAGGTCAGGTAGTTGGCCTGGGTTTGAAAGATATTTATCCCCCCCGGATTTACAGCATCGCCGGATCGGATTTCAAAACTTATATTGAATTATTATTTGATGAAAGACCCGAAGGCCTTTTATCTCCTAGACTTGCCCAACTCAACGATGGCGATGATATTTTGATAACAAAGCCTTTTGGAACCTTTTTCGGGAATCAGGAGCCTGCGTGGTGGATAGCCGGAGGAACCGGAGTTGCACCTTTTAAGTCAATGCTGGATGCTGGTCTGTTTCAGCAAAAAAACCTGATTCACGGAGTGCGGGAATCTGACAATTTTTATTTCGCTGACGATTTTTCACACGCGCTCGGGGAGAACTATATACGATGTTGCAGTGGTTCCAAAGAAGATGGGTGTTTTCACGGGCGTGTCACAAGCTACCTGGAACAATTACCGGAACTCCCTTTCGGCGTTCAGTTCTTTTTGTGCGGAAGTGCAGAAATGGTGGTTGACACCCGTGATGTGCTTATTGCAAAAGGCGTAGCATTTGACAGAATCGTGGCGGAAATATATTTTTAGGAATTCTTTTGACCCAAATCCCAGCGAAATCAAAACTTTACTTCCTGTTAAGGATTTCATTTTGCATCCGGATAGATTCATTGTGTACCAGTTGTAATAACCTGAGCAAAAAATCCCTGTCGAGGCCAAGTTTCTCAGCAGTTTTGAGACGACTGTTGATGATATCGCGCCAACGCTCAATTTGTAAAATGGTGATGTTGTGATCCCGTTTATACTCACCCATTTCATGCACAATGTTCATGCGTTTTCCGAGCACTTCAATGAGTTCTTTATCAATGCGATCAATATGTCTACGAAGGTTTTTAAGCTTATCGCTAAATTCCTGGTCGCCTTTTTCGATCCGGATGGTTAAATTATTGAGGATGTTTTTAAGCGCTTCAGGAACAATTTGCTGACTGCTGTCGGTAATCGCATTATCAGGGTCAGTATGGGTTTCAATCATAAGCCCGTCCATTTCCAGGTCAAGAGCTTTCTGCGAAACTTCAGCAATCATGTGGCGGTTCCCACAAATATGGCTCGGATCGCACAAAATAGGCAAGCCTGGAACCAAACGTTTCAGCTCAATTGGGATTTCCCAACGTGGATTGTTGCGGTAAGGGCCTTCGTCATAACAATGAAAGCCACGGTGAACTGCGGCAAGTTTTGTGATGCCTGCCTGGTTGAAGCGTTCGAGAGCACCAAGCCAGAGTTTCAGGTCAGGATTCAGCGGGTTTTTTACCATAACCGGAACATCAACACCTTGCAGTGCTTCCGCCAGTTCCTGGATAGAGAAGGGATTGCCGGTGGTTCGTGCCCCGATCCAAAGAATATCAATACCATGCGACAGAGCCTGCTCAATATGGCTTGGCCTGGCGACTTCAACGGTAATTTTCAGCCCGGTTTCAGCCTGCACTTCCTGCAACCATTTCAAGCCTTTCTCACCTACGCCCTCAAAAGCTGATGGACGTGTCCGCGGCTTCCAGATACCAGCCCTTAACGCTTTAACGAGCTGGATCTTCGCCAGTTGCCGGGCAATGGCCAATACCTGCTCACGCGATTCAGCGCTGCATGGCCCGCTGATAACAGCAGGGCGTTCGTGTTCACCAAGCCAGGAATTGAGGGGTTGTATAGAATATGAATCTGACATTGAGGCAAAATTAAAGATTTATCCTGAGCGGGAGGGTTATCCTTTTATCGAATCACTAATTGGCTGCTCTTTCAGAGCATCGAAAATCATAAAGTGATTTGACATAGTATAAAGTCACACTGGGCTTAAATTTAAAAACAAGATAATTAAGGTCAATCCCCCTAACCCCCTTTTCCAAAGGGGGACAAGCACTAAGCAACATTCCCGCCAAACTGCATTACTGCATCACTGAATTACTGCATCACAAATTAATAGTATTTTGGAAAGCTTTGATTTTTACAAGCCTGATTGCCCGCACCTAAAAAAATCGTTTTTTTGCAGAAAATATCAGATAGCATCATATGGAAGAGATTAAAAGAACAATGATCAAAGACCTGCTGAAGCCGGCAGGCGAATTACCAATCGGGCAAACCGTGAATGTTAAAGGCTGGGTGCGAACCAAAAGGGGAAACAAGAGTATAGCCTTTATTGCACTGAACGACGGATCAATTATACATAGCATTCAGATTGTGGCAGATGTGCAGGTTTTTGGCGAAGAGGCATTGAAATCTGTAACTACAGGTTCATGTATTTCTGTTAACGGAACATTGGTAGAGTCGCAGGGTCAGGGACAGCAAGTGGAGATCCAGGCCAAAGAAATAGTGGTTTATGGTACTGCTGACCCTGAAACGTATCCTTTGCAGAAAAAAGGCCACTCACTGGAGTTCCTGCGGGAAATAGCTCACCTGAGACCGCGCACAAACACTTTTGGCGCTGTGCTCCGGCTGAGGCATGCTATGTCATTCGCTATTCACAAGTATTTCAACGACAATGGTTTTTATTATATCCATACGCCCATCATTACCGGATCGGATGCTGAGGGTGCAGGCGCTATGTTCAGGGTAAGCACACTGGATGCTAAGAACCCACCTTTAAAAGAAGACGGCTCTGTGGATTATTCAAGAGATTTTTTCGGCAAGCAAACTAACCTGACAGTTTCAGGGCAACTTGAAGCCGAACTCGGGGCGATGGCACTTTCAAAGGTCTACACGTTTGGTCCGACTTTTCGCGCCGAAAACTCCAATACACCCCGCCACCTTGCCGAATTCTGGATGATAGAACCGGAAATGGCTTTCTATGATATATATGATGATATGGATCTTGCAGAGGATTTCCTCAAGTATCTGATCCGCTATGCGCTGGAAAACTGCATGGACGACCTGGAGTTCCTCAATAACATGTATGATAAAGAATTGATCGAACGCCTGAAATCAGTGGTTGAATATAAATTTGAAAGGCTTACTTATACCGAAGCTGTTGACATCCTGATGAAATCGGGGCAGAAATGGGAGTTTCCTGTTTCCTGGGGCACTGACCTGCAAGCCGAACATGAACGCTTCCTTGTTGAGAAACATTTCAAAAAACCTGTAATTCTCACTGGCTATCCGATTGAGATCAAGGCATTTTACATGAAACAGAACGAAGACGGCAAAACCGTGAGGGCCATGGATGTGCTTTTCCCAAGGATCGGGGAGATTATTGGCGGTTCGCAAAGGGAAGAAGATTACGATAAACTTTATCGCCGGATCAGGGAAATGCATATTGCGGAAGAAGAAATGTGGTGGTACCTTGAAACCCGTAAATTTGGTACAGCACCACATGCCGGGTTCGGACTTGGGTTTGAACGTCTGATGTTGTTTGTGAGCGGTATGGCCAATATCCGCGATGTAATCCCGTTTCCAAGAACACCTCAGAATGCTGAGTTTTAATGTGCTTTTAGTGATTTTGTAATCTATCGGATAAGATATATTTTGTATCTTGCAGGCAAATATTTAAGACCATACGTTCATGAACAGGCAAATTTTAATTGACAATGCTATTGTGTGGATTGCTCAATAAAAATTTGATGAGAATACTGAAAATTGATTAATGTGATATAACTTTTTAGCATAAACAGGTATTAACTGAAAGATATAAGCAAAGAAGCTCAACAATAAAACAACTATGCTCAACCAGAAACTGCAACAAAAATTACTACAGAAGCTATCGCCACAGCAGATCATGCTGATGAAGCTGTTGCAGATTCCCACTATGGCGCTGGAACAAAGGATCAAACAGGAAATTGAGGAAAACCCCGCATTGGAAGAATTATCAGATGCAGAAGAGAATACTCAATCAGAAGAAATTGAAGCGCAAGGCAGCGATGAGGATACTGACGAACCTAATCCGGAAGACATCAACGATCCTGACGAAGAATTCGATATCAGCGATTATATGGATGATGATGAATACATTCCATCATATAAAACCGCTGCCAACAACAACAGTAGCGATGATGAGCACAAACAGGTTCCATTTGTTTCCGGCACCACATTTCACGAGTTTCTAATGTCTCAGCTTGGTTTGCGCAACCTCACCGACCGCCAGATTGTGATCGCAAAAACCATTATCGGCAACCTCGACGATGCAGGCTACCTGCAACGTGAAGTGAGCGCAATGGTTGATGATTTGGCGTTCTCACAAAACCTGATGACTACCAAAGAGGAAATTGTTGAAGTGCTGAAAGTGGTTCAAGACCTTGACCCACCCGGGGTTGGCGCTCAGAACCTAAAGGATTGCCTGCTGTTGCAACTTAAACGGCTTGAGCAAACCACTGCCGTTGAAAACGCTGTGTTATTGCTTGAAAAGTATTTTGAGGAGTTCATAAAAAAGCACTACGATAAAATCCTGAAGAAAGCCAGGATCACTGAAGAAGAGCTGAAAGAAGCCATAGATGAAATCGTTCAGCTTAACCCCAAACCAGGCAACTCAATGGGCGAAACTGATCGTGTGAACCATTATGTGATCCCCGATTTTCTTATCCACAACAAAGATGGTGATCTTGAACTTAGCCTGAACAATCGTTATACGCCTGAACTACGTGTAAACCGCACCTATGTTGACATGCTTGAAACATTTTCAGAAAACAGGGGCAACAACAATACTCAACGAAAAGAGGCTGTAATGTTTATCAAGCAAAAAATTGATTCGGCACGCTGGTTTATTGATGCCATCAGGCAGCGACAAAATACGCTTTACCTCACCATGAAAGCCATTATGGATTATCAGAGGGAATATTTTGTCGATGGCGACGAAACCAAGCTGAAGCCTATGATCCTGAAGGATATTGCTGAGATTGTGAACCTTGATATTTCAACTGTTTCGCGGGTGGCCAACAGTAAATATGTACAAACTCCTTTTGGCACATTGTTGTTAAAAAGCTTTTTCTCTGAGTCAATGCAAACCGATAGCGGTGAAGAAGTTTCCACAAGGGAAATTAAAAAAATTCTTTCCGATTGCCTTGATGCCGAGGACAAAACCAAGCCGCTTACCGACGATCAGCTTACCGATATCTTAAAAGAAAAAGGTTATAACATCGCCCGCCGAACTGTTGCCAAATACAGGGAACAATTGAAAATTCCGGTCGCCAGGCTTAGAAAGGAACTGTAAACTGCTGATAAACATGTTTGAACGTATCGAAACAGCCACAGCCCGGGCCATATCCTACATTTTCCATCCCATGCTGCTTTCCACGTATGCAATGATAATCCTGTTCAACATGCGAGTTTACTTTTCCATGGGCATTCCATCCAAAGCAAAATGGATGATCGGGATATTGATTTTTATTATTACTGGCTTATTGCCCATGCTAACGGCTTTGCTTATGTCGCGGCTCGGGATCACCAAAAGTATACAAATGGACCAACGCGAAGAACGTATCTGGCCATTTGTAATAACAGCCGTCTTTTATTACTTGGGATATTACCTGCTCAAGCAACTTGAATTGTCGCCGGTTTTTCTTCTTTTTATGCTGGGGGCATTTGTTACTGTTGTTATAAGTTTGATGATAAGTTTTTTCTGGAAGATCAGTGTACATATGATCGGTATGGGAGGGCTGGTGGGCGCCTTCACAGGCCTATCGCTGAAAATTATGATAGACCTTCCAATTCTTATCATTGCCCTGATTTTTTTAAGTGGGCTTACTGGATTTTCCCGGCTAAAACTTATGGCTCATAGCCCTGCTCAGGTATTGGCTGGTTTTGTAGCCGGATTCTGTTCCTTTATGCTGCTTCTTTTACAGCAATAATTTTAAAAGTTTTGATCCGAGCCTGGTCTTTGAATACTGATTAAAACACAACAATGCAATTCTCCGGCATTATAGGCCAGCAGGCCGTGAAAGAAAAACTGGTTCAAACGGTAAGGGACAGCCGTATCAGCCATGCGCAGTTGTTTCTGGGACCCGAGGGTTGCGGAAAACTTGCTTTGGCAATAGCTTATGCGCAGTTTATCAATTGCACTGGCCGAACACCGGATATGGATGATTCATGCGGAACCTGCCCATCTTGCTACAAATTTGAGCAATTGGCCCACCCCGATCTCCATTTCGTTTACCCGGTGGCAGCTACGAAAGATGTGCCTAAAAAGCCGGTCAGTAAGAGTTTTGTGAGTAAGTGGAGGTCGCTTCTCCTTGATCGCAAGGGGTATATCAATCTTGCGCAATGGTATGATACGATTGGCATTGAAAACAAGCAAGGCATCATTAATGCCGACGACTGCAACGAGATTATCAAAACCCTGAGCTATAAATCTTATGAAGCGCAGTACAAGGTCATGATTATCTGGATGGTTGAGAAACTCTTTCACGCTGCCGCGCCCAAAATCCTGAAAATTCTTGAAGAACCGCCTGACAAAACGCTTTTTCTGCTCGTTGCTGAAGAGCCAGGGCAGATCATCAGTACTATTCTTTCGCGAACGCAATTGGTGAAAGTGAAAAAACTTAGCGATGATGATATTCGTACGTCCTTGATAAAGAATTATGGTGTTGAACCTAAAAATGCACACAAGGCAGCTTTGGTTGCCGACGGAAATATTATTGAAGCGCTTGATTTTCTGGCTGATGAAGGCTCAGAAGAATATTTCATTCAGTTCAGGCAGTGGATGCGTCTTTGCTTAAAAGTCAACATTGTGGAAGTGAATAACTGGATTTCCGGGATCGTCAAAATGGGACGGGAAAAACAAAAGGTTTTCCTTGCTTATGGTTCACAAATCCTTAGGGAGAGTCTTGCTGTTAAACTTCAGGGAGAAGATATATTACGTCGCGAAGGCGAGGAAAGAGAATTCGTGTTGAAGTTTACGAGAACCATTTCCAGCCAGTTTATTCCAGATCTGAGCCAAAAGCTGAATGAAGCGGCTTATCATATTGAACGCAATGCCAACCCTTCTATTCTTTTTATGGATCTTTCGCTGAAGATCAACCGTATGTTGAAAAGCCGTTGACAATAGAATAAGCTGGTAAAATTTAATTACTTTTGCTGGTTACACTCAGGCAGGATGACCTCAATGGCTGCAGCCTGCTGATTAAATAATAATTGGCATCAAAACTAAGCCTTACAGAAATGAATGACGAGACCCTGCGATATCCCGAAAATAATCCCTTTTTTACCCGCGGTTGTTGCCGCAAGCCCGATCCTTACGATAAAAATGACAATCTCTTCCGCCATAGTTGCGCTAAACTAGACTCAAACAATTGGCTCGATGAAATTCCCCTTCCTCCTGGGCAGCAAACATTCGATTGTATTGAAGTAAGGTTTAAAAATAACCGTAAAGATTTTTTCCGCTTGCCCTATGATATGGATCTGTTTGTTGGCGACATTATTGCTGTTGAAGCATCGCCCGGGCATGATATCGGTATCGTTAGCATGAAAGGTGAATTGGTGAGATACCAAATGCGCAACAAGAATGTATATCCTGATAAAAATGACATAAAGAAAGTCTACCGAAAAGCCCGATCAACAGATATTGACAAGTGGCTTCAGGCTGTAAACTGCGAAGAACGCACCATTTTTCGCACCCGCGAAATCACCTCAAAGTTAAATTTGAAAATGAAGGTGAACGATGTTGAATACCAGGGTGATGGAACAAAGGCAATATTTTACTATACCGCAGAGGACCGCGTTGATTTCAGGGAACTGATTAAGCTGCTTGCCGAGGAGTTTCGCATAAGGGTTGAAATGCGTCAGATTGGTGTGAGGCAGGAAGCCGGAAGGCTTGGAGGAATTGGCTCCTGTGGACGAGAACTTTGTTGTTCAACATGGCTTACAGGGTTTCAGTCTGTTACCACCAATGCCGCAAGGGCACAACAACTGTCACCGAATCCACAGAAACTGGCTGGCCAGTGTTCAAAGCTTAAATGTTGCCTAAATTACGAATACGCAGCTTATGTGGATGCGCTTCAGGGTTTCCCGGACAACCAGATTAAGCTGAAAACCCGCAAGGGCGATGCGTTTTATCAAAAATCTGATGTGTTCAAAGGCTTGATGTGGTATTCCTACTTTAACGATTCCGGGAGCCTTTTGGCCTTACCAATTGATAAGGTTCAGGAGATTATTGATGATAACCGAAAAGGTAAAATGCCCGAAAAACTTGAGGATTTTGCAAAAACCAAGGAACAAAAAGTTGATTTTGGCAGCGTCCTAGGACAGGACGACCTCACCCGGTTCGATAATGATAATTAATCATTCCAACCTGCGTTATTTTGAAAATGAACTTCTGTTAAGCAATGCAGTCTAACAAAAGCCAAACATGCCGAATTTGGGTTTTCCCCGGAATAAAACCAATAGTTTTGTTCCTGTTGGTTCTTGCAGTTGTGATCACAAGTTGCAATGATAACGCCTATTATGAAGAAATCAAGCCAGTGGAAGGTGAGCTGTGGGATATGAGAGATATCAAAGAATTCAGCGTTAATGTAGACAATTCCGAAGCTAGTTACAGGTTGATTTTTACAGTACGGAACACAACTGATTATGCCTATAGTAATCTTTACTTGTTTTTTACGACCACATATCCTGACCAGGAGATCACACGCGACACAATTGAATGCCTGCTTGCCGATCGGAGCGGACAATGGCTTGGCAAGGGTGTTGGCAAAATCAGGGAAAGCAGGTTCCTGATCAAAGACCGAATGAACTTCCCCGATACCGGGAATTACATTTTTACACTTGAGCAGGCTATGCGCGATGAAACACTCCCAGGCATTGCTGATATTGGCATACGCATTGAAAACATAGCTCAGGCAGAATAAAAACCTAAGAAATTCACTATGGCTAAAAAAGCCGGAAACACTCACAATTTTAGAAAGTACCTGATCCGCTTCTGGGTTACATTTGTCACAGCTATCTTATTTGTTGTCTTGCTTTTTGTTTCAATATCACTTGGGTGGCTGGGATTTATGCCCAGTTTCGAAACTCTTGAAAACCCACAAAGCAATCTGGCTTCTGAGATCATTTCAGCCGATCAGGAAGTACTGGGAAAGTACTTTATTGAGAACCGGACAAACATCACTTTTTCCGAACTCTCCCCTAACCTTATTAACGCCCTGGTTGCCACTGAGGACATACGTTTCACACGCCATTCGGGTATTGATGTACGTGCATTTGGCAGGGTTGCCTATGGTATAGTTACCGGAAAAAACATGGGAGGCGGTTCAACCATCACACAGCAGTTGGCAAAGAACCTGTTTCCCCGCCAACCTAACCGCACATTTTTGGGCATGGTGCTGGTAAAATTCAAAGAGTGGGTGGTAGCTGCTAAACTTGAACGCAATTATAGTAAGGAAGAGATTATTGCCATGTATTTCAATACCGTGGATTTTGGGAGCCATTCCTATGGCATACAAAGTGCTGCACGTACGTTTTATAACAAAGAGCCCAATCAACTTTCGGTGGATGAGGCAGCTACACTGGTTGGCATACTAAAAGCCCCATCCTGGTTTAGTCCGGTTCGCAGCCCGGAGCGGGCGCTTGGACGCCGCAATGTGGTTATGTCGCAGATGCAGAAATACGACTTTATTACCCTCGAAGATTTTGAAGCATTCAGAGCATTGCCAATTGATATGTCAAACTACCGTATTCAGGACCATAATGCAGGATTGGCACCCTATCTGCGTGAATACCTTCGTATTATCATGTATGCGAGGAAGCCCGATCCTGAGCGATACAACTCACGCGACCGATATGTTGAAGATTCAGTAAATTGGGCAGATAATGATTTGTATGGCTGGATCAATAAGAATGTTAAGCCCGACGGGTCGTACCACAATATTTATAAAGATGGCCTACGGATTTATACAACCATCAATGCAACAATGCAACGATATGCCGAAGAGGCCGTAACCGAGCATCTTTCACTTGATATTCAGCCCGCATTCTTCAAGCATTGGCGCAATGACCGCAATGCGCCTTTTGATTTCGAGCCATCAATGGCAAGAGAAGAGATTGCAAAAATTATGGAATCATCCAAGCGGCGCTCCGATCGTTATAGAAATCTCCGTCAGGCTGGCATGCCTTCCGATTCAATTGATATGAATTTTAAAACCGCCATACCTATGCGGGTTTTTACCTGGAGTGGTGAAAAGGATACAGTAATGTCTCCTATGGATTCAATCAGGTATTACAAATTCTTTATCCGTTCAGGGCTAATGTCAATGGAACCACAAACCGGTTATGTACGCGCATATGTGGGTGGCGTTGATTATAAACATTTTCAGTACGACCAGGTGAGCATGGGCCGCCGGCAGGTAGGTTCAACATTCAAACCATTTGTATACACACTTGCCATGCAGGAAGGTGATTACTCGCCATGCAGCTATGTGCCTAATGTACAGCAAACGGTTGAATTGCCTACTGGCGGGTATTGGGAACCAAGAAATTCTTCCCGGTTCAAGGAAAACGAAATGGTAACACTGAAGGAAGCATTGGCGAATTCCATTAACTGGGTTTCAGCTTTCCTGATCAAACGATATCCTCCTCAAGCCGTGGTTACTATGATCAGGAAAATGGGTGTTACTGCTCCAATTGACCCGGTTCCTGCTATAAGCCTTGGCACTCCCGATCTTTCGCTTTACGAAATGGTAGGTGCCATGAATACCTATGCCAACAAAGGTGTTTATATTGAACCGGTGTTTGTTACAAGAATTGAAGACAGGCATGGAAATGTGATCAGCCGTTTTATTCCACGAACCCAGGAAGCCATGAGCGAAGAAACTTCTTATTTAATGCTGGCACTGATGAAAGGGGTTGTTGAGAGTGGAACCGGTATGAGGCTCAGGGGCAAGTATCAGTTGCGAAACCCAATTGCCGGTAAAACGGGCACAACACAAAGCAACTCCGATGGTTGGTTCATGGGCATCACACCCGACCTTACCACTGGTGTATGGTCAGGAGGGGAAGATCGTAGTGTACGCTTTCGTATTATGTCACTTGGGCAGGGCGCCAATATGGCCTTGCCGATCTGGGCGCTATACATGCAAAAGATTTATGCTGATACTACCTTGAATATTTCTGTTGGAGATTTTGAGCCGCCAGCAAATGGGCTGGAAGTAGAAACAGATTGCGATTTATTTCACAGGCAGCAAAAGAAACAACAGAATCCTACATTGTATGACGATTTCTAGAATAATTAACACCTAGGGAGCCAGGCGCTGTAAAAGTAGTTTACCGGAATAGCTATGACTTCCAGTTATAATTTTGTAGAAATACATACCATCGCTACAGGCGTTGCCATTTGTATCCGTGCCATGCCACTGCCATGAAAAGTTTGAACCAATACCGGTATAAGGACGTGCCATAGTAACATTCTTTCCCTGTGAATCAATGATGACAATTTCAAACGATGATTGATCAGGGTTCTCAATGTGAAATGTAGTTGAACCCCTGAAAGGATTGGGCATAACATTTACCTTGAGTTTATGGGTGATGTGTTCATCAATACCCACCAACCTGAGAACATGAAGTTTTACCTTTACTGAATCTCCCTGTCCGCCTTGTCCTTCTATCATAATCATTGCCTGGTAGTCTTCTGGCTCAAGTCCGAATGTATTTACGTCAACAGTGATCGTGATACTATCACCGCCGGCCATTATGCCGGTATCTGGTTCAACACTTAACCACTGGGGATTGTCTTTGATAATGATATTAAAGCTGAGTGAATCAATCCCTGTGCTCGAAATTATAAATCCAGCTGTGGTTTCCTCATCAGGGTAGAGCGAAACATCAATTGAATCGAGGTCAGCATAAAGTTGGGGCAGCGGATTGTATAGCATAAGCATTGGATTGAAAACATTCAGTCTTCCTCCTGAAACTGTAAGCCCTAGAAGCGTTTCAAGCGAGTCAGTTCCATCAAGCAGATGTTGTTTTAACTGGAGGGCAGCGGCAGCAGGATTTTCTTTGTAAAAATCAATAAATACTGAGTCGGCTGAAGCCAGTATAAGTGCAACAGCGCCGGCAACATGTGGTGTTGCCATACTTGTACCGGTGCTGTAACCATAAGTATTGTTATTACGTGTAGAGTAAATGGAGGTTCCGGGTGCGCCCAGGTCAATTGTTTCAAGGCCATAACCTGCAGATGTAGCTTTAACATCCATGTGGGTTGTGTTGGTCACACTTATAAGGTGCGGACTGGGGAATGCCGTTGGAACATCACCTACTGAATCAATATTGATATTGAGATTGGCTGTTGCCGCAGCGCTCAAAATTCCCAGGGTTCCAAGGCTATCATACATAGCGCCCCAGATAGGATAATTCTCAGGTTGACCAAAGTTAACACCGAATGAGCTGTTTGTTGCGACTATAAATGCCCCATACTCTCCATCAGTTTCATCATAGAGTGCGCGCATATCATACACATAGGCATAAGCTGCCACCACTGTTGACTCATTGCCTGATGAACCGGCAATAGGCAAAACCTTTACATTCCAGTTCACACCTGTTACCCCGGTACCATTATTTCCAAAAGCGCCAATCGTACCCGAAACGTGGGTGCCATGATTACTGGCTGGGACATTTCCTGTACCGTTATAGGCATTCCAGCCGTGGAAGTCATCAATATAACCGTTATTATCATCATCAATTCCGTTTCCGGGAATCTCATTCCAGTTTTTAAACAGGTTAAGGTCAGGATGAAAAACATCACAACCGCTATCAATCACAGCAACCACAATCGTATCGCCATGCGCAGTTAATCCTCCAGTTGTAATTCCCCATGCATTCAGGGCATCAATATCGGCGCCGGCTAATCCACCACTCTGGCCTGTGTTCTGAAGGCTCCATTGAAGGCCGAAGAATGGATCGTCAGGAATTGAGTCGGAAGAAAGTTCCCGCAACTGAAGTACGTGTTCATGCTGTGCAAGCCGAACTAAAGAATTTTGCCGCAGCTGCGACAATAAATCCTCAGCGAGAATGCCGGCTTCGTCATACGAAACCAAAGCAATATTAAGCCTGTGCGAAAGAATACGTTCAACCTTAAAGTTGAAGGGAGCGAATTCCTGCGATAATGCACTCAACTGGTTCATATCAGATAGTTGAACCATCATTTTTCCAGGTATAATACTTCCGGGTTCAGACTGGGCGCTGAGATTTACTACAATTGCACCAAAGGCTAGTGATAGTATAAGTAATCGTATGGTTTTCACGGCTTGAATGTGTTTGAGAAAAGAAGGTTTAATAAATGAAGAACAGAATTAAATAAATCACAAGATATAAGTGTTTTAACATTCCGGATTTAGAAATGTTCTAAATTGGCTCAGGAAAATAGAAATGCGAAATGCAACGGGATGGAATTTACAAAAACTGACGTTGTGGAAAAAGTCAATCAATGGTTATACATCAGTTATGTAAACAGGGAAATGGAGATCAATAGGGTTATCTGTCGAATAATTCGATCTTGAGATTATCCACGTAAACCGGTTCTTTTCCTTCATACCATAAATAGACTTTCAGCCTGTCATCTTTTGAAACCACTTCTGGGGTAAGATAATCTATTTGTATTTTGCTCCACTTACCGGCTTGAGCCGCAAACTTTTCATCGCTCAAAAGGGTGCTACGGTATTTATAGATTTTCCCTTCATTATCAAATTGAACAACCAGCCGCAATTGCTTCATTGATACAGTATCAGGTGCAAAAACCCAGGCGCTTGCCCTAATCCATGCATAGTAATTATCTGTCAGTTCGTTAAAAGTAGTTGCATATCCATCGGAATATGGATTTGTATTATCCATCCTCAATGAATGGAGGCCTTTATAAACAATAATGGTATCATAAAAAGCATCTCTTCCTTTCAGTGGGATCTCAAAATCTAGTGTTTTCAATAACTGATAGTTGTAGTCTTCTTCATTTTCGAGTACTTCAACATCGCTATGTGGCCGTTCGATAAGCAGTAACTTCTTGTCTTCGGGCGAAGCCTGGCGTGAAAAAAAAGTTGCAAAAAAATACTCTTTCGTCATGCGCGAACCATCAATCACCCCAATTACCAACTGATAGGTTTTGAAAAGATGCAATAGGGTAAGAAGAATCAAAATCAGTAATAGTATGGCTCGCAGGATTTTTTTCCTTGTGATCACAAAATTTATAAAGACCCCCATCGGCAGGATGAGCATTGCGTAGGATTGAATAAACGCCCGCCATCCAAAACTGATAAGGCTGGTGAATGATGCAATCAGGTAGGTATTTAAAACTACAAAGATTAAAAGGGGCAAGGCATATCCCGGATATTTTCTGAACATCATCAGCAATCCCACAACAGTAAAAATCATCATTGGAGCATAAATAAACCAGCCTTTACGGAAACCAAAAAGCACACTGGTAAATTGAGGGTCGGAGAGCTTTAGCGTGGAGGAAGGATCATCGTAAGGAGAAAAGAAAAAACTCCCTGTTACTACCTTCCAGTAAATAATTTGCGGCAATACAGTTAAGATTATAATAAGCAGGGCTATTAGCAGATGGTGGTAATTCTGAACTAATAATACAACTTTTTGCCTGAAAGTCCTCCAATTATAAACTCCCCAGGCTAAAGGAATGATGAGTGAAATCATTTCACTGGGACGTGAAACAATGATCAGCCCGGTAACAAGCCCCATTAATGCAGCCTTACCGGTTCCCGGCTTATCATGCCAGCGGATGGTAAGCCAGATAAAAATAGTATAAAGTGTAAACAGATAAAGATGTGGGGCATCATTACCGTAAGTATAAAAGAAAATTAGGTTTGAACCTACAAAAAGAAAAAACAATGATAAGGCTGTGGTAACATCATCAAAAAACCGCAGCAGTATTTTTCGCGCAAAAAATAATCCCAGCAGTGAAATGATCATTCCGCTTACAAGCAATGCCCGCTGGTAAGGGAGGGAAAAACCATCGGCCGGATAATCGGTCAAAAGGGCTATGATATGCCCTGTAAAAAAACCCGGTAAGAACATGTAAGACATGCCTGCAAAAAAACGTATTACCAGTTGGCCATCGCTTCCGGCGCTGAACTGGTAAAACATCGGCGTATTGTTGTAAATACTGTTAAGGCTGTCAATTACTTCAAAGTTCCTGATGCCGATGTCGTCGTAAATAAAAAGCGCTGGTAAATAAAGGTAAGAGCCGTAATAATCGTACGATATATTATTGTTCGGTGGATTGGCAAATCTGATAGCAGAAAAACTTAGTGCTATTAAGAGCATTAGCAGCAGACTGACCCGATTCCCTGATTTTGTCATTATCGGTCTATATCATAAATGAGCATTCCACTCAACATCCTACTTAAACATCCTGCGACTAAAGATATTGTATTTCAGTATGCAGTAAATTGCCCGGAAACCATCCCTGGCGCCAATCTTTTTCCCTTCATCGTAAGTTCGGCCATAGTAGGAAATGCCTACTTCATAAATCCGGATGTTCTTTATTCTTGAAATCTTCGATGTCACTTCCGGTTCGAACCCAAAGCGGTTCTCCCTGAAGTAGATTTTTTTGATTATATCCGACCTGAACAATTTATAGCAGGTTTCCATGTCGGTGAGGTTCAGATTGGTGAACATATTTGACAGGAAAGTGAGAAACTTGTTGCCGATGGTATGCCAGAAAAACAGAATCCGGTGTGGGTTTCCACCTGCGAACCGCGAACCGTAAACAACATCGGCAACTCCATCAATAACCGGTTTCAGTAAGAGGTTGTATTCATTGGGATCGTATTCGAGATCTGCATCCTGCACAATTACATGATCGCCGGTTGCAAGTTCTATTGCTTTGTGAATGGCAGCGCCTTTTCCCCGGTTAACCGGTTGCGAGTAAAAAAGAAAATTTGTTGAGGGGTGGGTTGCAATATAGGCTTCAATTTTTTCCTTTGTTTTATCCTTTGAGCAGTCATTCACAATTACAATTTCCTTTTCAATATTATTGATCAGTTGCACATCAATTACCTTATCAAGAATGAGATGAATAGTGGGTTCTTCATTATAAGCTGGGATCAGGATAGAAAGTTTCCGGCAGTGTGTCATGGTCAATAATTTATTCAGGCGCAAAAATACTTTATTTATCTGCTGAACCGAAAGCGAAATTAATTTAAGCCCTTTATGCTTTGTGGTTTTTTGAGGATTAAAATCTCGCGTAACGTTTTAGACTCCCTAAACCCCCTAAACTCTCTAAACTCTCTAAACCTGATAAACCATTTCATTTCAAGCAAAGTTAACCTGTGTGCAGAAGTAGTTATTAAGCCCGCTAAGGATCACATGTTATTTCCTGATCATTGTTTAGCAAAGCATTATCTTTGCCAGCTCATTTCGAACTCAACTTAATCCGATGCCTGAAACTCCCGTCATTTCAGTTGTAATACCTGCCTATAACGAAGCCGAAGGCATTGCAACCCTGCTTGAAAAAATTGTCGTACTGGGCTACCATCAATCTTATGAAGTTATTGTTATTGACGACGGCAGCAGCGATTCAACCGCCGAAATCGTTAAGAAATTTCCGGTTCGCCTGTTGAGGCATCATACCAACATAGGGTATGGAGCTGCACTTAAGACGGGCATCCGCAAAGCAAAAGGTAAGAAGATTATCATGCTCGACAGTGATGGCCAACATGATCCTGAGTATATCCCCAAAATCGCTGCATTACTTGATGAGCATGAGTTGGTGATTGGCGAGCGCACTTCGGATTCCTTCCAGGTGAAGAACCGGCAGGGCGGAAAAAAACTGATCCGCAAAGTAGGGGAGTATCTTTTTGACCAGAAACTTCCTGATTTTAATTCCGGTTTGCGTGGTTTCGACCGCGAACTCATCAAAAGCATGCTGCACATGATGCCCAACGGTTTTTCGTTCAGCACCACCAGCACCATGGCTTTCATCAAGGAAGGCTATTCAATAGGCACCTTGCCAATTATGGTGGCCGAACGCCAGGGAAGACCAAGCAATGTAAAGTTTGTCCGCGATGGCAGTAAAACCATGCTTCTGCTTTTCCGGATTATCATGCTTTTCAATCCCCTGAAAATCTTTTTCCCATTCAGTATTATTGTAACCACACTTGGTATTCTTTGGGGAATTTATGCATATATTTTTGTAGGACGTTTTGCCAACAGCGCCACCCTGCTTACCATGCTGGGTATGTTCTTATTCTTTATTGGACTGATCGCCGACCAGATTGCCATTATGAACCGCAGGGTATCGTGAATATGATCTCAAAGGAATTCAAGCATAAGTGGAACGACAGGGATGTGGAAGCACATTGGGACATTGTGGCGCATAAATATGTTGCCGAAAACGAAAAAGTGAAGCAGGCACATGATCAGCGGTTTAAAGAAAGCATCATTCATCTCAAACTTCAGGCCGGACAGCGCGTTCTTAATATTTCAAGCCGCGATGCAGAAGCCGATGATTACATCCGGCGTGCTGAACCGGAATCGGAAGTCATCAACCTTGAAATCTCCGCTGGTTTAATGAAAGAGGCGCTGCGTTTGCGCCCTCAGATTCAGCAGCAAAAAATCAGCACTTATTCAAGTTTGCCTTTTACTGACGGATATTTCGATAGTATTCTAACCCTGGAAACCCTCGAGCATGTGGCTGAACCCATGAAGTTTCTTGAAGAATTGTTCAGGGTTGCCAGGCCCGGTTCCAGGATGGTATTGAGTTGTCCGCCATCATCAGCGGAATTACCTTACCAGATTTACACTTTCCTTTTTGGCGGTCACGGCGAAGGGCCTCATCGCTTTCCCCATCCGGATGAAGTGAAGCAAATGTTGAAGATTACAAAATGGAAACTGCTTGACCATTACGGTAGCGTGCTGATACCGGTGGGCCCGACAAGTATGCAGGATTTTGGCGAAAGGATCATAAAAAAATACAAGGGAACATGGATTGCCAACCTGGGAATCCGTCAATTTTATATTTGTGAGCGGGATTAAGGAATTACAGAAAGTGATCAATGGCGGGCTATGCAACCGCTGCGGCAGCTGTGTAGGTTTGTCGGGCGGAAAAATAGTGTTCGGAAATAAAGAAGAACGCTACCTGCCCCAGATCAATGGATCGCCGGATGCCGAAACCATGCAAACCATTTTAAAGGCGTGCAGCGGAAAAGCCTTTGATTTTCCCGAGAACCGCGGGCATTTCTTCGGGAAAGAAACACCATCGCACATTTATACCGGCGCCTACCGTGAAATCAGTATCGGTTTCTGTACCGATCCGGCAATCCGTCTGAACGCTGCAAGTGGAGGCATTATCACTTCCATGCTGGTTTATTTGCTCAGAACCGGTGAAATTGACGGGGCAGTAGTGCTGGGCATGTCGAAAATAAAACCCTGGCTTACCCAGGCTTTTATTGCAACCACCGAAGCGGAAATCCTTGCATCGGCCCAAAGCAAATACATCATAAGTTCCGTAAACGAAATCCTGCCTGAAATTCGAGAATTCAAAGGCAAGCTTGCTTATGTGGGGCTTCCCGGGCAGGTGCAGTCCATACGCGCATTGCAAAGGATGGATCATCCCTGGGTTCGGAATATAAAATACGTGTTTGGACCTTTTTATGGAAATACCTTGCACTTTTCATCGGTGCGCAGTTTTATGCGATCCTATGGCGAACATGATTATACACAAATCCAAAAGCTTTACTTCCGTCATGGTGAATGGCCCGGCAATATGCGGGTAGAATTGGCAAGTGGCAGGGTGTTGCAGCTTAAAAAATTCCATGCTAACTATCTGATCCCGTTTCACATTGTAAAAAATAGCCTGATCTGTACGGATCTCACTAACGAATTTACCGATGTTTCAGGCGGGGATGCCTGGGCCCCGGTGTATGAGGAACGTGGGAAAGGATTTTCAATGATCATTGCCCGCTCGGCAAAGGGAGAAGCATTGCTTCAGAAAATGAAAAAAGAAGGGTTTCTGGAACTTACGCCTATTACATTGGTAGAATCCATTGCCATGCACTCACATGGATATGATCTGAAAAAACGCGGGGCTTTCATCCGTGTAAAATTCATGAAAATGATGGGCATGACGGTTCCGGATTATGGATATGAAATAAAAGGTTTCAGCCTTTCCCGTTATTTGATGGAAGTAATTATTGATCTGATGTTTCTTGTGCTTGCTACTGCTCCGGCACGATGGCTGGTTGAGCAGTTTTCGCCGGTTTTTATCGGAAAATTGTTTGAACGCAGCCGTACTATCTGGAAAAAATCAACTAAAAACATAAAACGACAGGATTTGTGAAGACGGATTATAATATTGCGCCCCTGCGGAGATTTAATTGGTTCTGGATTATTTTACTACAAATATTGCGCGGCTCTGCCGCTGCAGATTAATTGTATTTTGCAAGAAACAAGTAAGAAGAGAAAATAATTGCTGCAGCGCAGCTTAACATTTGTAGCTGTTAAACTATTTGTTAATACATAGCTGCAGCGCAGCGAAATATTAAGATATTGATTTCAAAAAGCCAAATCAGATGACCACCGGATCAAAGCAACAAAAAACCGGGAAACGAATTTTTAACGCCCTAAGATTGTTGGGCGTTGTGTTGTTTGTAGTCATACTTTTCAGGGTTGATCTCAGGGCAATTGGCCAGGCCTTGCTTTCAACAAATATCCGTTTGCTGCTTTTAGGTGTTTTTTTTCAATTCATTGTATTACTGACCAAAGGAATACGTTGGCACCTGATGAACGATGGAAAAACAGCATGGAAATTTTGGGCGCTGAGTTTGGGCCGCTTTTACGAAAGTTATGCTATTGGTGTAGTCACACCAGGCCGCATGGGCGATTTGCTCAAAGCCGGCCATGAAAGCGGACGAAACAACATACTTGGCGCAGGCTTCCGGGTGCTGGCCGAAAGGGGAATTGATATCGGGATCTTTGTAGGTCTGGCGGGCTTATCAGTATTGTCGGGTTATTATATTGAGATGCAGCCGGTTATTGGTTGGTTTGTAATTGCCGGGGGAGCGATGGTGCTATTGATTTCTTTTCTTATACTGGCTTCTCGGTTCTTCACAAAGCAGTTAAATAAATTTTTTCATCGCTTTCCTGGAAAATGGAGAGAACTAAATCTGGAAGGAAGGCGCTATTCTGCTTACACCACAACCTGGATACTAGTACTAAGCCTGGTTTCTAACCTTAGCTATTTTGTATCGTGTTATTTCCTGGGCCTTTCAGCAGGGATTGAAGCCGGGTTTATTTGGATTTCAGGGGCAGTTGCCGTTTCCGGATTGCTGAATATGCTTCCTGTTACCATTATGGGCCTTGGAACCCGCGAGCTTATATTCTTATATGTTTTCCAGTCTTTCAGCCAGGGTATGGTGCTGGCATTTTCTTTCCTGGTAGTTCTTGTTGCCCAGATTGGCGGTGGTTTAATATCCTTAATCGCAGGGCAGTTCTTACTCTATAAAACCCGAAAATACAACTATGACTAATTATGTGATCCTAACCGGGGCCAATGGTTACCTGGGGTCTTACGTAGCCCGCGAACTTTTACAAAGAGGTCATGGCGTTATTGCCTGCAAGTACCCGCACTATGCCTCTGTGATTATCAGTCATGAACTCATGGAGTATGTGGATATTGATATTACTGAGCCGGCGGAGCAACAACTCGCTTTAAAAGAAGCCATATCCGGAAAGATTGTCATCGCACTGGTAAATGCGGCAGCATTGCTCGGCAGCTCCGACTACGAGGCCAATTTCAAAGTAAATGCGCAGGGTGTGGTAAATATGATAGACTTTTGCCGTTTACATGGAATCAGGAGATTTATCCAGATCAGCAGCGTAGTGGTTCTGAAAAAGATAAAAGGACCCTACGGAATCACCAAGCTAAAGGGTCAGGAATTGTTAATGGAATCGGAACTGGATTACTCCGTTTTTATTCCGGCCATGATTTTGGGACCCGAAAGCCTGGGACTGAACCGGGTTCTGAAAAACGTTTTTCGTTTTCCATTGCTTGTTCCCCTGATCGGAACCGGAAAGGAAACCCAGCACCCGATTTATGTGAAAGACTTTGCCAGGGTCATTGTGGATTCCATCGGATCGGAAAAGGCGAAACGCAAGGTGTATGAAATAGCCGGCGATACAGTGATCTCCTTCCGTAGTTTTATTCGTCTGATCCTGAAACATTACCAAAAGAAAAGGATTTTTGCTTTTATCCCGGCATTTGTGGCTTTCATGCTTGGCAAGTTTTTTCAGAAGGTTCAGAAAGTGCCAATGTTTACCGCCGAGCATGTGAAGGGAATACTCCAGGATTCAAACCTTGATACGTCCGCCATTAAAGCCGATCTCGGTTTCGAACCTGCACCACTGGAAACAGCTTTGAATGAAAGCCTGGATGAGATTGGTACAAACTGGAATTATTTCCTCGCTGCCAGACCAGAAAAAACCTATATTTTTGATCCCGGAACAAACAAATTTCAGCTTAAGTAAAATTTCATGCACCTTAGTATTATCATCCCCATGTACAACGAGCAGGAAACCGTAGGTATCCTGCTCGACGAACTGCTTAAACTTGAATTCCCCCAATTTGTTGAACACTATGAAATTGTAGTAGTTGACGACTGCTCCAGTGATAAATCATTTGGGATTGTTCAGGAATATTTAAAGAAAAACCAACAGATCAGCCTGCACCGGCATGAAATAAATATGGGAAAAGGCGCAGCGGTCAGAACCGGCATCAGCAAAGCCAACGGCGATACTTACTTGGTGCGCGATGCCGATCTTGAACTTGCTGTTGATGATATTCCCACATTACTAAATGCCATGCAAGAGCTGGGCGTTGAATTTGTGAACGGCTCACGCTATATGGCCGGTGTGAACCGCCCCTTGTCATCTTATCGCCGATACCTTGCAAACAGGTTTTTCACCTTCCTTACATCAGCAATTATTGATGTGAAACTCACCGACATGGCTTGCGGGTATAAGCTTTTCAAGAAAGATCTCTACAACCGCATCGAGATGAAAGAAAACCGCTTTGGGTTCGAAGCTGAACTGCTTATCAAAGCGCTGCGGCTAAAGCGAAACAATATTGCCGAGGTTCCTGTACGGTATTTCCCACGAAATGAAGGAGAAGGTAAAAAGCTTCGGAATATTGACGGGATAAAGATCTTGCTCACAGTTTTCAAGTATGGAGTCTTTCAATCAATTGGCAACTCTGCACGTCGGTTCAATGCTTCAAAATGGGCCATCATCCTCATCGCATTGGTTGCTTTGATAATTAACACAAATATCAGGTATTGGGAGAGGGATAACCGTGTGATTGCATGGGATGTTATCAGCTATTACGCCTATTTACCGGCGACTTTTATTCATGGTGATCTGACACTTGATTTTATTGATACGGAATACGGACAACATGGAAACCGGTTTTGGCCTGTTTATACACCTGAAGGCAAAAAGGTGATTAAAACCTCTATGGGCTTATCAATTCTTTATTTGCCTGCTTTTATGCTTGGACATGCCACAGCTTTTATAACCAACCACCCGGCCGACGGATTTTCACAGCCCTACAAATTTTTCCTAATCTGGGGCGGGTTTGTTTATCTGATTCTGGGTATGGTACTGCTTCGGAACATCCTCAGCAGATATTTTTCTAACTGGGTTGTTGCATTCACTTTGCTTGCCCTGTTTTTTGGAACCAATTTGCTATACTACAGCACTTTTGAGGCAACCATGCCACATGTGTATAATTTCTTTCTTTTTTCACTTTTTCTTTATCTAACTCTCCGTTGGCACGAAAAGCAAACCATAAAAGATAGCCTGCTCTTAGGATTGGTAACCGGGCTTATCATCCTGGTTCGCCCGACCAACATCCTTATTATTTTAGTGTTGATCCTGATAGGGGTAACTAGCTTTCTCGAATTGGGAAACAGGGTTGTGTTTTTTCTTAAAAGATGGAAACATGTATTGATTATGCTGGCTGCAGCGCTACTTGTTTGGGTTCCACAAATGATTTATTGGAAACATCAAACAGGCCAGTTGTTTTACTTTTCATACCCGGGCGAACAGTTCTTTTTCAACAACCCACAAATATTGAATGGCTTGTTCAGCTACCGGAAAGGATGGCTGCTGTACGCACCGGTAATGATCTTTTCAATTATTGGATTTGTAGCGCTTTATCGCCGTCAAAGACAGTTTTTCTTGCCATTGTTCATTATTATTGTGGTAACTGTTTATATTATTTATTCTTGGTGGTCGTGGTGGTATGGCGGCTCATTCGGTGGCCGTGCCATGATTGATTACTATCCTTTGCTTGCATTCCCGTTTGCTGCGTTTGTGGAATGGTGCAGCGAACAGAAGTTAATTCTGAGAAACTTTCTAATTACAATGATGATTTTGTTTGTACTTCAGGGAGCCTTCCACACCGTTCAATATTACTATGGGGCGCTGCATTATGATTCCATGACAAAAGCTGCCTACTGGAATTCATTCTGGAAAGTGAAGCCAGGTTTTTATTATTGGGATTTATTGGAGCAACCTGATTCCAAAAAGGCAATGGAGGGGATTGCTGCCATTATTCCTCAATCAAAAAACACAATTCCTGAATCATTAAAATGCGATTACGAAATACTTACCAGTGATGGAAAGTTCTTTTTCTCAACTGATCAGCGATTCTTTTTAGGTAAGCCCCATTTGCGTTCGGACGAGATGGCAAAATCAGGTAGCTACTCACTGAAACTTACCGCTGATGAACAATATGGTTCCGATTTTCAACTAAGAGCCAGGAAAGGGGAAACATATTTGCTTTCTGCCTGGAAATATCCCGCGGATTCTGAAGGCAGGATGGTTTTTGCTGCTCAGAAAGAAACTTCATTTTATAATGTGGTTCGCAAAGTAGTCGAAATTGATGAGAACGGCTGGGCCAAAATTGAAACAGAAGTCACAATTCCAGAAGGAGTTCAGGGATTGTTGAAGGTTTACCTCTGGAACAACGGATCAGAACCCCTTTACTTCGATGATTTTAAGATCACAAGAATTGGTAAACATTAATCAGGCTTTTTCTGAAAAACATATATCTCAAAATCACGGTTACCTATCACTTTAAACGGGTTTTTGGGCCTGAACACCATTAACTGCTCAAAATTGCCGCTTTCAATAACACGTTCCACAGGCAAACGCCCTTCGTTTGCTGAATAATGCGCATCCCAGATCAGCAGGCTTCCAGGTTCCATCTTGTTGCCGGGGTTTTCATTGTCAGGAATAAACTCCTGAATCAGTTGCCGGTCGTGGGGGTCAATATCCACGAAAAGAAAAATTGAAGGGTGAAAATAATATATTTTATTTGAGTCAAGTCCCTGGTTTTTAATCCAGGCCATTGCATCACGAAGCACCATGTCCGACTCACCTAGAGGAACAGGGAATCTGTAAATATTGAATGGTGTTATGACAATGAAATAGACCACAACGAACTTTAAAACTAACTGCAACCAGAAATTCCGGAACGACAGCAGTCTTTCAATCAAGTTGTAGCCTTTCAATGCAAAAAATGCAGCCAGCGGGATGGTCAACACCATAAAACGATCGAGGGCAAGTGCCCCTGTGCCCAGGTACCAGGCCAGCGAGTGAAAAGCAAGGATGCCGGCCAACGGTAGAAATATCAGGAGAAATTCATCAATGTGTTTTTCCTTTAGCGAAAAACGTGAGCGGATCAGATCGTAAAAATGCACGCCTATCCCTGGAATCATTAAAAATGCTAGTGGTAAGCCCCAGATGAATTTTGTTCGGTTGATATAGTACAAAATGCTGCCGCTGCCATAAATTGAAAATGATCCGGAATGATATGGAATCTTTGTAAACACCCAAAACAAGTCCTTAAAATGAAACCAACCTACCAGGGAATAAATAATTGTTGCAGTTATAAGCCACGGAATGTGTCGCCATTGACGTCGCAGCATGAAGGCGATTAAAAAAAGTGGCAATATGAGTAAACCTTCGGTTCGCGCAAAAGGAATGAATGAGATGACTATGGCCGACCACAACGGGAGATCCCTGAAATAAAGATACACAGCAAGCACAAGGATCAGACTGCCGGTTATCTCGGTCATTGAACTTGGCATTAAAGCCGCGTAAATAGGGGCAAAGAGAACGAAAAACACCATCAGCAAGGGGTTCTGAAGATCACGCCCCCGGGCAAGTTTGTATGCAAAAAATGCTGCCAGAATTCCACAAATTACATTGTAAAGTTTCGTACCCAACTGCCCATATTGCGAAAAAGGGCTGCTTAACAATGTGAAGATGGGTTTTCCCCAGTGATCCAGAAAATAATGAGGGTACTGGAAAGCATATCGTGAAATGCGGTGGTGGTGCCAATCGTCGCCGCCGCCATGACTTCCCTGCGAGATGCTTGCAATGACAGCAAATACGGCTAATAGCAACAGAAGCAATACAAAAACAAAGCATTTGTTTTCCAGAATTTCTTCGATCTTTTTTCTCATGAGTGGCTCTTTGTGCAATCCAGTGGAGTGATGGGTTTGTAAAATATTCAATTTCCAGTATTCTCAAAGCTACAATGGATGCGCAAAAGTAGGAGTTTATTTAAACTGCCGAAAGACAATATTCAGTGCTTCATGGTTTGTTACATTCGCCACAGAACTTTAGCTTTGCAGCAAATATTTTGTCCGGAACCCATTCAGCTAAAATTTCCGGAAACCAGCACCATGCAGAAAACTCAGAATTATTTACGCACAGGCTTACCGGTATTATCATTATTGATTGTTCCGGTAGTTTTAGTCGTGATAGGCTTCACGCTAAGAAAAATCAACGGCGGGTTTTCAATCTTCGCCATTGACCCCGAGTTCAGCTATTTGTACAGTGGAGTGCTGTTGGCCCAGGGCAAAATCAACCTATTTACCGACCATCCCGGAACCCCCTTGATAGTGTTGGCAGCCATAGTGTCGAGGATTGTTCACCTGTTTCGATTACCAGGCCCTTTCGTTGAAGACGTCATGCAAAATCCTGATATTTATTTGAATGCCATCAATCTAAGCATGATCGTCCTGATTGCAGCAGTAGTTTTTATTGCCGGCTTGTGGATGTATCGAAAAACAGGGAATCTTGCAGCCGTGTTATTTCTGCAAATCTCACCCTTTGTGGCCGAATCAGTTTTCTCATCGCTTGAACGCTATATGCCCGAACCCTTTTTTATAGCCGTTGTAGTGATGCTGGTTGCCGTGATTGTTGTGGATATTCATGGTAAGTTAAATGAGAGCAGCTTTCTTTCGAACAGGGCAATTATTTACGGTATAATCATTGGGTTCGGAATTTCACTGAAGTTCACCTTTGGTCCCTTCCTGGTCATACCGCTTTTCCTGCTTGGCGGTTTCAAAAAAAAACTGCATTATCTGGCAGCTATGGTGATTTCCTTTATCGTATTCACATTCCCTTTACTGAAAAGAGGGAAGGCATTTTTTGAATGGATAAAATCCATTGTAATGCACAGTGGAAAATATGGAAGCGGTGAAGCCAATGTACTTGATCCGAACCAGTTTTTCGCGAACCTGAAATCCATTTACCAGTCAGAAAAACACTTGATCTATGCGCTGGCGCTGGCAGCTTTTGTATTAATTATTTCACTGCTTCCGGTTTTCTACCGGAGGATCAAGAACAAAAAATATTTATTGGCATTGGCCGCCATTGGTTCAGCAATGGTATTGGGTATACTGGCCATCTCAAAACATTATGCGGCTTACTACCTCATCCCGTATTCCCTTCTCACGCTTGCTGTTGTTTATCTTTCTTTTACGATTTTGCTCGAGATAATTTCTTACAGAAAGAGGTGGCTTGAAGCACTGCTTTACACTGCAGCGGCCATAATAATTCTAAGCAATCCAATAAGTGTGACCCAATACCGGGTTTACAAGAAAATAAGGGTACAAAAGCAAGAGAATAAGCAACAGATCATAAGCGATGTGGATAATCTTGCCCTGAACGGGGGAGCGTTGCTGCTCAGTGCCGATAACTGGCATATCAGCAAAGAAAGCGGACTGTTTTTCGGGATGCTGATGACTCCGGGCGGGAGCAAGTGGTTTGGACCGGTACTGAATAAACTTTATCCTGATACATACTTGTTCAAAGAATGGAAGGGAAGTTATTTCGATTGGTTCGACAAACCCCATGAAGCTGGCGAACTCCTTGAAAAATATTCTGAAATTACAGCCATTGCCAAGCATTATAATCCTGGGGTTTATGAACAGCTTGAAGCAACTTTTACGAAAACCGGAATGGCCATTGTAGAGGTCATTTACCAGGAACCCACAACTAAGTTGCAGGTTTATAGAATTGCCCGGAAATCAACTGCTGAGGATTAGTGCAACACTGATTCCTGAAATATTCTTCAGGCTATATTTTTTCGACATAATTCTTAACTTTACGCCATACTTTCTGTGTGTTCAAAGATTTATTATTATCCCCACAAAACCCACTCATGATGAAAACAACCTTATTTTTTGCAGCATTAATGACCTCTTTGGTACTAGTAGCACAAAGCAGTCCCGAAAAAGAAATGCCAACAAAAATTGAAGAGGTTACCGTTTTTTTAAACGGCGCCCAGGTATTTGAAACCGGAAAGATTACAATTCCAGCCGGCAAAACACTTGTAAGGGTGAAAGACCTCTCGCCACACCTCGAAGAGCAGAGCATACAGGTAAAGGCTGAAGGCGATTTTACAATTCTATCGGTGAACCATAAAATGAACTTCCTGAGCGAGTTGAAACGCAACGCAACCGCCGACAGTTTGAATCTAGCCATCGAGAAGATTTCGTTAAGTATTTTGAATGATAACGCAAGGCTTGAGGTCCTGAAAGAAATGCTGAACCTGCTTGCAGTAAACAGATCAATGGGCCAGGAAAATGCCGGTGTATCATTGACCCAATTAAAAGAAGCGCTTACACTTTACGAAACTGAAATCTCAAAAATCAAGCTGGAAGAGATTAAAATCACTAACAGCATAGTCTCTAAAAAGGATGAGCAAAAAAAGCTGCAGGATCAACTGAAAGGTATCAGCGATCAGCTTGAACTGCCCAGCAGTGAGATAGAAATCCTTGTAAGATCCGACAAACAGTTGGATGCAAAGTTCTTTATCAATTACATTGTTGGCAATGCAGGGTGGTTCCCGAAATACGACATCAGGGTAAGCGATATTGAAAGCCCGCTGGAACTTACCTATAAGGCAGAAGTTTTTCAGAACACCGGAGTTGACTGGAAAAATGTAAAACTCAGGTTCTCAAATGGCGATCCAAGGCTTAGCGGGCAAATTCCCAATCTTGAACCCTGGCGGCTTAATTATGCCAGGTACACAACTATTTCCAGTGATCGTGCTGGAACGATGGCTCCGGGAAATATCCAACAAGTGCGTGGCGTTGTTTTTGATTCCCAAACCCGCGAACCGGTTCCCTTTGCAAATGTTGTGGTGAAGGGAACATCCATAGGCACAACCTCCGACTTTGACGGGAGATATGACCTCATGGTTCCCCCGGATGCAACACATTTACAGGTTACTTTTGTAGGTTACAAACCCAAAGAGATTTTAATTGATGCAGCAAATATTAATATCCCACTTGATTTAGCCGCCCTGGCTCTCGAAGAATTTGTTGTTGGCTCCATGCCTTCAAGGGTTGCTGGTGTGCAGGTAACCTCATATGCAATACCTAAACAAAAAGCGATTGCTCAGCCGGTAAGAACAACCATGAAAGAATACCAGACAACCGTTGAAATTGAAGTAGATGAACCGTATTCAGTAAAATCGGGCGGGGAAAAACTTGGAGTTGATCTGCGCAAATACCAGATTGAAGCCGATTATACTTACCAGGTTGTTCCAAAGGTGGATAAGGATGCTTTTCTTATCGCAAGGATCACCAACTGGGATCAGTATAACCTTTTACAGGGCGAAGCCAATCTTTATTACGAAGAAACCTATGTTGGCCGCTCTATTCTTGATACCAGGGCCATTCAGGACACGCTTGCTATTTCACTGGGGCGCGATCAGAATATAGTGGTCAGAAGAGAAAAAGTTGAGCAGTTCTCACGGAGAAGAATATTAGGCAGCAACATGCTTGATAGCCGCGGATTCAACATTACAGTGAGGAATACAAAGTCACAGCCTGTGAAGATCACTGTTTTCGATCAGGTTCCCGTTTCTGTTGTGAGTGATATTTCTGTAGCAATCACAGAGCTTTCAGGCGCGAAACACGATGAACAAAGTGGTAAAATTTCGTGGGAACTGAATCTTGCACCACAGGAGCAAAAAGAATTGAACTTTCAGTATGAGGTAAAGTATCCCGGTCGGGAAAGGGTAATATTTGAATGATTTAGAAGTACCTTATTCCTGAAAATACACCCGTTTTACCCTTCTTGAAATACCAGTAAGTACTTCGTAAGGAATGGTTTGCATGGCTTTTGCCAGGGCAGTGATGGGGTGGGAGGGAGAAAAAATGATCACCTCATCACCTTCGTGGGCCGGAATGTCCGTTATATCAATCATGCACATGTCCATACTGATATTGCCGGTGATGGGAGCAGGTTTTCCGTGAACCAGCAAACTGTACTTTCCGTTGCTCAGGCTGCGGCTGAGACCGTCGGCATAACCTACCGGCACAATGGCAATCTGCATATCCTTTACAGCTTTGAATTCCCGGTTATAGCCTATGGTTGATCCGGCAGAAATAAACCTGATTTGCGAGATAATGCTTTTCAATGTACTCACATGCTCCAGGAATGGCTGTTCATCCGAAAGATTGCTGATGCCGTACAACCCGATTCCCAACCTCACCATATCATGTTGCGCCTGCGGAAAACGGGCGATGCCGGCCGTGTTCAGGATATGTTTCAGGAAGCCATAACCCAATCCGGTTTGCAGTTCGCTGCACATGCGTTCAAAAGCTTCAATCTGCTGGTATGTGAACCCATCGTGATTGGGATCGTCGCTGGCGGCAAGATGTGAAAAAACGGATGCAACTTCAAATTTCGAATCCTTAAGTCTACTTATAAGTTGCGAAATATCGCCTTCATCAAATCCCAGGCGGTGCATGCCGGTATCAAGCTTGATGTGAATTTTTAAATGAGCATCCAAAGGTTTTCCGAACCGTTCATTTGCCTGTTCCAGCAAACTGAGGGTTCGAAGGTTGTAGATTTCAGGTTCGAGATTAAATTTAAAAATCCATTCATAGCCTTGTTCCTCGGGGTTCATCACCATAATGGGAAGCCTGATGCCGGCCTTGCGCAATTCCACACCTTCATCCGCATTAGCTACCGCAAGATAGTCAGCGCGGTGAAACTGCAGCACATTGGCGATCTCAAAACTGCCGCTGCCATAAGAAAAAGCTTTCACCATGGCTATGGTTTTCACACCGGGCCTTAGTTTGCTGCGATAAAAATTCAGATTATGCAGCAATGCATCCAGGTTCACCTCCAAAACGGTTTCATGGGTTTTTTGCTGCAGCGCTTGTATGATCCTTTCAAACCCAAACACCCTCGCGCCTTTTATCAGCATGCTTTCATCCCTGAAATCCAATGCCGGAAGCGCCTCCGACAAGGTTTTGGTGCTGGCGAAGAATGCTGCATTTCCCTTGAATTTATCTTGTTGTCTCATCATGGCAGGCCCCACTCCAATAAAACGGTTCGGGTTTTTGTTGTTGATAAGTTGGGCGATTTCGGCATACAAATCTGCTTCATTGCGCCCGCTTTGCAGCATATCTGACAAAATCACCGTTTTCCTGCGATGCTGGTTTTGCTGCTGCAGGAAATCAAGGGCGATGCCCAAAGATGAAAGGTCGGAACTGTAACTGTCGTCAACCAGCGAGCAATTGTTGATGCCTTCCTTGAGCGTGAGGCGCATGGCCACCGGGTGTAATTGCAGCATCCGCTCGGCAATTATTTCAATTGCGAACCCAAAGTGCAGCAGTGTGAGCCAGCAATGAATGGCGTTTTCCACAGAGGCTTCATCGGTAAATGGAACATTGATCGCAATTTCTGAATTGTTATACACAGCTTTTATATGTGTGCCGCTTTCTTGTTTTTCGCAGGAAAGGATTTGCAGATTGGCAATGTTTTGCCTGCTCCATGTGATAAGCCGTGGTTTGCGACTCCATTGCAAACTGTCGTAAGCTTCGATAATTTGTTTCTGATCGGCACAACAAATCAGTTCATTGCAATTCCTGAACAGTTCAAGTTTTTCACTTGCTTTTTGAAGGCCGGATTCAAAGTTTTCGTCATGAGCCGGGCCGAGGTTCGTAAAAATACCAAGCGTTGGTTGGATGATTTTTTCAAGCTTTTCCATTTCACCGGGTAGAGAAATCCCTGCCTCAAAAACACCAAGTTCATGGCCTTCATCCATTTGCCATACCGATAACGGCACCCCTATCTGAGAATTGTAACTTTTGGGGTTTCGAACCACATGCCTGTCGTTGCCCATAAGTTGCCACAGCCACTCTTTGACAATGGTTTTGCCATTACTGCCTGTAATCCCGATCACCGGAATATTAAATAATCCGCGACGGTGAGCTGCAAGTGCCTGAAGTGCGTCAAGGGTATCATTAACAAGTACAAAACTGGCATTACTTTGCAGCCACTCAGGTTTGGGTTCTGAACTGATAACAAAATTGCGGATCCCTTTTTCAATTAACTCAGGAATGTATTTGTGACCATCGTTTCGTTGGGTCACAATAGCAAAAAAAACATCGGCCTGAATGGAAACCGGTTTGCGGCTGTCAATTAGCAGGTGGTGGATCGCCGCATCAACATCGTTCCCCGGAAACAGTTTCCCGTGGGTGATTTCGGCTATTTTACGGGCTGTATATACGTACGCAGACATTTGTCAGAAGTTCAAGGTTCAAGGTTCCGGGTTCCAGACTGTTTCCGCCGGAAATGCATTGAAGTTTATACAATGGTCATACAGTAGTCAAACAATAGTCATTCACTTGAGCTTCAAAGTTGCCATTTTGCCAACTGCCAACTGCTACTGCCAACTTGTTCCATGTCTCTTAGCCCTTTAGTCTCCATGTCTCATCTTCCCATCTTCTCATTTTCACACCTTCTCATCTTCCCAGCATCTTACGATTCCGCTGCATCATTCCTGTCATCGCGGTGATTGACCAGTGGATTGCTTGTAAGTTCTTCGTATAAAACGCGGTTGCGGAAGATATCGCAGGCAAGGTAAAGCGCTTCCCTGAATGAGTCAGGTGATGCCATGTCTTTTCCAGCAATCTCATATGCTGTACCGTGAGCCGGGGAGGTTCGCACAATAGGCAAACCAGCCGTAAAATTCACACCCGATTCAAAAGATAAAGTTTTGAATGGAAGCATTCCCTGATCGTGATACATGGCAAGTATGCCGTCGAATTCACGGAATTTGAATGAGCCGAAAAATCCGTCGGCAGGAAATGGGCCATAAACGAGCATGCCGTCATTGAATAACTCCTGCACCACCGGTGTAATCATGTTGACTTCTTCCTCGCCAATCATTCCGTTTTCGCCGGCGTGTGGGTTCAGGCCCAAGACTGCTATTTTAGGTTTGCCGATATTAAAATCCCGTATTAACGAATCGTGCAAAGTCCTTATTTTTTTGAGAATTAATTCCTTGCTGAGCGCTTCGGCAACCTGCCGGATGGGTAGGTGTCCGGTAACCATGCCGATGCGCATTTTTCCGCTTACCATTATCATCAGGTAATCTTCGGTTTCGAACTTTGAAGCCAGGTATTCAGTATGACCCGGAAACTCAAAGCCGGCCTGACGGATAGCGTGTTTGTTTATTGGCGCTGTCACAAGCACATTGATAAGGTTGCGTTTCAGATCTTCAACGGCGGCCTCGAGCGACTGGTAAGCCATTTCACCGGATTCAGTGGTGGCAATGCCGAGATCAATCTTGACTTCGTCGTCCCTGAGGTTCACAATATTGGGTTTCTTGGCGCTTGCCTGATCGGCTTTGCGGATGATATTAAAATTAAAATCGCTGATGTTTATTGTTTTACGATGGTAAGAAGAAGCTTTTGAGGTGCCATAAACAATTGGGGTGAATAACTCACACATGCGCTGATCAGCCAGGGACTTCATGATAACTTCATACCCTATTCCGTTAATATCGCCGCTGGTAATGCCAACATTGATTTTGATGTCTTCGTCAGGTAGTTTGTTCATATCGTTTATAATTTGAGCCAAATGGGATGCTTTATGATAATCAAGTGCAAAGATAATTCTATTCCTCTGCCATCCCAATCAAAGTTCAAGTTTGTAAGATGCGGTATTTAACGAACCTGAATCCGGTGCTTTTTTAGTAAGTTTGCTCATTCAATACCATTTGTTATGCAGGATTTTGTAGAACAGTTTGCAAGTAAGGCTCTCAGCGGTTTAAAAGAAAGAGCAAAGGAACTCAAGTGCCTTTATGAAGTTGAAGAACTGATGAAGGACTCAGGCAGGAATGTGAAAGAGATATTCGAAGGCCTTTTAGTAGTTATTCCGTTGGGCTGGCAGTTTACTACCGTATGCGAATGCAGGATTATCTATGATGGAGAGCATTTTACTACCGAAGATTTTAAGGAGACGGAATGGAAACAAACTGCCGAAATTAATATTGACGGGAATATTGCCGGCGAAATACAAGTTTGCTATTCCCAGTTTATCCGGCTTACCGGCGACAGCCAGTTTCTGCCAGAAGAACAAAAATTACTGAATACCATTGCCGAGCGCCTAAGCCGTTACATTTTTACTCAAAAGCTCAGGAAGAGTGTTGAAGTTCTTTCTAAGGCCGACGACCAAACCCAACAACCAGAAGAACTCAAAGTAGTGCTAACTACCGATTCCGACGAACACTGGAAATGGCGTTACCGGATTGCTGAAATCCTGGCTTCTAAAATGGATATGAATCGTTTTGGTGTGAAAGCCATTTACCTCATTGGTTCTGCAAAGAATGCGAACGCCGGACCTGCCAGCGATATTGACCTTATGATACATTTTACCGGCAACGAGAACCAGCTTTGCCAGTTGAAAGCATGGGTTGAAGGCTGGAGTTTTAGCCTTGGATATTACAATCAGCTAAAAACCGGGCACAAAGTGGATCAACTAATTGATCTGCATATCATCACCAACAAAGACATAGCAAAGAAATCAAGCTTCGCAGTGCTCATTAATGGTATAGACGAAAGGGCGCGGCTGCTGCGGGAAGCGTGACTTTTTCACCACAATAGACACAGTAGGACACAATAGTGATAAATTAAAACAAATATGACACAAGCATATCTTAATGCTTTGACAAGAAAGATTATCGGAGCAGCAATTGATGTCCATAAGGAATTAGGCCCCGGATTGCTTGAGAGTATTTATGAGAAGTGTCTGATACATATACTCCAGGAAGAGAAACTCAAAGTGGTATCTCAACAAAAAATCCCCGTCACTTTCAGAGGGATTCAACTTGAGTGTGATCTTCGGTATGATTTGCTTGTAGAAGATATCATAGTTGTTGAGATAAAAGCTGTTGCAAATATTTTACCGATTCATGAGGCACAATTGCTCACTTACCTGAAACTGCTACAAAAACCAAAAGGCATTTTACTGAATTTTAATTGTACCAATATTTCAAAATATGGGCAGCAAACAATGGTTAACGATTTGTTTGCAAAGCTTCCAAAAGGGTATTAGCATCCAAACCAAATGTTTTTATAGAACTCTTAACTCAAATCTTTGAACAGACGAAATTGAAAACTTTAGAAATTCTACTGTGAACTAATGTGCCTATTGTGGTTCAAAACCTAATTACGCGATGATAGCCTACTTCGTCAGCGATTTACATGGGAAATTTGAGAAATATCTCAGCTTGTTTGATCAGATCAGGTTCGGAAAACCGGATGTTGTATTATTTGGTGGCGATATTTTCCCACACCACAGTCTTCGGAAGCATAAGGATTTTGAGCATATCAACGACTTTCTTCACGATTTCCTGATTCCTGAATTCATTAAGCTGCGCAACGAAATGCAGGGTTCGTACCCCAAGGTGTTCCTGATTCTGGGGAACGACGATGCCCGTATCGAAGAGCAGCACATCATTGAGGCCGAAAAACATGGCATCTGGAAATATTTGCACATGAGACAGGAAACGTATGGCGGATATGAATTTTTTGGATATGCCTACGTTCCACCAACTCCTTTTTTGTTGAAGGATTGGGAACGTTATGATGTTTCCCGTTTTGTTGATCCGGGTTGTGTACATCCCACTGAAGGCTATCGCTCAGTAGAACCTGACGAAGACATTGAATATGTGACCATTCAGCAGCACCTGGAGAGATTAACACTGAAAGCTGATTTCGCGAAATCTGTCTTTTTATTTCATTCTCCACCGTACAATACCCTGCTCGACCGTGCTGCCCTCGATGGTGTAACGGTTGAGCATGTGCCGGTAGATGTGCACGTTGGAAGCATTTCCATTCAAAGATTTATTGAGACCCTGCAGCCTCATATTACTTTGCACGGGCATATACATGAATCCACAAGGCTAACGGGTTCGTGGAAGCAACAAATAGGGAAATCATTTGCTTTCAATGCCGCGCATGATGGCCCGGAACTTTCAATTATTAAAATCCCCCTTGAAAATCCGCCGGAAGCCCAGCGTATTCTTGTGTAATTTTTTTAAAGAATAACAAACCAGGTCGAAATCAGTTTATTATTACCTGTTTTATTGCTGGCTTTTGCCTGTGTGCAACAAGCGCCGTAGAACCCTCTGGAAATCATAATAAACAATAAAGTATCAACTGCCATGAAGAATGTGATTATTTTCGATGATGCTTTTTATATACCGCAGCTCGACCGGGAAAGAAAGATCTGGGTTTATCTGCCACCCGGATATGAAAGCAGCAACCGGCATTATCCTGTGCTTTACATGCACGATGGGCAAAACCTTTTTGATAATACAACATCATATGTAGGCGAATGGGGCATTGATGAAATCATGAACAAGATGATTGAAGACGGGTTCCCGGGCATTATTATCGTTGGTATTGAACACGGTTCGGAAGAAAGACTCAATGAATATTCACCCTGGAAACATCAAAAAATGGGTGGCGGTTTGGGCGATAAGCATATTGCTTTTTTAGTGGAAACACTCAAACCCGCGATTGACAAAAACTTCAGAACCCTCCCCGATCGTGAAAACACAGGAATTGGCGGCAGCTCTATGGGCGGGTTAATCAGTTGTTATGCAATGCTGAAGCATCCTGAAATATTCAGTCGCGGGATTATATTTTCACCAGCATTCTGGTTTTCTGAAGAAAGTTATAAGTATGCAGAAAATATTGAAATCAACAATGAACTCCGGATGTATTTTCTTGCAGGTGGAAAAGAATACGGCGATTTGAATGTGATTGAAGCCACAAAGAAAATGATTGATATTCTTCGCGCTAAAGGTCTTTCTGAAAATCAATATCACTTCAAGACTGACCCTAAAGGCAAGCACACCGAAGCATTCTGGAGCAAGTATTTCGCGGAGGCAGTCCGGTTTCTGTTTGTTGGTTAGCAGGACGAAAATACGGGATTATAATCAGGCAGTCTCTACGATATAATACCATTTCGCATCATTCACGCTGCGCGATGGTTCATTCTTAAGCCTGATCTTTCTTCTCTTGGCCATTTTCTGGCTGTTCCATTGGTCAACAACGTTGATCCCAGCTGCATCGTGGCTTTCATAAAGGGATGCATGTCGCTGCATAAGTGGATATTTGCCATTTTCATCAAATGTTGCAATAACCGTCCCAGGGGAGATTTCTCCGGGAAGGCAACTCAATACTTTCTTACCCTGCATCCAGGTGGAAGTATGAGGTGCGCCTGCTGTTTTCTGTACCAAAGCAACACATTCATGGTTGCCTTTTTCATTGGCGTAGGCTGCGCTGCCATCCAGGCTTTGCAGATTCATTGTTGTGGTATAGGTTCTGGCCATGATTAACACTTTTTTTACGAACTGTTAGATTTATTTTTCAATTATCAGATTAACAACAATATCGGTTCTGTTAAAATATTCCGGAAGCTATAATTTACCAGGCAAAGGTGGTTAGATGTGCTGCTGAAAAAACCTTGAAAAGGGAGTTGAAATACTCACATTGCTGCCAATCGCTTCCGGGATTTGTGCAGTCCAGCCCGTAAACCGAAGTGTGAGTGAGGAGCTCCACAGGTACAATATAAGTTGAAATTGCCATGAATGTTTTTTCGTCAGTCATTAGCAATGTAAGATAAATGCCAACGGCATACATATTCCCGAGAGCATCGTAAACCGGTTCGTTGCCATTTGATGAAAGCCAGGCAATTTTCCTGTCATCATCAAATTCGAGCCAATAAGAATATTCTTCATCCATTTCAAAACCGCTGATCTGGAATGCTGCTGCCAAATGATAGTTTACATATTCCTGCACCTCAACCATCACGTCCTCAAAATCAGTGGTTGAAAAGTCGTCCTTTACACCGGCGTAAGACAGACCGATGTAGTCGTTACCCGGAAAGCTTACATTAAATGATTCATTGATGGCATCGTAGTATAACAACTGGCCTTCAGGAACTGCCAGCACAACACCATTGTTGATATCCTCGTATATGTCGAAACGCATGCTTTCATAATCGAGGGTCACATTAAATTCTTCCATTTCAGTAGCAAACTTCAGCATGTTTTCCGCATCATCCGATGATTCTACCATCTCATTGATTGAGCGGTTCTTGGTAAGGTAAAATTCAAAACCATTTGTTTCAATCGGTTCTGGGATATCCGAATGTGCAAGTTCTTTTTCTACCGAAGCCATATCATCCACCGAAGCATCAATGGTTGCCTTTGCAGAAAAGAGTTGCGCAAGTTGCTCAAAATTAGGAGGCAGTTCTCTGACGGCTGAGGCTTCAAGCTCGGTAAGGTATTTGGCAGGGATAATCCAGCTGACATTGCTTGCACCTTTTTCAAGTCCGCCGTCGCCTACACCAATAAGCCTGCCGCTCGGATCAAATACCGGTGAGCCAGAATATCCAGGCAACAAACTGCCTTCAAGGTACAGGATGTTGAGATCGAGCGTTGGAAATCCAATCCTTGCCAACGCGGTTTTATCCTTCTGGGGGATCAGATTAGCCAGGGTTTCCGGATCAACAAAACCTTTTTTCAGCGTTCGGGATGAACTACCTTGTGCACCGCTATTGTAACCAATTGCATAAATCTCGGTTCCGAACTTTATGGGTTGTTCAGAAAATGAGGTAATTGGCACTACGCCAGACGGAACGGGAGCCTGGCCGGGAAGGAGTTCAAGTAAAACCAAATCGGCTTTTTGCAGCACCTTCTTGATGCGTGCATCACGCCACGCATTGTTCAGGTATAGTACTTTAATATTGCCGCTCCTGCTCATGCCATGGAGAGATGTTACCACCTCGTTTGGAGACTTCCAGACAAAACCAGTGAGAACATTTGATTCTCTGGCGTTTACCGTAACAACTACCCTGACAACTGAATTTTTTACTTTTGCAGGGTCAAACTGGCCTCTGGCGCTTAGTACCAAGGCAAAAAGGAAGCTAAGAAGTACAATCTTTCTAATCATGGCTTAACACTTTAATGGTTGATAAATATAGGTCTTTTCTTTCAGTTTCCGGAAACCGTTCACGAACTTTTTCAACAATGGCTATCCAGCTTTGGCCGGCGGCTATTAGTTCTTCTTCAATATGCGACAATGAATCGCCCGGTTCTATTTTGCGAACCTTATCCAGATTTGTCATCTTGATGGTTCCAGACTGCGTTATTCCGCAAAAGCAATCGCGCATCGCAATCAAGGCCTTAGCGACCAGGTTTTCCGAAAGGTCCTTTTTATAAGTTTCGGCAAGTTCTTTCCACGTACCGCCTGCTGAGTTGAAGGTGTTGATGGTTTCATCTGGTGGGGCATCCTCGCTGGCATACATAAGTATATCGCATGAACCTGTGTTGATTGTGGAAGTGTACAACACATTAGCCTGCCGCCTTACTTTGCCAGTGTCTGCTTGAATAAACCCAAGTAACAATGAGTTGGCAGTAACGCTGTCAAGTCCGATGGCGAGGTATTCCTTTTTCTTATCCAGCAAAGAAGGTGCAAATGGTTCGCTTGAGCGGATATAGATACCGAGAATGATGCCGGCTACCGCAAACAGGCCAAAAGCACCAATCCGAAAACTTTTTAGAGCATCCAGGTATTTTTCATTCAGACCCAGGAACACCGCCAGCAGTGAAGAAATGGTTGCTATTACACCGCTTACTACCGGCGAAATAGACAAGCCCAGCAAAACACCGAGCAACAACCCGATTCCAAGGCCATTAAAAATTGCCGACACTACATTCAGCCGGGTTATTTTTGGTGGTGAGGTTGTAAGATGATCAGGATTATCTGTTGGAGACTGGATTAATGGTTCAGTTTCCGGAGTTTGGTCAACACCATCGTTTGGATTAAAATTATCCATAACCGAAGTTTTAAGGTTTTTAAAGAAGCGGACTAAATTGGAAGAAAGCAATTTCATTCCATTGTTGGTTATAGTGAACAGAAATCAATGAAAAGCAAGAATTCTATTTAAAACAACGCTGGATTAGTTTTGTTCCAAATGAATTGATTGAGAGTGAAATAAATTTGCGGAATCTTAAATGGAATTAAAATTATGCTATTCCTTCAACAAAATACATATCAATGGGGCCTTTGTATTTGGCTTCGATTTTGCCGCGGTACGCACATTTGAACCGGTTGTGAACCTTCTCGTATGTCATCTGTGAGACGTTTATCTTGCCCTCTTCTCCGCTTGATTCCATGCGTGAAGCTATGTTCACCGTATCGCCCCATATATCGTACTGGAACTTCCTGATGCCAACAATACCAGCAACCACGGGGCCTGTATGTATTCCCAGGCGCAGCTCGAAGTAAGGTTTATTCTCGTTTATTTTATGCTTTTTGAGCTCAAGCATGAATTTTTGTATTTCCAGCGCGGCAAACACAACATCCACAGGATTTGTAGTATTGGGAACCGGCAACCCTCCTGCGCACATATAGGAATCGCCGATGGTTTTGATTTTTTCGACGCCGTACCTGGCGATGATTTGGTCAAATGCCTTGAAGCAATGATCAATCTCACTCACGAGTTCCTGTGCCGAAACAACTTCCGCCATTTTTGTGAACCCCTTAAAATCGGTAAACATTACTGTTACCATATCGAAATTTCGGGCCTGGGAAGTTCCGGTATTTTTCAGTTCTTCGGCAGTTTCTGCAGGTAAAATATTCAGCAGCAAATCGTCAGAACGCGATTTTTCGTAATTGATGATCTTGTTTTTCTCTGCAAGTTCGTTTCGGGTTCTCCTCACATAGCGGTACCTGCTGAATATCCCAATAGCAATAAGAAGGAGTAAAGCCCCTACAATGGCAAAGGAATTGCGTATAATTTTCTGCCTTCTTATACTGAGCTTCTGTATTTCAGCATCTTTTGTAAGCAATTGAATTTCCTGTTGTTTCCTCTCGGTTTCGAATTCCTTTAACTTTTGAACGGCATTGTCTTTTTCAATGGTCATGATGGAATCCTTGATGGCCAGGTACTTTTGGTTATACTGAAATGCCTGCCTGAAATCATTTAACTCAGCATAAAGCCGGGCTTTGTCCTCATAAATTTTCATCAGATAATATCGCGCCCCAAGCCTTATGGCTATCGGTTCGGACTGCTCATAAAAACCCAGGGCTTTTGCCGGCTGGCCCAGGTTGCTGTAGATTTGAGCCATGCCGTTCAGCGCACTAATGATTCCGAGTTCATCATTGATCTCACGGGAAAGTGAAAGCGCCCTTTCTTCAAACATCAAGGCCGTTTTAAAATCTGAAAGCCCCATATGAGCCAGTGCGAAATTATGCAGGGCCATAGAGTAATCATATCGGTTATTGACGGTATCAATCAGCTTGAAAGATTTGGTGAAAAACTCCAACGCTTTTTCATGTTGCTCCAGGCCATGATAAAGAAGGCCAATGTTTCCGTAATTATAGGCAAGCCTTTTCAGGTCAGCACGGTTCTCATTGATTGCAGCGGCTTTAAGGTAATATTCAAGCGACTGGTCAATAAATCTCAGTTCAGAATATCGTGAACCAAGATTATTATAAATTTTGGCCAATTGTGCGCTATCACCACTGGCTTCGAAAATATCCCTGGCCTTCAAGGTATAGTTGATTGATTCTTCAAGACGGCCCTGAACCGACAGCGCTATACTGTAATTATTGTAAAGCTCACCCATCAGGCCCTGGAGATCATGCTTTTCTGCTATCACAAGTCCCTGGTCATACATCATAAATGCCGAATCGTACAAACCCTTGAGATCGTATGAAATCCCTGCGAGAAGAAACAAACGTGCAGTATGGGTTGAATCTCCGAATTCCTTTGCAAGCGGTATCGTCCTTTGAATTTGAGCACAGGCATGCTCGGGATCACTGAAGAGGTTTTGATTGATTTCGTCAATCAGCAAGGGAAAAAGAGACTTGTTTCCAGGTTGGCTTTCAAGGATAGAAAGAATGCTGTCGGCGTTTGATTTAAATTCCACGGAAACAGCAACCTGAAAGCCCGCGAACAGGCATAAAAAGAATGCAATAGTGGTAGTTTTCATCTTATGGCCGAAGTTTTTTGATAATGACAGGTTAGGGTTAACTTGAAAACATCTAGAGTTAATGATCAGATTTTCCTTTTACCCATAACAGCCAGCGAGAAATTACTGATCTGTTGTATGGATGAACAAAACTAGTTAATTTATGTTTAATGGCCTAATAATCATAGTTTTTGCCATTTTATTTCGAGGCAGAAATCCAAAAGAACTTAAAATCACTAAATCAAGTAATTATGAGCAGTTTTACAAATGAGACCGAAGCGCAATACAAGGCCAGGATTGAAGAGGAGCGCAAGAAGCTGAATCAGGCAATGACCGACGAGGCAAGATCTCCGCTTTCGCGCGATCAGATTCAACGTTTTAAGGGTTTAAGCTATTACCCGGTTGACACGAGGTTTAAAATCCACGCCAATCTAAGAAAGGATGAAGAAACCAGCACTCCGCTTCCCATGACAGATGGTTCAAAACAGGACTTCATAAGATACGGCTCGGCATCGTTCAACCTTGATGACGATGAGATAACACTTGAAGTATATAGAGATAAGAACCTGCCGGAATTGAGTGACCGGCCCGGCCGATTATTCATTCCTTTTCGCGACAATACCGCTGAAGCTGAAACCAGTGAAACCGGCAGGTTTATAGCCTTTGATGAACCAGAAAAAGAAGATGTGGTGGAATTGGATTTCAACAGGGCATACAATACGTATAATGGGCTAAACAGGTCACATCGCAGCATGATGGCTCCTGACGCAAATACCCCCAAGGTTAACTTTTCAGTTGGTCAGCGCAAATTTGAAGACAGGTAGTGCAGTGAATCAGGCCATGATTATTGCCTGATCAACTTTTTCATCTTGCCACTTCTGTTCTCGTTTAGTAATCTGTAGAAATACAATCCTTTGCCTGGGGCAGCAAAGGTGATTTGTTGCTGTTGGCTCGTAATGCTTCGTTGTATGATAAGCCTGCCTGCCGGATCGTAAACTTCAAGTATTACTGGTTGACCGTTCCATGCGTCGCCCACATCAATGGTAAAGTTATCTGAGAACGGGTTCGGATAAATAAAACCCGGGAAAATTTCATTTGTTCTTACAATTTCTTCGATCCCAACCACCCCGCCTGTGAATGTTTCCAGGGCAAGGCCTTTTTCGCCAAAAACAAAACCGTGCAAATTATTTTGAAACCAAATGCCTGTTAACGTCGTTGTTGCCGGAACTTCGATTGCATTCCAGGTAAAACCTCCGTCAATAGTTTTAAGCATGGTTTCATAATGGCCGGAACCTGCGGTATAACCTACATCAGGAGAAGAGAAAAAGATGCTCCTAAATTCCACCGGGTTCGAATTATTTAATGCAGCCTGGTTCCAGTTTATGCCCTGATGATCCGACCAGTATATGGCCTCGCCAAATGCGATAAAAATCTTCCCGTCATCTTTCATAAAAGCATCTGTCACCGGGGTAGCATTTGAAATTCCTCGCTCAGTCCAGGATAAACCGCCATCGTCACTTAAAATCAATGAGTATTCCCCGATAATAATAATATCGTCTGCTGATTGATAGAGTATCCGGAAATAATTATCAGAACCGGTATAAACATTTTGCCAGTTTTCACCTGCGTTGATTGTTTTGTAAACTTTGTTCTGGCCTGCCACAAAACCCATCTGAGAGCTAAAAAATTTAACCTCCATGGGCGTGAAGCTATCGGCAATTCCAACTGTTTCCCAGGTGGATCCTCCATCATCGGTTTTCCACAACGTAGCAATGCTCCAACCGGAAACAATATATCCATGACTTTCATCAGGGAAATGAAATGCAGGCGGGAACTCAAAAAGCTCAATGGAGCTTACTGCCTGCCATGTGACACCACCATCAATGGTTTTATGAATTTCCCAGAAAATGACCCCAAACAACTCATTTAAAAATGTGATGTAGCCGGTACTCTCATTTATAAATTGCACCTGAACTATGCTGCCTTTGAATACCTTCTCATAAAGAGGTGACCAGGAAATTCCATGATCCTCGGTTCGGAATATCAGGCCTTTGCTGCCGGCAGCGAATGCAGTGACCGGATCATAGAAAAACAATGCCCTGTCGGTCCACATGGAATATTCGGGCAGGGTGGCCGGTGTCCAGTTTGAGCCGCCGTCGAGTGTATAATAAATCTTGCTTTCATACATGTGCGATCCGTAAAGGACCATGCCCATCTGGGGATCGGAAAATGCAATCTTTCCTGTGTACATGGCATCGGCCTGGAAACTTAATTGCCATGTATTGCCTCCGTCAACGGTTTTATAAATCATGCCCATCATATCGCTATGATTTCCGTAGAGATATCCGGTGGTTTCATTCACGAAATCGAACGACAGCATTTGTGTGATTTCGAGCGGTGGGTTAAACGCGGGCGTCGCCCAGGTGTTTCCGCCATCAATTGTAGTGAGAAGATAATCTGTAGAAGAGGTAAGAATAACACCTTTCTGGTCGGTTACAAATCTAATTTCTTTCAGGTGTGAAGAAACGCCGCTAAACAATGTGATCCAATCGTCGCCGCCATTGCCTGTTTTCAGTATCAGGCCGTTATCGCCACATACAATTCCATGGTTCGCATTGAAAAAGTGAATGTCGTTCAACGAACTTTCAGGCGATGTTGTGTGAACCACACTCCATTGACTGCCCCCATCCGTTGTTCGAAGGATCTGACCATCAGCGGTGGTGATAAAACCAAGTAAGGCATCTGTGAAAATCACGCTTTTTAAAATTGCGAAATTGTTTAATCCTGCCGGGTTGCAATTCACATCCCAGCTCTCGCCCAGATTTTCTGAAATCATTACTGTTGAGCCTTCGCCAACGGCAACAATTATTTCTGTTCCCGGAATCCGGGCAATATCATTGATTGCGTTTTCCTGGGGTAGGTTAACGATGCGGTTCCATGCTTGCTGGGCTTCCAATAATTGCGGAAGCAGGGCAGCAAAAATTGTAAAGACATAAATTTTTCTCATGGCAATTAATATTTGATCAGTTTTGTTGTTTGACCAGGCCAGGTTTGGGTTCGCAGGCGCAATAAATAAATTCCCTGAGGCATGTTTTCAGTTGAGATAGTATGAGATTGGTTCTGATCAGTGATTTCACCAGACATGATAAGTTTCCCGGCCATGGAAAAGATTTCAAATTCCATGGTGCCTAAATGATCCTGGGTTAACGGTTCAATGGTAGTTAAATTTGTGAAAGGGTTTGGGTAAATATTAAAATACACGTTAGCATTAGCCTGAATGGGAGTATCAACTCCAACCAAACCTCCGGTATGCGTTTCGAGCACCATGCCCAGTTTCCCGAATGCAAAGCCATGTAAATCATCCAGGAAATAAACACTGTTCAATGGCGAAGTAGCCGGAATTTCAAGTGCATTCCAGGTAAGGCCGCCATCAATAGTTTTAAGCATGGTTTCAAAATTGCCATGGCCGGCGGCATAACCAATAGCGTGCGAAGAGAAAAACAGGCTTTTGAATTCTATTGGATTTGAACTTTCCAACACGCTGGCGTTCCAGGTGAGGCCCAAATCGTTTGACCAGGAAATGTCATCACCAAATGCGATGAAAATCGTTCCGTCTTCTTTCATCCATGCATCGTTTACCGGCCAGGCATTGTTGATTCCCCGCGCCGTCCACGATGAACCGTTATCGCTGCTGAAAATCAAAGAATGTTCACCAATGATCACAACATCATCAGCGGATTGATAAAATATTCTTAAATAATTGGCAGACCCTGTGTACACAACATCCCAGGTATTGCCGCCATCAATGGTTTTGATAATTTTATCCCCGGCAATGAAACCCGATTGCAGATCATAAAACCTGATATCAGCAGGCATAATGAAACCTTTTGTGAAAGTTATTTCTTCCCATTTTTCCCCGCAATCATTTGTTCGGTAAAAAGTGAATACATCATAATATAAATGAGCGGACGCAGCGAAGCCGTTTGTTTCATCCGGGAAATGAAAACAACCTCCATCCCCCCACAGGGTCCTGTTGATTTCCCAGCTTTGTCCTGCGTCACTTGTTTTCCATAAATTTTTCCCGGCTACGCCCCTCAATTCATGGCTATCAGTGGCGAAACCAATTGATGGATTAACGAACTGCACATTTTCAACCGGGAATTCAAATGTGTTCTGCGAAAGTTGCATCCAATTTATACCTCCATTATTGGATTTTATCAACAAACTGCAGTATCCGGCAGCTAATGCAATGTCAGGAGAAATATACAAGGCTGAGTTGATATCAAACCAGTAAAATTGCGCTGGTATTTGAGTGCTTTGCCATGTGCTGCCTCCATCAGAAGTATAGCAGATGCCCAGTTCCAACCAGCGATGGAAAGTGATAAAACCATGCATTTCATCTGCGAACGCCATACTTCCCTGGTTAACACCGGCTTCATCCAGTACTTCGATCCATGTTATACCGGCATCGGTGGTTTTATAAACTTTGCCATAGGAGTCAGACATAGAAGAATGTTGTCCAAAAATGAATCCTGTAGTATCGTTCACGAATTGCAAATCATACATCTCTGAAACATCTAAAGCTGGTGATAATGTTTTGGCCTGCCAGGTTTCACCGGCATCAATTGTTTCAAGTAAATATTCTTCCGATCCGGTGAGGATAAAACCCTTGGTATCTGAAATAAATTCAATTTCCAGCAGGTGTTCAATTACTGATGAACTTAGATAATCCCAGGTTTGACCGGCATCGGTTGTTTTAATAATCCAGCCATGATTGCCACAGGCATAGCCAAGGTTGTTATCAATAAAATGAAAATCGTTGAATGAAATGGCAGGCACGCCGGAATACACCTGCGTCCATGAGCTTCCGCCATTCGTGGTTTTTAGGATCAAAGCGTTTGAAGTTGAAATAAAACCGGTGTTGGCATTTAAAAAGTACACACTTTTAAGGTTCGCATAATTATTCAAACCGGCAGGATTAAATTGTAACTCCCAATTCTCCCCCATATCTGTAGAATACATTACTGTTGAACCCGCGCAAACGGCAACAAGCTTATTTGTTCCCGGAATAAGCATCATATCGTTGATGGTGTTTTCCTGGGGCAGATTTACAATATGGTTCCAGGCTTGCTGGGCTTCCAATAATTGGGGAAGCATTACAGCGAAAATTATAAAAACATAAATTTTTCTCATGGCAATTAATATTTGATCAGTTTTGTTGTTTGACCCGGCCAGGTTTGGGTTCGCAGGCGCATTAAATAAATTCCCTGAGGCATGTTTTCAGTTGAGATAGTATGAGATTGGTTCTGATCAGTGATTTCACCAGACATGATTAGTTTCCCGGCCATGGAAAAGATTTCAAATTCCATGGAGCCTAAATGATCCTGGGTTAACGGTTCAATGGTAATTAAATCAGTGAAAGGGTTTGGGTAAATATTAAAATACACGTTAGCATTAGCCTGAATGGGAGTATCAACTCCAACCAAACCTCCGGTATGTGTTTCGAGCACCAGGCCCAGTTTACCAAATGCAAAACCATGTAAATCATCCAGGAAATAAACACTGTTCAATGGCGAAGTAGCCTGAATTTCAAGTGCATTCCAGGTAAGGCCGCCATCAATAGTTTTAAGCATGGTTTCAAAATTGCCATGACCGGCAGCATAACCAATAGCGTGCGAAGAGAAAAACAGGCTTTTGAATTCTATTGGATTTCCATTTTCCAGACTGCTGGCGATCCAGGTGAGACCCAAATCGTTTGACCAGGAAATATCATCACCAAAAGCGATGAAAATTGTTCCGTCATCTTTCATCCATGCATCGTTTACCGGCCAGGTATTGTTTATCGCCCGCTCCGTCCAGGATGAACCGGCATCGGTGCTGAAAATCAAAGAATGTTCACCAATGATCACAACATCATCAGCGGATTGATAAAATATTCTTAAATAATTGGCAGAACCTGTGTACACAACATCCCAGGTATTGCCGCCATCAATGGTTTTGAGAATTTTATCTCCGGCAATGAAACCCGATTGCAGATCAGAAAACCTGATATCGGAAGGCATGAAATCCGATTTGAAAATTATTTCTTCCCAGTTTTCCCCGCAATCATTTGTCCGGTAAAAAGTGAATTCATCATCATAATAATCGGTGGATGCGGCAAAACCGTTTGTTTCATCCGGGAAATGAAAACAGCCCCCATACCCCCAAAGGGTCCTGTTGAATTCCCAGCTTTGTCCGCCGTTGGTGGTTTTCCATAGTTGATTCCCGGCTATCCCTCTTAATCCGGGGTTATCAGTTGCGAAACCAATAGTTGGGCCAACAAACTGCACATATTCAACCGGGAAATGAATGCCGCTCTGTGAAAGCTGTGTCCAATCCAAACAACCGTTGCTTGATTTGATCAGCAAACTGCGAGATCCAGCTGCTAGAGCAATATCGGGAGTAATATACAAGGCCGTGTTGATGCTAAACGAATAAAATGGCGCCTGCATTTGGGTATTTTGCCAGGTGTTTCCTCCATCAGAAGTATAGCAGATGCCCAGTTCCAACCAGCGATGGAAAGCAATAAAACCATGCATTTCATCTGCGAAAGCCATACTTCCCTGGTTAAGACTAGATTCGTGGAGTACTTCGATCCATGTTATACCTGCATCGGTGGTTTTATAAACTTTGCCATAAGAGCCAGTCGAAGAAGAATTCTTTCCAAAAACAAATCCAGTAGTATCGTTTACAAATTGCAAACCATACATCTCTGAAACTTCTAAAGGAGGTGAAAATGATTTGGCCTGCCATGTTTCGCCGGCATCAATGGTTTCAAGTAAATATTCTTCTGATTCGGTAAGGATAAAGCCCTTGGTATCTGAAATAAATTCAATTTCCAGCAGGTGGACAAGTACTGATGAACTTAAATAATCCCATGTTTGACCGGCATCGGTTGTTTTAATCATCCAGCCATGATTGCCACAGGCATAGCCAAGGTTGTTATCAATAAAATGAAAATCGTTGAATGAAATGGCAGGCACGCCGGAATATACCTGCGTCCATGAACTTCCGCCATTTGTAGTTTTCAGGATCAAAGCATTTGAAGTTGAAATAAAACCGGTGCTGGCGTTTAAAAAGTACACACTTTTGAGGTTCGCATAATTGTTTAAGCCGGCAGGATTAAATTGCAACTCCCAGCTCTCTCCCATATCTGTAGAATACAATACTGTTGAACCCGCGCAAACAGCAATAAGCTTATTTGTTCCCGGAATAAGCATCATATCGTTGATGGTGTTTTCCTGGGGAAAATAAAAAAGGCGGTTCCATGCTTGCTGGGCAAAAAGATGTAAATGGAAAAAGGAGATAATTAATAAGGTAAGGATTGCTGTTTTTCTCATGGTTTTTAGTTTTAAGGGGTTGTAAATTTAATAAAAAACCAGATGCCTTATATCGGATTTTCAATTCTTCCCATATTCATTCTGTTCTGATTTCTACATTAAAATATCCTGATGTTGAATTTGCTAAATTTTCATTTCAGGTTTATGTTACTTATCTGTAATTAAATCCTATTTTTGTTGATCAACAAAATCAAGACATGGACAAAAGGTGGGTAGTTAAGCATCCGGGTGATCTGCAGAAAAGCCGTCATTTGCAGGAAGTACTCGGAATCAGCGAAGTGCTTGCTACTTTATTGGTTCAGAGAGAAATCTACACCTTTGAAGAGGCAAAGTCTTTCTTCCGGCCTCAACTAGAACAGCTTCATGACCCTTTCCTGATGAAAGACATGGACAAAGCCGTTGTAAGGATCACGCAGGCAATTGAAAATAATGAAAAAATCCTTGTTTACGGAGATTACGATGTTGATGGAACAACTGCGGTTGCCCTGGTTTACTCTTTCCTTAAGGAGCGTTATGAACACATGGATTACTACATTCCCGACCGCTATCTTGAAGGTTACGGCATTTCGTACAAGGGAATTGACTTCGCAGTTGAAAATGGTTTTAGCCTCATCATAGCGCTAGATTGCGGAATTAAAGCCATTGAAAAGGTGGCCTACGCAGCCGAGAGAAGTATTGATTTCATAATTTGCGACCACCACAGGCCTGGCGACGAAATCCCAAACGCAATAGCAGTGCTTGACCCCAAAAGGAATGATTGTGATTATCCATATAAGGAACTTTCTGGTTGCGGGATTGGATTCAAACTGATACAAGGCCTGACACACTTCTGGGGTAAATCAAAAGATAAAACGCTTATCAAATACCTCGATCTGGTTGCCGTAAGCATTGCTGCCGATATTGTACCAATTACTGGTGAAAACCGGATTCTCACGCATTATGGCCTGAAATTACTCAACAGCAGTCCACGCCCGGGGATTCTTGCCATTATGCAGGTTAGCGGCATAACCAACACCGAAACCGAGACGTTTGCCAGGGAAATGAGCATCAGTGACCTCGTATTTTTTATCGGGCCAAGAATCAATGCCGCAGGAAGAATGGAGAGTGGCCGGGAATCTGTTTCCTTACTTATTGCTGATGATGCGGGAGCGGCTTCCTTGATGGCGAACCAAATCAACCAATACAATACCTCGCGCAGAAGCCTGGATATGCTTACAACCCAGGAAGCGCTGGATATGATCTCCGGAAATGGGATATTGCAAAAGAATAAATCAACCGTAGTATTTAATCCAGATTGGCATAAAGGTGTAATTGGTATTGTAGCTTCACGGCTCACCGATCATTATTACCGGCCAACCATTGTGTTCACAAGATCAAACGATATGATCACTGGTTCAGCGCGATCAGTCAAGGATTTTGATATCTATGATGCCATTGATGCCTGCAACCAGTATATTGAGCATTTTGGAGGTCATAAATACGCTGCAGGGTTATCAATCAGACCCGAGAATTTTGATGCTTTCTGCAGGCATTTCGAAGAAGTTGTTTCGGGCAGCATCACGGAAAAAATGCTGATCCCGGAAGTTGAAATTGACCTCACCATTGAGCTTAACCAGATCAACTCAAAATTCATGCGGATCCTCAAACAATTCGCACCTTTTGGCCCAGGAAACATGGCCCCGATCTTTCAAACCAATGGAGTGGTTGACACTGGCAGGGCGAGGGTAGTGGGTAAAAATCACCTGAAATTTGAAGTTGTGCATCCCGAAACCCGCGGGTTTCCCTTTCCTGCGATTGCTTTCCAGCAAGGCAGGCATATTGAAATGATGCTTACTGGAAAGCCTTTTAACATTTGTTATCATCTGGAGGAAAACTACTGGAATGGGAATGTTACGCTGCAGTTGAATGTGAAAGACATCAGCTTTGATGAACCGCCTTACAGAAATTAGAAGTTGAAGCAAACCCTTGCTATCAGCACAACACCAAAAAAACATAAAATAATACCAACTATCCTGTTCACCCAGGTCATGATGGCAATGGTGAGAAATTTTTTGATCCGGTTCGCTATGGCCACTTTGGCAAAGTCGGTTGCAAGAATTGTTACCAATGCTCCGGCAAAAAAGGCGAGGATGGCCGTTTTATCCTGGTCATAATTGGCGCTGATGCCCACCATGAGAGAAATCCAGAAAATCCAGATAAATGGGTTCGCAATATTTAAAAAGTAGCCCTTAAGTAAAAATGTTAAGGGCCCTGGCATTTTATCCTTCAGTCCGTTACCGTTTTCAACATCAAGTACCTTCCGGGTGTAAGTAACAATCCCAAAAATTATCATAATAATACCGCTTAACAGTCCAAGGAAAAGGTAATTGCGATCATTCACCAGCAATTGGGTGACACCCATATAACAAAGCAAAACAATAGTGATATCGCTGCCGATGATGCCCAAAGCAAGAAGCACACCCGCCCGTGGCCCCCGGTGAACACTTGTTTGCAGCAAGCTGAATAAAGCCGGTCCGAACAGCACAGCCAACGTTAATCCGAGTAAAACTCCTTCAAAGAAAGGAAGCATAATTGGTTTTCTGGCTAAATAATGATTTGCGAAAATAGTAATTTCAAGTTTGAGTTCACTCCGAAAAGACAATTTGCCCCTAAATCCCCTAAAGGGGACTTCCACATTCTGCTGATTTTTAGCGGTTCCCCCCACAGCAAATTAGTGAAAAAAAACAGCAAATATCAGCAATATGTGACTCTTCGGAGTAAACTTAGAATTATCAATCAAAATCTCAATCCTGTTGAAAAAGGCCGGCTGCAATATGATCAGCAAACAACTTCCCTTGTTTGCTTAGTACAATGCTGCGCTCCGTGTTCTGGAACCAATCATTGGGACGCACATTGCCACCGGTTATAATCAAAATTTGATGGTTCATTTTCAGTTGGCTCAGGGCTTTCTCTCCGAACCGTTGCCCAAAATATTCCAGGTCAATTCCATCCCTGGTTCTGATCGCCATCATGATATACTCATTGTGATGCTTAATCTCGGTCAGCATTTCTTTTTCGAAAATCAACTTTCCGGATCTGACCCCTTCAACGTATTTCGTCAGGTTCGAAACATTCCATTGCCTGGAAACGCCATCGAAGGAGTGAGCTGATGGGCCCAAACCCAGGTATTTTTCTCCTTTCCAGTAAGCTGAATTATGCCTTGATTCAAACCCCGGCAAAGCGTAATTTGATATTTCGTATTGAGAGTACCCTTCATTTTCCATCCATTGCATCAGGAAAAGGAACTGTGCGGTTTGCTCTTCATCAAGAACCGGTTCTACTTTATTGTGTTTGATTTTCCAGGCCAATGCTGTGGAAGGCTCAACAGTTAAAGCATATGCCGATAAGTGCGGTAGCTTGTAAGACCGGTAGATTTCAAGATTTTTTTCCAGGTCGGAAAGCGTTTGTCCGGGAATTCCGAAGATCAGATCAATGCTTATATTATTGAAACCGGTTTCAAGTGCATCTTCAATGGCCCGAAAAGCCTGTGCCGGATCATGCAGGCGGTTTAAGTAATGCAAATCGGCAGGAAAAAAGGATTGGATACCAATGCTGAGCCGGTTGATGCCGATGCTATGAAAAGACTTCAACTTTTCTTTGCTGATGTCGTCAGGGTTGGCTTCGATTGTAATTTCTACATCGGGGCTTAGCCGGAATTCACGCTTTATTTCGTTCAAAATACTTGCAATATCGCTTTCTGGAAGCAGTGTTGGAGTTCCGCCGCCAAAATAAATGGATGAAACCATTTCGCTACTTAAATAAGCGGATTGAAGTTTAATTTCCCCGCAAATCACTGCAGCAATTTCATCTTTGCCACGTTGCGATGCAAGGGAGAAAAAATTGCAATAATCGCACTTGGTGCGGCAAAAGGGGATATGGATGTAGATACCTGCCATAAAGAAAGTTCAAAGTTCAAAGTTCAAGGACAAGGGACGAGGGACGAAGGGACGAGCTGCCAGCAACCTGCAACAAAGTATGACAACCGTATGACAACTGTATGACCCAGCATCCAGCAACCAATTAACCGATCAACCAATTAACCAATCTACCAAACACACAATCAACTACTTACGCAAAACAATCCGAAAAACCGTCCCTTTCCCAAGTTCAGATGATTTGATAAAGATTTTGCCCCGATGGTAATCTTCAATAATACGGCGGGCCAGTGAAAGCCCCAGTCCCCAGCCACGTTGTTTGCTTGTAAATCCCGGATTGAAGACAGAGTTAAAGGTAGATTTTGAAATGCCTTTGCCGGAATCACAAAAATCAATAAGAACCTGCTTTGGCTCTTCGGTTACAACGATTTCGATCGTTCCATTTCCGCCCATGGCATCAGTGGCATTTTTCCATAGGTTCTCAATTACCCAGCCAAAAAGCTGCGGATTAAGCGGAACTATCAAATTGCCATGCTGTGGAAAGCGTGTTTGCAGCTTAACTTTTTTTGATGTACGTGTTTGCAGATAACCCGCAGCCTTTTCAAGTTCGCCGATTATATTTACGGGTTGCAAAATTGCCGAAGAACCAATCTTTGAAAACCGCTCGGTAATTACCTGTAGACGTTCAACATCTTTTTCCATTTCAGATGTTGTTTCGTTATCCACACCTTTCATTTTCAGAATTTCAATCCATGCCATGATGGCCGATAATGGCGTTCCCAACTGATGAGCAGTTTCCTTTGCAAGCCCGGCCCAAACCTGGTTTTGCTCCGATTTGCGTGCAGTACTGAAAAGCAGGTATGCAATGATTATGAAAACGGCGATCACACCAAATTGAAAAAAAGGATAGTATTTCAATTGGGTCAGCAATTGAGAGTTCTTATAAAAAATTAACCTCGGGCCTTTTGAAAATTGAATTTCAATGGGTCTGTTTTCAGATTCCATTTCCCGCACAATTTTAAGCAATGCATTGTTATCGCTGGCAACAGTGGCGTCAATATTGGTGTAGGCTACTACATGCCGTGCAGTGGTATCAGTAATAATAACCGGTACAGATGCTGAATTTCCGAGCACTTCAAGGAGAAATGATTTTTCGAGATTTTCAAGGTAATCACGGAGCTGAATAAAGGTTTTGGAATCCTTATAATACACATACATAAAATCCCGGTCGTCGAGGCGAAGGAAAACAGGTTCGTAAACGGAAAATTCTTCTTTAAGCGTACCCTCAAGGATTGTTTCGCTCTCAATCTCAAAATCAACATTCTCAAATATCGTAATCTTGCCTTTCGAATCGGTGATAATGACGGGAATATTATTGTTGCTCGAAAAAATCTTCAGCAAAAAATTCAATTCGTCTGAATCGTCAGTAACCCCAATTCTTTTGTAAGCTTCGGCGAGCAGTTCAATCCGTTTACGTTCTTCGGTTTTTATTTCTTCAAAAAAAACCTGGGTATAATGAATGAGCTGTGCCCGGTTTTGGATAGCCTCGGCCCAAATCTTGATATTGCGCCCTTCTTCAAGCGCGATCTGCCTTGCCAGGATGTTTGAATACCAAAGTGAAACGGAAACGATGCTGATGGCAACGATTCCGAGTATTATTTTCCAACGCTTTTTTTTGTGATAGATGTTCAAGGCAGTATGGTTAATTCATGAGCAGATCAGGATGTAATTTTTTGTTCGTGCGATCCAAAGGGTTTTAGAACCTTGCTTCTTATTTATGAATGTTTGCAAAAATAACGAAACCAAGTGGTTTTGATTGCACAAAATCAATAGCTGTCAGTATAATGCTAATTTGTATATTTGCGCCTTCCTGCAATCCAATAAAAACCAATAAAAATGAAAAACAATTATTTACTTTTCCTGTTAATCCCGGCAATGTTTATACTAATTACCGGGTGTAGTAATCAAAGTACAATGAGCGCAAAACAAATTCCACTTGAAGATTTTTTCAAAAACCCTGAAAAAACTGCTTACCAGATTTCCCCCGAAGGGAAGTACTATTCATTCATGGCTCCCTACATGAACCGTTTGAACATCTTTGTCCAGGAAATCGGGAAGGACGAACCTATTCAACTAACCAGCGACACCGCCCGCGATATTGCCGGCTATTTCTGGGCCAATGAAAACCGTATTCTTTATCTGAAAGATACCGGTGGAGATGAAAATTTCAAACTTCTCGCCGTGAATGCCGATGGCAGCAATGCTATTGCGCTTACCGATTTTGAAGGCGTTCGCACCATGATCATTGACGACCTCGAAAACATACCAAACGAAGTTATTGTCGGGCTCAACAAACGCGATCCCGTTGTGTTCGATCCTTACCGCCTCAACATTGAAACCGGCGAACTGACCATGCTTGCCGAAAATCCCGGAACCGTCCAAAGCTGGGTTACCGATCATGACGGAAAACTCAGGCTTGCTGTTGCCATTGTGGATGGGGTAAATGCCAGCATTCTTTACCGCGATACCGAAGCCGATGAATTCCGCACTGTGCTCACAACCAATTTCAAGGAATCGGTTTCCCCGGCATTCTTCACATTCGACAATCAAGCCATTTTTGCCATTTCCAACCTTGGCCGCGATAAATCAGCCGTTGTAATCTTCGATCCGGCAACCGGAAAAGAAACAGAAATCCTTTATGACAACGATGAATACGACGTTTCTTCATTGTTCTATTCACGTAAGCGCATGGTTCTCACCAGCGCCAGCTTTACATCCTGGAAACGCGAACGTCATTTCTTCGATGATGAAACATCCAAAATCTTTGATCGCCTCAACCGCGACCTCGGAGATTATGAGTTCGGGCTTAGTGCATCAACCCGTGCCGAAGATAAATATATCGTACGAACCTACAGCGACCGCTCATTGGGTTCGTATTACCTCTATGACAAAAACACCGACGAGTTAACTAAAATTTCGGACGTCAGCCCCTGGCTCGATGAAAACGAAATGGCCAAAATGGAGCCTATCAAATATACCTCGCGCGATGGCATGACAATTCATGGCTATCTTACACTGCCCAAGGGATTTACAATGGAAAAAGCCAAGGATCTCCCGGTAGTGGTTAATCCTCACGGCGGACCCTGGGCACGCGATACATGGGGTTTTAATCCCGAAATTCAATTTCTTGCGAACCGTGGATTTGCTATCCTTCAAGTAAATTTCCGCGGATCAACAGGATATGGCCGCGCGTTCTGGGAATCCTCATTTAAACAGTGGGGAAAAACCATGCAGGACGATATTACAGATGGCGTTAACTGGCTGATTGAACAAGGTATTGCCGACAAGGATCGCATTGCCATTTATGGCGCCAGCTACGGCGGATATGCTACACTTGCTGGCCTGGCGTTCACACCCGAACTGTATGCTGCCGGCGTTGATTACGTGGGCGTTTCCAATCTTTTCACTTTTATGAACACCATTCCTCCTTACTGGAAACCTATGCTCGATATGCTTTACGAAATGGTAGGCGATCCGGTTCAGGACAGTTTATTGATGCGCGATGCATCTCCGGTATTTCATGCCGATAAAATTGTTGCCCCGCTTTTTGTTGCACAGGGTAAAAACGATCCCAGGGTGAATGTAGACGAATCGGATCAGATGGTGGAAGCTTTACGCGCCCGTGGCGTTGAAATTGAATACATGGTGAAAGACAATGAAGGCCATGGCTTCCGCAACGAAGAAAACCGCTTTGACTTCTACCGCTCCATGGAGAAGTTTTTGCAGGAGCATTTGATGGAGTAAGGCTGGATTAACCGCTAAGACGCAAAGACGCAAGGTTTGGTTTTCAACTCTTTGCGCCTTCGCGTCCTTGCGGTGAACTGTCTTTGCGCCTTAGCGTCTTCGCGGTGAAACCACTACTTCACCTCACTCCCATTCTCCGTCTTTTCCGGAGGGCTGATAAAGAAAAGCTTTCCTGTACTATCTTCCGCCATCAAAATCATGCCGTGTGATTCGATACCCTTGATTTCGCGTGGGGCAAGGTTCACAAGAATAGAAACCTGTTTGCCAATGATTTCTTCAGGATTAAAATATTCTGCAATGCCGGAAACTACTGTGCGTTTATCAATGCCGGTATCAATTTTCAGTTTCAGCAATTTTTTGGTTTTGGGTACTTTTTCGGCTTCCAGGATGGTTCCGGTGCGGATATCCATTTTTATGAAATCTTCATAAGAGATTTCTGGTTTTGCAGGATTAGCAGCCGGTGTGCTGTTGTTCTGGTTTGCCTCTTTGGTTTTCAACAATTTCTGAACCTGTTTTTCAATGGCTTCATCTTCGATGCGTGAGAAAAGAAGTTCAGGCTGATTAAGCAGATGCCCGGGTTTTAACAAATCCCGTTGGCCGGCTTCTGCCCATGGCAAGGCTTCGAGGTTCAGCATTTGATAGAGCTTTTCGGAAGTGAATGGCAGAAATGGAGCTGAGAGCGCTGCAAGGTTCGCACAAACCTGCAGCGAAACATTCAATATCGTACGAACACGGGTTTCGTTGGTTTTATAAACTTTCCAGGGCTCGGTTTCGGTGAGGTATTTATTGCCGGCACGGGCCAGGTTCATTAACTCAGCAAGCGCTTCCCTGAACCGGTAATGCTCAAGGCTATGCGCAATGCGTGAAGGGAATTTACCGATCTCATCAAGGATTTCCTGATCGGTTGAGGTTAAGTCTGCCCGCTCAGGCACCTTGCCATCAAAATATTTATGGGTAAGCACCAGCGTACGGTTCACAAAATTACCGAAAATGGCCACCAGCTCGCTGTTGTTGCGGGTCTGAAAATCTTTCCAGGTGAAATCGTTGTCCTTGGTTTCCGGAGCGTTGGCCGTGAGCACATAGCGCAGCACATCCTGCTGGCCGGGAAAATCTTCAAGGTATTCATGCAGCCAAACTGCCCAATTGCGCGAAGTGCTGATCTTATCGTTTTCGAGGTTCAGAAACTCATTGGCCGGTACGTTTTCGGGTAAAATATAGGAACCTTCAGCCCTCAGCATGCCCGGGAAAACTATGCAGTGGAAAACAATATTGTCCTTGCCGATGAAATGCACCAGTTTGGTTTCATTGTCTTTCCACCAGGGTTCCCAGTTCACTTGTTCCTTGCTTCCCTGGCTTTTGAGTTCAGCATTTTTCTGATCCGCCCATTCGCGGGTGGCCGAAATGTAGCCGATGGGCGCATCAAACCACACATATAAGACTTTGCCTTTGGCATCGTCCAGCGGAACTTTCACGCCCCAATCGAGGTCGCGGGTAACGGCGCGGGGATGCAGGCCCTGATCAATCCAGGATTTGCACTGCCCGTAAACATTGGTTTTCCAGTCGTTTTTATGACCCTTCAGTATCCAGTCGGTGAGCCAGCCGGTGTATTTATCCAGTGGCAGGAACCAGTGTTTGGTTTCTTTCAGAACCGGTTGGTTCCCACTCAATACTGAGCGTGGGTTGATCAGGTCGGTGGGACTAAGCGAGGTTCCGCAATTCTCGCATTGGTCGCCGTAAGCTTTTTCATAATTGCAGTGCGGACAGCTGCCGGTGATGTAGCGATCGGCAAGGAATTGCCTGTTTTCCTCGTCGTAAAGCTGCATGGAAGTTTTTTCAATAAACTCGCCTTTTTCGTAAAGCGTGGTAAAAAATTGCGATGCCGTTTCGTGGTGTATGGCGTTGGAAGTGCGGCTGTAAATATCGAAGGCAATGCCAAAATCGGCAAATGACTTTTTGATGATATGATGGTATTTGTCAACGATTTCCTGTGGGCTTACCCCTTCCTGCCTGGCTTTGATGGTGATAGGAACCCCATGCTCATCCGATCCGCAGATGTAGATAACATCTTCAGCTTTCAGGCGCAGATATCGCACATAAATATCGGCCGGCACATACACCCCGGCAAGGTGGCCAATGTGAACCGGGCCGTTGGCATAAGGCAATGCCGCCGTAACGGTGTAACGTTTAAAATTCTTTTTATTCTCTGTCATATAAGGCGTTGATTGTAGCTGTTTTTGAAGTGTGCAAAGATATGGATTTTCGGCTGGAAGCTGTATTCCCAATCCTATCGCACCCGGCGAAAGGATAGATAAAAACCCGGTAAACGATCCCGTCCGACCGCTCCCCGCGGTCTGACGGATAAATCTTAAAGCCATTGAACTTGTCTGTCGTAAGAGCTGCACTAAAAAAATTATCCGTGAATCCGCCCCGGCAGACACGTCAGTGGCAACCAACAATCCGCGATCATCCGCTAAATCTGCTTCATCTGCGTTCTATTTCTTAATTACCCGTCAGACCGCCTGGAGCGGTTACAGCAAATACCAGATGCAGAAGTTTTGCCTTCTAAGTCCCAAATTATTTGCAGATTTGCAAAAAATCAGCGGCCATGACTACTCCCCCGTTTCTGAAAAAAGGTGATAAAATTGGCATTATAGCGCCCGCACGATGGGTCACGCCCGCAGAAATTGAACCTGTGCTGAAAGTTTTTGAGAGCTGGGGGCTTGAAGTGCTGAGAGGCGAAAACCTGTACAAACAATACCATCAATTTGCCGGAACCGATGAAAAACGCGCCGCCGATATGCAGTCCATGCTGGATAGCGACAATATCAGGGCCATCATCTGTGCACGTGGCGGATATGGAACGGTTCGTATTATTGACAAACTGGATTTCAGGAAATTTGCCGGAAACCCCAAATGGATAGCCGGTTTCAGCGATGTTACCGCTTTGCATTCCCATATCGAAAGGCAATACGGAATTGAAACCCTGCATGCACCCATGCCCTTCAGCTACAAGGATGACAATGCATCAGCAGAATCTTTCGAATCGCTGAGAAAGGCTTTGTTTGGCGAAAGTTTATCCTACGAAACCGAAGCGGGTAAGTTTTCAAGGAAAGGCACAGCACAGGCTCCGATCACAGGTGGAAACCTCTCCATGCTTTACAGCATCAGCGGCTCGGCCTCGGAATGCGATACGGCTGGTAAAATCCTTTTTATCGAAGACGTGGATGAATACCTGTATCATGTTGACCGCATGATGCAACAGCTTAAACGCAGCGGAAAGCTTGCCAACCTTGCCGGCCTGGTGGTGGGCAGCATGAGCAAAATGCGCGATAACCAGGTGGCGTTCGGGAAAACAGCACAGCAGATTATTGCCGAAGGCGTGAAAGAATACGATTATCCGGTATTGTTTGATTTTCCGGCAGGCCATGACGCTTTGAACCAAACCCTGATTTTGGGTCGAACCGTAAGCCTTGAAGTAGGAGAAAAAGCAAGACTTGTTTTCCTGCAACCCAGCCCGGAAAAGTTCAAAAAAGCCGCCCGCCGCAACATTCTCAAAAGCATTGGATTCACATTTTTACTCTTCGCTGCCATATATTTGCTCTACTATTTCGCGATCAAGATCTTGTTGTAAGTTCAAAGTTCAAAGTTCAAAGTTCAAAGTTCAAAGTTTAAAAGACCAACAAATTGACATATTAACCACTTAACACTCCATCACTCCATCACTCCATCACTCCAATACTCCATTACTCCAACCAATCATCCACCTACTGCATCACAGCATCACTGCATCACAGCATCACTGCATCACAAATCCCACATAAAAAATGGCTGAACACAACGAATTAGGCAAATCCGGCGAGCAATTTGCCGTTGAGCACCTGAAGAAACAGGGATATAAGATCCTTGAAACCAACTGGCGTTCAGGGAAATTTGAAATTGATGTGATCGCCCAGGGCAAGGATCAGATCATTGTTGCAGAAGTTAAAACACGCACATCAAACTTCCTCATGGAGCCCGAAGCCGCCGTTACCAAAGAAAAACGACGGATGCTGATAGGCGCTGCAAACATCTATGTGCAACGCAATAATATTGACCTCGAAGTCCGCTTTGATATTATTTCAATTGTGATCTCAAAGGAAGAGTTTCGCCTCAATCATCTTGAGGATGCTTTTTATCCCACCATGTAGCTCGGCGTTGATGGCTATTCCGAACGGAAAATGAAAACAGGTTTGCTGAAACGTGAAAGCGCCTGGCGTGTAATGCTGGGTGTGAATAACTTTGTGAACATGTTGCGCTTATGCGTATTGAAACTTACAAGCCCGATATTGTTGTTCCGCATATAAGTTTCCAACCCGTTTAGAATATTATCGCTGACCATGATGGAGCATTTAAGCCGTTGCGATGGATATTCTTCTTTGATGTAATTGTGCATTTCATCCATTTTAACTGAATCCCATGCCTTTTTCCGGCCTATGCTCACGTGCACACAATGAAGCTTCATGTCAAACAGCCGGATAAGATTAAGGAGCTTATTCAAGGCTGCATAATCAGTATCATCAAAATCGGTTGCATAAAGAATGTTCTTTGTTTTTTCAATCCCTTTAAAAGTCGCCGAAGCCGGTATGGTGAGCAGCGGCACATGCAATCTGTCAATGAGTCGTAAGGTTACACTGCCGAAGATCCCTGCAGTTTGTTCACCGATGCCATGGGTTCCCATAATGACAATACCCGGATTATACTTTTCAATTATCTCAACGATGGCTTCCTCGGCAAAACCATTGGCCAGGCTTGCAGAAATCCTGATCTTTCCAAGTTTTTTCCTTACAATGTATTGATTCAACTCATGAACAAGTTCATGCAACTGCTTTTTTGCTTTAATCTCAATCTCTTCGAAATATTTATCGAAGTTTGCCTGGTACATGTGAGCCCCCTCATAAGCAGGCATCTCCATGACGGGTTTAAAGTACGCATGAAATAGTTTTACTTCTGCCTTGAATTTTGCCGCCAATCCAATCGCATACTGGCATGCATTCAGGGAATAATCGGAAAAGTCAACCGGCAAAAGAATACGCCGCACGCTGTGCATTTGTTTCACCGTTTTTTCCTTGCCTTTTCCAGCAACATCACTTGCTTTTTTGATGATACGAAGGGCTTTTTCAACATCGTTGTCTCTTACCTTTAACTTCACACCGCTTCCAATAGCAGGCTGTACGATATTTATATTGGACAAAAAACAATCAATCCCTGCATCCTCAAGTTGTGATTGAAGCAGTAAAGCACGCGAATAGGTATGATAGGCAATTGTGGTAAGTTTATCTTCCATGACCGCAGTTTTTAAATTGAAGCCTAAATGTACAACTTATTACAAGCAACGCAACAGCGGGCTAGGAGTTTTTTATCTGCGAGCACCAAAAGAATGACTGAATTTTCGTACTTTTGCAGCCTAATTTTCACAAAATCAATGGAAAACAACAAAAGAGGGCAGGGCGGCAGAAAAAAGGATGACAACAATCCTGAGAAGCGTTCATCAAGGCCTCCACGCAGTAATAGTAAAACAGGTGCCAGCAGGACTGCCCGCACCGAAAAACCCTTCAAAAAGGAGAGATCAGAATCCGGCAGGGATGATTCCACTGGGTTCCGCAAAGATAAACCCACAGAATATACAAGATCAAGATCATCCGGCCCCGGAAGGCCATGGACAAGTAAGCAAGGCGACGACAAACCGTCAGGTTACATGCGCACATCGCGCACTGATTCCGGCGACGATAAGTCTTCGGGATACAAGCGCTCACCGCGTTCGGATTCCGGTGATTACAAACCATCAGGTTACGGCAAGCAAAGATCATCCGGTCCGGGAAGGCCACGGTCGAGTGAACGAAGCGACGATAAGCCATCGGGTTACAGACGCGATACACGTTCTGATTCTGGTGATTACAAACCATCAGGATACGGCAAAGAAAGATCATCCGGTCCGGGAAGGCCACGCTCAAGTGAGCGAAGCGATGATAAACCATCGGGTTACAAACGTGATACACGTTCGGATTCGGGCGATTACAAACCATCTGGCTACGGCAAAGAAAGATCATCAGGCCCCGGAAGGCCACGCTCAAGTGAGCGAAGCGATGATAAACCCTCTGGTTACAGGCGCGATACACGCTCTGATTCGGGCGAATACAAACCATCAGGTTATGGTAAAGAAAGATCATCCGGTCCCGGAAGGCCACGCTCAAGTGAGCGAGGCGATGATAAACCCTCTGGTTACAAGCGCGAACCGCGTTCGGATTCCAGCGATTACAAACCATCAGGTTACGGCAAAGAAAGATCATCCGGTCCCGGAAGGCCACGGTCAAGTGAGCGGGGCGATGATAAACCTTCTCGCTATGGCAAAGAAAGTACAGCCGGTTCGGGCAGGGGCAGATCATCGGATCGTGGCGAAGAAAGGCCATCGGCTTACCGCAAACCAAGATCTTCATACGATACAGGAAAACCAGCAGCTAGGAAATCACGGCCAGTTAAAGCTGATGAAAATGCGCCTTTGCGCCTGAATAAATTTATTGCCAATGCCGGGGTTTGCTCAAGGCGTGAAGCCGATAAAATGATTGAAGCCGGCGCTGTAACAGTCAACGGTGTAATCGTAACAGAACTGGGCACTAAGGTGAGTCCATCCGATAAGGTGCAGTTGGGTGAGCAAACGCTCTCGTCAGAAAGACTGCGCTATGTTTTGCTCAACAAACCCAAAGGTTATATCACAACCTCCGATGACCCTTTCAAACGTAACACTGTGATGAACCTCATTGGCGATGCCTGCAAGGAACGAATTTATCCTGTGGGAAGGTTGGATCGTAACACTACTGGCCTGCTACTTTTCACCAACGATGGCGAACTCACTAAACGGCTTACCCACCCGCGTTTTGGCGTTCGCAAAATATATGATGTTGAACTTGACAAGACCCTGAGCAAAAAGGATATGGAGAGTATTGCCGCAGGTGTTGAATTTGAAGGTGAAACCATCATTGTTGATGAGATTGCGTACGTTGAATATGAAAAGAACAAAAAGCATGTTGGCATCGAACTGCATTCGGGTCAGAACCGAGTGGTACGCAGGATTTTTGAACAGTTTGGCTACGAAGTACTAAAGCTTGATCGCGTAATGATCGGCAGTCTTACCAAGAAAGATTTGCAACGCGGTTTCTGGCGGCATCTGACTGATATGGAAGTTAGGATGCTGAAAAGGCTTTGAAAGTTCTGAACTTCTGATGTTGCATTTGATAAACCGTACAATCGAAGTCTTTATAACACCCCCCAAGTTGCTGTCCCGATATGTAAAATCTTGTCATCCTGAACGAAGTGAAGGATCTCTTTTTGTCTGTAGGCTAGATTCTTCGCTGCGCTCAGAATGACAAAAACAACAAACTGAAGTTTTGATATAGCCACATAAAAAGAATCACAGAGAATCGCACTGATTTTTTTTCGAACCGGGTTAGTTTAAAGATTTTCAATTTCCGCAATAATCCCCGGCCAGAACTCTGCGGGGATTTTCGCCCCGATATGCCTTATCACATTTCCTGAAAGTATGGCACCGGCTTGTCCGCATTTCTGAAGTGGCAGTTTGTTTAAATAGCCATGAAGAAATCCGGCTGCATAAAGATCGCCAGCTCCGGTTGAGTCAATTACGGTAGTGGGAATGATCCCAATCGTGTATAATGATTCGCCTGATTTTATCAACGAACCCTTCGCTCCTGTTTTCACAATAGCAACCTCGCAGTGCAGTGCCAGGGACGAAACAGCAAGTTCCGGTTCCAGCCCGGTGAAAGCAGAGGCTTCTTCTTCGTTGGCAAACACGATATCCACATAGTTTTTTACGATGCCGTGCAGGAACTCCAGATTATCTTCTACAACATTGTAGCTTGCCAGGTCGAGCGAGACTTTCATTCCCGCAGCCTTTGCCATTTTCACTGCGGTTTTAATCAGATGATGGTTCTGAGCAAGGTAGCCTTCGATATGCAGGAGGTCAAAGCCCTTGAAATGATCTTCGAGCAGATCGGAAGCGGTGAGTTCAAGCGCTGCTCCTAAAAAAACCGCAAATGTGCGTTCAGAATCCGGAGTAATAAAAGCAACTGCGGTTCCGGTTTCGGTTGAGGTGTGAAGGAGTTGGGGAGAAATCCCGCTGTTGATCATATCCAGATAAAAAATGTTTCCCAGATCATCAGGGCCTATTTTGCCAATGAAAGCAGTTGAAATACCTAATCTGGCAAGCCCGTGAATGGCGTTGGCGGCAGAGCCACCGGAGGTTAATTCCCGCTTAAGGTTTAGTGTTCTGAGAAGTAAGTCATCAACAACACTGCGGCCAACATGATGCATGCTGCCTTTGGGTAAGCCTTTTTCTATGAGAAGTTCATCATTTGGGAGCATGATCATGATATCAACCAATGCATTGCCGAGTCCGAGAATTTTGAGCATAATCTGAGTTTTAGGATTTAGGTTGGCAAAGGTCTTAAAATAGTTCAAAGGGTATCACGAAAAGTGAAGACAGTTTTCTGCAGTGGGATAAATATTTTGCAACGGGTTGTAATTGAGCTTCCATGCTTGAGTCTACTCCCTAAAGCCATCAAGCCCCTAAAGGGGACTTTCACAAATTGCTAATTTTTAGTGTTTCCCCTTTAGGGGTCAGGGGCTAAAACGCTAAAAATCAGCAATTTGTGATTTTTTGGAGTGAACTCAATCTTTAAGGTATTTCTACACCGCTCGATGCAACCAGAATTGAAAACCATTGCTCCTGGCTCAGATTGATTTTTTCTGCTTCAACCGCTTTTCTGATCCTTTCAATATTTCCGCTTCCGAGTACAGGTAAAATACCGGATGGATGTTTGAAGAGCCAGGCAAGCGCAACCTGGTCAATACTATAACCTCCAAAGGAATTTCCTATTTCGGTGAGAACCTTATGCAGGCGTTCAGCTTGCGGATCATAGCTGCTGAATAACCTTCCACCGGCAAGTGGCGACCAGGCCATCGGTACAACGCGCTGTTGCTGGCATTGGTCGAGAATGCCATTATAAAAGGAATCGAGGCACATTACTGAAATCTCTACCTGGTTGGTGACCAAGGGAAAATCAAGGCGGGATTGGAGTAAATCAAACTGTGAGGGCAAAAAATTGGAAACGCCGAAAAACAGCACTTTCCCCTCATCGCGCAGTTGAACGAAAGCTTCGGCTGTTTCGTCGGCATTCATCATTGGATCGGGACGATGGATCAAAAGCACGTCCAGAAAATCGGTTTGCAGTGCTTGTAAGGAGTTTTCAACAGATTGAATGATATGTGCACGGCTCGTATCGTATGTTTTGATAGAATGCGCGGGACGCTTGTCAGAAACCAGTTTAATTCCGCATTTACTCACCAATTGCATGTTGCTACGCAATGCAGACTGACCTTTCATGGCCTGGCCGAATAGCCCCTCGCATGAGTAATTGCCATAAATATCTGCATGATCAAAAGTTGAAATACCAGTTTCCATGCATTGCTTGATAAAATCAAGCAGTTGAACTGATGAGAAATCCCATGAGTTAAGGCGCCATAATCCGATGGCGGTTTTTGAAAAGCCTGGAAAATTCTCCAAGGAGGTGTTGTTCATATTTCTAAAATTTGAATTTGGACAAAAGTACTTTTATATCAGCAATGCTTGCACCTATCTTGCTGTTATACTTATTTCCGGTACTGTTCCAGAAGTTTTATAATCGCTTGTTGCCCCACTTCCTGAAATACTGAATATTTTAAAGTAGTAGACTTTATTGGCTGTTAAACCCCGGAATATAGCAATTTGTGTTCCGTAAGCAATGTTCTGATTCCAGAAATCATCATTTATATGCACTCCGTTTTCAGGGGCCACGATATCATAAAATCCTTTATCGCTCATGCGAACCAGGTAGGCATCAGGTAACACCTGGCCGCTTGCGTCAGTCCAGTTTAGCGTAATTGTGCAGGATGTGAAATCTGAAACATGTTCCTCCGGTTCGGGTTCAAATCCTACACCCCAGATTAGGTTCACAAATTCCGGATAGTCAATAAACGGATTCCGGTTGCCTTGTATGCTATAAACTGCAGTGTTGCGGTCAACTTCTTTCTGGCTTACGGGATCGGATTCATGCCATTGCAGTAGCATTTCGATAGCCCAGGGCGCTAAATCATCGCCGCTGAGCATAGGCGTATTGGAACTCCAATCTTCTATGCGGCTTTTGTACCGCGTCATCATATAAAAATAGTTTCGGGCCAGATCGCCTTTGTATGCATCAATGGGTTCAAACACGGTTCCGGTAAACACCTCGCCTTCAAAAACAAAAGCGTTTGAACCTTTTTTACTTCCATTGCTTGTTGTGGCAGAGCCATTCACCACACCATAAGGAAGGTTGCTGCGGTGGCTGTTTACCCAACCATCCACGGGATGGATCTGAAACAAATCGGTGTACATGGTATCTGAAGCTGATGTCCCTCCTCCCCACCAACTTACCGGAAAAGTATGCTCGCGGTTATAACAGCTTCCTTCTGGCTGCCCGGAAACCACACATTGGTTATCGAAAAATGTATATTCATAAAGGGGCGTTCCGGGAGAAGGTATGTCAGAGTAGATATCCCAGACAGTGCCATTTACTTTACGGTCGGTAGCATAAAAGTGATTCCAGAGTTGGCTGTATGATTGCCTGTTATGATTACGGATGATCTGATGCAAGGCTTGCCTGAGATCATTTCCTTCAAATCCCTGGGCATTGGAATAATATCCGGCTGGTGGCTGGGCAATTAGGGCCTGAACCATTCCCAGTAAAAATATAAGAATTGAAAAATGTTTCATGAAATATAAAAGTTGCTCCGGCATGGATCGGCTGCTACTATAAAACAAGCAGCCAGTCCAACCAGCTTCATTTGTGTTAAAAATTAAATAACCCCTCCAAAACAATTAACGTGAACCAGTCATAAAGCTGCGCACGTCAATTGAATATTTTATATTTCCTTGCAGTCTGCGATAAGGCAGGATTCAATTATCACTGACTGAAAATAAACCCCCAAATCTTGCTTTGCGTTCAACTTACCTGATTGCCTTCACTGCCTCAGCAGTGGCCATCAATGTTGGTTGAATTGATAATTCCATTCCAACCGCCTGCTTCATCCATTCCTGAGGGATAATGCTGCCTAGTTGGTAAATACGTTGAATTTCCGAAGCAAAGTTTTTGTCGGCAATGTATTGCTCAATCTGGAAATCAATAATGTGCCCCAATGGGTAATTTGATAAATACAATGGATTGCTGATCATGTGAGAATAAACAGCCAGGATAGGTTCATCTGATTTTCCAAAAACAGGGGCATAATACTCATTCCAGATTTCTTTTGCTATTGAAATCACGGCTTCCTTAAGCTGTGCCGGGCTTGCTTCAGGATTCGCATACATCCATTCCCAAACCTTCATGTCAACCAATGAAACGCCCATGATTTCGTAGCATGACCAGAAATTGGCCAAGGCGCTCATATGTTTTTTCATTGGGTCTTCATCTTTGAGACCCAGCAGTTCGAGGTCGCGTTTTTGAAATATAAATGCAAGCGCTTCGGTGAAGGCCGTGTTCGGAACTCGGTTCAGGGAATAATAATCTACATCATGCAATGAGATTACCTGCTCTACATTATGCCCGAATTCATGCACGGCAATATTATAACCTTTGTAGTCCATGCCATTGGCGCCGATGCGCGTTCTCAACAATACTTTATCGTCGCGAATGGTTGAGCCATACGCATGGCCTGCACCCCGTGAGCCTTCCACTTTAGTGTTCGAAGCAATAAAATCAGATTTTGAATCACTGAACCCAAGCTTCAGCAGCATTGGCTCGAGCCCTGCCTGAAAAGCTGCCACATCAGGATATTTTTCACGAACTATTTTATCAAGTTCTTCTTCGGTATAAGTGCCGCGAGGTTTGAATCCATTGTACCAGATATCAAATGGTTCCAAAGGCCTGCCCAATCTGCCGCTGATTAATTCCGCAACTTCTTTTACCTGTGGGCTCGAAATGAATTCAGTGAATAATTCCCGGACATCTTCCTGGGGGATTTCCATATTGGATTCAAACTGCCGCTGAATATAAGTCGGGAAGTTTGGATAGTATGGATCCAGATCTTTATTGGCTTTGAAATTATTAAGAAGCTTCAGGTAACGTGTGTCTGGTTCGGGCTTAAAGTCAATGGTTTGATCGCCATTGAGAAGTTTATTTTCAAATGGATTCCATTGGTAGGCATTGTTGTTGATCACTTCTTCGGGAATGCTTTGGTCAATGATACGTTTCATCACGGCGTAGATCATTTCTTGCTTTTCGAACCCTTTTTCGCCAGCATAGTTGGATTTCAGTTCGTCGCGTAAGCCCCAGTGAGTTATCAATCGTAAATTTTCAGGGAAGAGTGATTCGCCTGCATCATTTACAAGTTTTCCCATGTAAATGTTATACTCGTCAATATAGTTGTCTGATTCTGTTCCAATAGCCGAAACTTCCTGGATGAGATTGGCGGGAACCCTTGAAGTATAGAAATCACCAATACGTGCTTTGGCCCAATCAAGGCGCGACCAATTGGCTCCGAATTCAGTTTTTTCGTCAAGTGTGTAGAATGGGTAGTTTAATGCCACCACAAAAGCGATCTTGTTATGGAAGAAATCTTCGCGGATATGAGCACCTGGTTCATAGCTTCCAAACATCACATCAATCGGGAGAATGGGCCCTGCATCAAGATGTAAGGGGCGCATCAGGTCTTTTTTAACCCTGAGCATGTTACCGCCTAATATTTCAAAGTTTACCATCAGCTTGTTGAAAACGGTTTCCATTTCCTGATCGGAGGCAAGAAAGTTTTCCTCGCAAAAAGCTGTGAATTCCTGGCTGGTGCCATCGCTTTCACTCCAAAGCTGTGCTGTTTGTTTTACTCCGCGTTCTATCCTGAACTTCAATGCCTCTCCACGTTGTTCAATAAGTTTGTTGATCGTTTGGTTAATTGTTGTCTCATCAATAAAATGTAAGTCAGCATCTTGTGTTTTCATTTGTTGTCCTCCGCAACCCGCAATAAATACTAATAGAAATAGATACAATGTTTTTCTCATGACAATGATTTTAAGGATTTGTATGCCAGCAAAATTACGACATTCTGAATGTTCTGCAATAGATCGGGTGAATGGAAGGAGACTGACTTATTGATGTATTTTGCTAAGGTTATCGTTTCTGGGATTTGTATAGTTTAACAATCCTTCAACTCGTGAATATTTCTTTCAATGATTTTATGAAACCGCTTGATTTTCATAGATATCCGCCAATGAAAATCCGTGATCCGGAATTCACTTTCCCTTCCATGTTATAAAATTTGCACCAGGGATTTAGAGAAATTTTAAGATTTGTAAACAATTTTTACATGTTAATAACTTCGTAAAGATTTAATGTATTCATCTGAATTCCTTATAAAATAAGGAAATTGTAAGCAATATATCGAATATGTGACGATTTGAAAAAAATGTTTTTTGGATCAAATAGCAATCATGAAAGCTGCTAATTATTTATTAAAATTCTGATAACGAAAGATATAATATCCTTTCCTGTATTGGATTTCATTGAGGCCCTGAACTGCGCTGTTCAAAGTTATTAACAATTTTCATTTTCTGCCTTCAGAAAAGTATGACTAATTCAGTGTTTCCCTGCGATTTGTAAAAGAATTATCTTGCCGTAAAAGAGTTACTTTTTTGATTTACAAAGATAAACTTACACTCGCGGACTTAATTCATGTCGTAGAGGCTCGGGAATATAAAAAGATCTGAGCCAATAACGATTCGGACCCAGCGAAGCGGGTAAAAAGCAACTTGTATTTGTCGGCGTAAAACGGCAGGTGCAGGTTTTTCATCAGAAGAGGCATGCTTGCATTAGGAAACCAAAAGTGTACAATTTTTTATTGTACCAGTAATGTTACCCCTTTATGTTAAGGGGCATTACCATACAAGGCCATCGGCCAATGGGTAGTCCGCAAACCGCGGCTCTTTTTTTCATTTTTACAACTCTCCTGTTTCTTTTACCTGCCTGGTTTAACCCAGTATTTGCGCAAGCTTCACTAAGCATTTCAAAAAGTGCGTCACCAGAGCCAGTGTACACAGGCAATACACTTACCTACACAATTATCATTGTTAATTCCGGGGTTTCTCCGGCTTTTGAGGTTACAGTACATGATACAATTACGGCTTTAAGCAACCCTGAATATCGCTTAACAAGTTCAGGAGCCTGGTATGCATGGCCAGGGTCTTATAATTTTGGCACCATTCCACACTCAGCTCCCAACACACGAACCGTATACATCCGTGGCCAGGTTGCACTCAACCAGTGCACTAATATAACAAATACTGCCTGGGTTTCTCATGAGTTTACCACTAATATGATAGCAGCCTCAGTAGAAAGTACCGTCCTTGACAATCAGCTGCCAGCGATCAACTGCCCCACCGATATTACAATTCCAACATCAGGACTTGATTGTTATGGTTCTCCTACAATTGTCCCAGCCATTGCAACTGATAATTGCAGCATCGCATCTATTGCCGGGGTAAGAAGTGATGGCTTTGTCTTGTCCGATCCTTACCCGGTTGGATATACCTATATAACCTGGACAGCAACCGATCTTTCCGGAAACATAAGTAATTGTATACAAACTATTGAAGTTCTTGATGAAGAATTTCCAGTCATTGATTGCCCTGACGATATTATTACGGATACCAATAATGGTTTATGCGCTGCAACAGTTACTACACCCAATCCGGTTTTTTCTGATAATTGTGAGATTGTTAGCCTGAGATGGCAGCTCACTGGTGCTACCGTTGGAGCATCTCCGGCAACCGGGATAAACTACCTTGGCACAATTAATTTTAATCCCGGGCAGACTATCGTGACTTACAGTGTTGAAGACGGATCGGGAAATGAAAGCATTTGTACTTTTTCTGTAACAGTTGAAGACAATGTGGACCCTATTATCAACTGCCCTAATAACCAAATTGTAAATGTGGGCCCGGGGATATGTACCTACACACATTTAAATAATAGCTGGAATGCCACCGGGTCCGATAATTGCACAATAGAATCAATAATTTATGAACTCAATGGTGCCACAACCGGATCGGGTACAACACTCAATGGTATAACCTTCGGCTTAGGCATCACAACAGTAACATGGACTATCACCGATAGTAATGATAACTCTGCACAATGTTCTTTTACTATCACGGTTCTGGATAACCAAAATCCAATTATTGTATGCAGTGGGAACCAATTTGCAACAACAGATAATGGTGTTTGTACTTACACGCACAGTGGAACTGCCTGGGATGCCATTGGATCAGACAATTGCACGAACGTTTCAATTGTCTATACCCTTAGCGATGCCACCACCGGAACCGGCTCGTCACTTGATGGCGTAACCTTCAACATAGGGCTCACAAACGTAAACTGGACGGTTACAGATTTAAGCGGCAACTCTGTGCAATGCAACCGCACAATAACAGTAACTGACAATGAAAATCCTATTATCAATTGCCAGGGCAACCAGTCTGCCAGCACCGATCCCGGAACATGTACCTACATCCATAGCGGCACAGCATGGAATGCCACTGGCAGCGACAATTGTAGTGTTAGCTCTATTTACTATACGCTCACAGGTGCTACAACCGGCACAGGGACCACGCTTCACGGCGTTACATTTAATTCCGGGAACACCACTACTATATGGACAATAACAGATGGCAATGGCAACACCGCCCAATGCAGCCACACCATTACAATAACCGACACAGAAGTTCCTGTAATTATCTGTGCCGGAAACCAGGTTGTAAACACTGATCCAGGAGTTTGCACATACACCCACAGCGGTACAAGCTGGAACGCAACCGGAACTGACAATTGCAATATCGCATTAATCACATATTCCCTCAGCGGAGCAACCACTGGCACAGGCACAACGTTGAATGGTGTAGCATTTAACATAGGCATTACCACAATTACATGGACGATTACTGATGGTGCTGGTAATACTGCTCAATGCAATCACATAATCACTGTTACGGATGCTGAAAATCCAGTCATTAGTTGTACTGGTAATCATACAGTGAGCACAAATCCCGGTACATGTTCTTACACCCACAATGGTACCACCTGGAATGCCACCGGAACAGACAACTGTAATGTGAGTTCCATTACTTATATACTGTCAGGCGCCACAACAGGAACTGGCACCACCCTCAATGGTTTAACCTTCAACCTGGGAACCACAACAGCAACCTGGACAATTATTGATGGGAATGGCAATAATGCGGCATGCAGTCATACCATCACAGTTGAGGACAATCAAAACCCAACGATTACTTGTGCCGGCAACCAGAGTGCAGACACTGATCCTGGCGTCTGCGCTTACACCCACAGCGGCACGGCCTGGGATGCCAGCGGATCAGACAACTGCAGTGTGAGCAGCATCACCTTTACTTTAACCGGAGCTACCACAGGTTCGGGAACCACCCTTAACGGCATCACCTTCAACCTTGGCACCACTACCGCTACCTGGATCATTACCGACGGCAATGGCAATACTACACAATGCAGCCACACCATCATGGTAACGGACAACGAAGACCCTATAATTAACTGTCCAGACAATCAATCTGTGGGTTCTGATCCCTCGGTTTGCATTTATACTCATAGCGATACAGCGTGGAATGCCAGCGGATCAGACAATTGTAGTGTGAGCAGTATCACTTACACCTTGAGCGGTGCCACTACCGGAGCAGGAACCACTCTTGGTGGAGTAACATTTAATTTGGGAACCACCACTGCAACCTGGACCATCACCGATGGAAGCGGCAACACCGCACAATGCAGTCATACCATCACGGTAACCGACAATGAAAATCCTCTTATTAACTGTGCTGGCAATCAGTCTGTAAGTTCTGATCCCGGAGATTGCACCTACACGCATAACGGCACAACATGGAATGCTACCGGATCCGACAATTGCAGTGTAAGCAGCATCACCTACACCTTGAGTGGGTCCACCACAGGAACAGGAACCACTCTTGGTGGAGTAACATTTAATTTGGGAGCCACCACTGCAACATGGACCATCACAGATGGCAGCGGCAACACTGCTCAATGCAGCCATACGATCACGGTAACAGACAATGAAAACCCAATAATTAACTGTGCCAGCAACCAGACTGTTAATACCGATCCCGGAACTTGTAGCTATACCCACATTGGTACGAACTGGGATGCAACAGGATCAGATAATTGCACAATCGCATCAATCACATTTTCACTTAGCGGGGCTACAACAGGCACTGGGATATCGCTCAATGGATTGACTTTCAACCTTGGCACAACTACTGCTACATGGACCATCACCGATGGAAACGGCAACACTGCCCAATGCAGCCATACCATCACAGTAGAAGACAATGAGAATCCCACCATCACTTGTGCTGGCAACCAGACCGTAAACACCGATCCTGGAACCTGTAGTTGTACCCATAGTGGTACAAACTGGGATCCAACAGGTTCAGATAACTGCATAATCGCATCAATTGCCTTTATATTAAGTGGAGCTACAACCGGCACCGGAACAACTCTTAATGGTTCAACCTTCAATATTGGCACAACAACAGCTACATGGACAATTACCGATGGAAACGGTAACACTGCCACATGCAGTCATACAATTACAGTTGAGGATGCCGAAAACCCTACCATCAATTGTCAAGGCAACCAGTCAGTGAATGCTGATCCGGGCACTTGTACCTACACACATAACGGCACAAACTGGGATGCAACCGGTTCGGACAACTGCAACGTTAATAGCATCAGCTACACCCTTTCCGGCGCTACAACAGGTAACGGCAATTCCCTAAATGGTGTAACATTCAACCTGGGCGTCACTACTGCCACCTGGATTATCACGGATGACAATGGCAACACGGCAACATGCAGCCATACCATCACCGTTGAAGATAATGAAAACCCAACGATCATTTGTGCAGGAAATCAAACCACAGACACCGATCCCGGCACATGTACCTATACCCACAGCGGAACTACATGGGATGCTACCGGATCAGACAACTGCGGTGTGAGCAGTATCAATTATACTCTTACTGGAGTAACAGCCGGTACCGGCACTTCACTTAACGGAGTAAGCTTCGACCTTGGAACCACGACGGCCTCCTGGACCATCACTGATGGAAATGGTAACACTGCAATTTGTAGCTTTACGATCACCATAGAAGACAATGAAAACCCCACTATAATTTGTACCGGCAACCAAACTGTAAATACCGATTCGGGAACCGACACCTACACTCACAACGGAACAGGCTGGAACGCCACCGGATCAGACAATTGCAGCGTAAGCTCCATTACTTACACGCTCTCAGGAGCTACTACCGGAACCGGCACCACGCTGAACGGCGTCACATTCAACCTGGGAATTACCACCATAACTTGGATAATCACCGATGGAAGTGGTAACACAACAAGCTGCAGCCATACCATAACAGTAGAAGATAACGAAATCCCTACGATCAGCTGCATAGGAAATCAAATTAGAAACACCAATCCAGGGACATGTACCTATACACATAACGGTACAGACTGGGATGCCAGCGGATCAGACAACAATGGAGTTCTCTCCATTATATATGTATTATCAGGTGCGACCACCGGCACGGGCACTTCTCTAAACGGTGTTACCTTCAATCTGGGCATAACCACGGCTACCTGGACTATCACCGATAACAGCGGCAACACAGCAAGCTGCAGCTACACTATCACGGTAGAAGACAATGAAGCTCCCACGATCTTATGTGCCGGAGATCAGGCTACAGATACTGATCCGGGAACATGCACCTATACTAACTACGGTACAGGCTGGAATGCCAGCGGATCAGATAATTGCGGAGTAAACTCCATTACCTACACCCTCTCCGGCGCCACCAGCGGCAATGGCACTACACTTAATGTTGTGACCTTCAACCTGGGTACGACTTTAGCTACCTGGACCATCACCGATAACAGTGGCAACACTGCAACTTGCAGCCATACTATTATTGTAGAAGATGATGAAGCCCCCACGATTTCCTGTGCCGGCAACCAAACTGTTGATACTGATCCGGGAACCTGCACATACACTCAGAATGGTACTGTCTGGAATGCCACCGGAACAGACAACTGTAGTATCAACTCAATCACGTATGCGCTTACCGGCGCTACCGCAGGTACCGGCACATCCCTCGCCGGAGTTACATTTAACCCGGGCGTAACCACGATCACCTGGACTATCACCGATGGCAGTGGAAATACAACCGTATGCAGCCATACCGTTACCGTGGCAGATAATGAAGATCCTATTATTAATTGTATAGGGAACCAAACAGTCAATACCGATCCTGGAGTTTGTACCTATACTCACAACGGTGCAGGCTGGAATGCAACAGGAACAGACAATTGCACTGTGAGTTCGATTGTCTATGTGTTAACAGGCGTCACCACTGGCACAGGTATCACATTGTCAGGCGTGATCTTTAACCTTGGCATTACCACTGTTACTTGGACAATTACCGATGGCAGCGGCAACACTGCTTTATGCAGTTATACAGTAACGGTTGAAGACAACGAACTTCCAACTATTAATTGTGTAAGCGACCAAACAGTAAGCGCTGATGCAGGAGTGTGTTTTTACACACATTATGGAACAGGATGGAATGCTACCGGCGGAGACAACTGTAGTTCCACTTCATTTGCTTACCAGTTAAGTGGTGCCACTACCGGATCAGGTTCAAACTTAAATGGAATTGCCTTTAATCTCGGAGTTACCATAGTTAGCTGGGAGGTTACTGATGGATTTGGTAATTCAATGGATTGCCAGTTTAATGTTCTTGTAGAAGATAACGAAGACCCTATTATCGTATGCCCCTCCGATATTACAGTATATATTGAGGACAATAGCGAAGATTATCTCTATGGTCTCAGGGGGAATGGTTCATCGGATTTTTTAAGGTATGATTTTACATCTGATACCTGGGCAACTATAAGTTCGACACCAGCAGTGGTGAATGGCGGAGGCTCTTTGCTTAAGGTTGGCAGTGAATTCTATGTCTTTGGAGGAAATGGAGCAAACAATTTCTGGAAATATGATATTGCCAACGACACATGGACCACACTACAAAACACTCCCAATGCAGTAAATAACGGCGGTTCATTGGTGTATACCGGCGGCAATTTTATTTATGCATTCAGAGGGGGAGGTTCTAATAACTTTTGGAGATATACCATCAGTACAAATGTATGGACCTCAATGTCTAATGCTCCATCTGCAGTAAACAGGGGCGGGGCACTGGCATATACCGGCGGGGACTTCATATATGCCTTCAGGGGTGCAAATACAAATAATTTCTGGAGATACAATATAATTAGTGATAACTGGGAGCCTAATTCTGTCCAGAACGCACCTGGCAATGTTCTGGGCGGTGGTTCGCTGGTTTACACAGGCGACAACTATATTTATGCGCTTAGAGGGAATGGGCAGACTACTTTCTGGAGATATGACATTGAAGCCAATACCTGGGGCATCAGGCAAAATACGCCGCAAACAGTAAGTGATGGTGGATCACTTGCTTTCGATGGGGAGTCAATCTATGCATTCAGAGGCAATAACAGCAGCGCATCCTGGCGCTATGATCTTGGCTCGAATGCCTGGCAAACACTTGCAAACACTCCGGGAAATGTCCGTTATGGAGGATCACTGGCTTTTGTTCAAGCCACTCCCTATGAAGGTTGTGAGTATGAGCTGTCGCCCGGTGAACTGGGTTTGCCTTCAACAGATGACAACTGTCCTCCGGTTGCGAGTGTGACCAACGATGCACCTGCAATCCTGCCGGCAGGGGTTACTCCGGTTACATGGACAGTAACAGACCAATCGGGCAATACTTCAACCTGCATCCAAAATGTCTCGGTTGTGGATCTGATCCCCCCGCAATTGCATGGCATACCTGCAGACACACTTTATCTGTGCCAGCCATTGCCACCACCCCCAGTTATTGGAGTTGATATTTATGCCACCGACAACTGTGATACCGACGTTGCTATAACCTATTCACAATATAGCACGCAGGTGTTTGATGGGAGCTGTGCATCGGTTATTTACCAGATTTTCAGAACATGGGTAGCAACTGATGATTTCGGAAATACTGACACTGCGGTGCAGGTTATTGATATCCTTTGCGAATGCTGCACAAATGGAATTGACGATACTGGCAATGGTTTAATAGATGAAGAAGATCCTTATTGCCCATGCAGCGCCCCTCAATTCAAGATACAGTGCGAAATTACCAATTACTATTTTGTACCCACTATATGGCAAATGAATCCCAACTATGATGGAAATCCAAACCTTTATACAAACCCTTCAAGTTTTGTGTTGACATCTCCTTTCGGTACTGCTAATGTTAATGTGAGAACCGGAGACGGAACCACCTACAATCAAAACTTTCAGGTAACACAAGGCGAGGCGGTTGAAGTTCCTTTAAACTGGAATCTTGTGCAAACACCAAATTACAACGTTGCGGAGCTCAACAGAGGCTTTGTGATTGAATCCGACTTACTCATACAGGTCATTTATCGCCTTGAAGCAACCAATAATAAAAACCTAATTACCATTAAAGGAGAGCAGGCTTTGGGCAGAAGGTTCCGGACCGGCAGCCAATCCAATGTTTGCGGTACACCCAATACTCAAAAACGTGAGAACCATTATATCTCAGTAATGGCTATTGAAGACAATACTCAGGTTACCTTCACCTTCACTGCTGCTATGAAAGGTTTACCCCAGGTACACACAGTTACGCTTAATGCATTCCAAACCTACCTTGTAATTGATAACGATAATAACCAAACCGTTACCGGAACACTCATAGTTTCCACCAAGGATATTGCAGTTATAAGCGGCAATCAACATTCAGCAAGAACATGCTATTCTGGTCAGGATGGCAGAGATGGTGATGGCGACCAATTGGTCTCTTCCTGTGTGGTTGGTACTGACTATGTTGTGTTCAGAGGGATAGACTCTTACAACCCCAGTAATTCAAACTATGCGGTAATAACACCGGTAGCTGCTGCGACGCAGGTATTTATAAATGGCAGTGCCACACCGGTTGCAACATTGGATCCAGGCGAATATTATACTTACAATATGCCAGGCCCCAATGGTTCGAACCATTACATACGCACCAGCCATGAATCATATTGCTATCAATACGGTAGCGTGCAAAGTAATGGCGAAATAGGAATGGCTATAGCTGCACCTATTTATGGCTGTAATGGCGATAAATACATTGAGTTTTTGAAATTCCCCAATTCCACAACCAACACTTTAACCATTGTTATTTTAAATGAAGGGCTTTCCTCCCTCAGATTAAACGATGTTCATTATTCTGCCTATACTACTGCCAATGCAATTCCTGGCCTGCCCACCCACAAAACAGTTACATTTAGCAACAATGTTTTAGCGAACTACAATGTTGTTGAGTCAGACGAGTACTTCCATGCGGCTCAGTTTGTTGGCAATGTTGCAGGGGGAACTTTCGGCTATCTTACAAGTTTCAAAGACAAGGTTGATGTTTTCCATCCCGAAACTTTGCAGCCTACCGTTCAGTATTTTGTAGACACAATCTGCGGTGGGGTAACGTATGAGCACTGCCTTACCGCACATAGTTGCGCCGGCGACCATTACATCAGCAATATCATCCAGGGTAACAATACCGGTGGATTGGCCATTTATCCGAACAGTGTTTGCTTTGCATACACAGGGTTGATGGGATTTCATGGCGTGGATAGCATTGTTGTGATGGTATCCGATCAGCTTGGGTTTACCCAGCCTGTTTGCTTGTCATTTTATGTTTGCGGCTTACCACCTGTTTTGATCCCACCCCCGGGTTTAGCCATTGACTATGCGTGCCATGAGGATGTTGCTGAACCTTTTAGCACCCTGGATGAGTTTCTTGCTGCAGGCGGTTTGGCCTATACCATCTGCGATACAATGGTAGTTGAAACTTTTGCCTTTGCGGGTGAAGTTAGCGATAGTGAAACCTGTCCGGAAACTATCACCCGAACCTACCAGATTGAAAATGAATGCGGCCATATTGGCACCTGTGAACAGATTATTGTGGTTCACGATACAATTCCCCCAACTTTCTCTTTGCCTGCTGATACTATCTATTGCGTTGAAGACTTGATAGATGCCTTATACAACCCAGATGGTATTTATCCGATAGATGACCTTACTTATCCGCGTCCCGATTATTACCTGCACCTGCCTGGAAACACAATACTCGACCTTATAAACTTGGATGATAATTGTACAGATCCGGAGGACCTGATCATTGAATGGCAGATTGATTTCGAAGATAACGGATCAATTGATGAAACCGGAACCGGCCAGTTGAGTGAACCGCCACCAATATATTTCCCCTTGGGCATTAACACAATACACTTTACAGTGACCGATGAATGTGGCAACTCCAACAGCCAGACACTGATCATGGTGGTACGGCCACGGCCTGATATTGAGGATGATTTTTGAAACAAGAAACAAGAAACTAAGAGACAAGAACCAAGATTAAAAACCAAAGTCCAAAATTCAAAGACACAAGGGATGAGGTGACGAAGAGACGAAAGGACGAGGGACGAGAGACGAAGAGACGAAGGACGAAGGGACGAGGGACGAAGAGACATAGCAACAAGAAGAAAGCAAAAACAAACCATCAACCAGCAACCAGCAACCAGTAACAAGTAACCCGTAACCAGCAACACCAAAGTAACCCAGAACCTTGAACCTTGAACTTCGAACCTTGAACAGAATATTTCAACCGAGTAGTAACAAAACGAGACGCCTATGAAACAAAACGCAAGCAGCCTTTTAAAATCAAGTATTAACTAAAATGAATGCCTAGGAACATTCACGGGTTTTAACTAACCCAACTGATCTCACAAAACCGGGTTTTTACGGGCCTGGCAGCGTATACAAAAATGGGTTTTACGGACCCAGTACTGAGGAATAATTTTTAAACATTAATTAATGCAAGCTTTATCTATCACAAATTCACAATTTTCGCCAGGGGGCGACTCCTGGCTCAATCACACAAATTCACAAATTCTAATTCTTAAAAATTTACAATTATGAAAAAGCAAATTTTAATTCTTATCATTGCGCTGTTCACTTTAGGTTTATCCAATGCTGTTGCGCAGGTAGTTCTCACTCCTACCCCTCTTGGAGACTGTATTGACCTTGATGACCCACTGAATGTGGTTCCAGGTCAGGAATATACCTATAAGGTCAATGTGCCAACGCCTCCAGGTCCACATACCTATCATTGGTTCGTAACCCAGGAAACTGAGTTCATAGAAAATGGAGGTGGTATCATCGCCGCTATTGAACCAAACGATGGTTCCAGTCCGGTACTTGCCTCTGGTCAGGTGCATTATGACACTCAATCCAGTATTGATTCCATCAATCTTGAATGGTACAGCTTCATCCTGGATCCAGGTGAATATGTATTTGTTGGAATCTTTGTTGAAGATGTAAACGGCTGCTCAAATAACTTAAAAGTTTATCGTATCAGGCCTGTTCATGCATTTACACTTGATATTGCCAACGTTAATTTTGTAGGCAATACAATTGGCGGTGCTGATTTTGCACAGTGTGTTTCTGATATTGAGTCGGCAATCTTTGATCCCGATTTCGGAACCGATGGAGGTATCGTTTATGATTTTGGTGAGAATACCCTTTATTATGTGATTGCTGCAGCATATTTTTCAACCGGATATCAACTGCAAGCAATTTTTGACGGTTTGGCAGATGCAACACCCAGTGGTTCATTAGGCCAAACTGCCATGATTTATTGGGATTATACGCTGGCTGGTTTGACTGCAAATCCAAACGGACAAGCAATTACTAATGGTGCAACTATAACTGTTGGCAATGTAAACGCCCAGGATAGCCCGGTTGGAGCAGCCGGTGAAATGATATTCATCAAGATTGTAATTAGCAACAATCATTATGAATTAACTACCGATACCGATTACGAATTGGCTATTGATGGTGTTTTGCTGGATGAAGGTGGCAATTTATTGAACCCTGCAACGTATGGAGATATTCATTATGCGAATTGCGTTGTAGATGGTTTTGACAATGATCTTGTCAACCAGGTGATCACAGCCAGACCTACTATCAACTCAGTATCACCTGTACCTCCAGGATATCTGCCAATCGCCCCCTAATCTGCTGGTATAAACTACCGGTAACTTAAAATGCTTTTTCATACACGGGAAAAGTCGGCTCTGTGCATTGAGGAGTGCACATAGCCGGCTTCCAAACCCGGGTATTGAAAGGAGAATTGAACTTATTCAGCGAATTGAGGAGCGCTGGCTATGGTTTAATTCATGATGATCGCTTATTGAATACATCCCGGGTTAACAGGATTAGCTCCTGCCTTGTATATCAGGCAGCATCCGGTGTATGAAAAGCTTAACGATGGTTGCTGGTAAATTAAATTACCATGCAGCTCAAGGGCAGGCATAAACGACGACGAACGCCTTCATGGATTCCCATGAGGCTGTGAGGCTACCCGAATAAGACGGGATTGCATGGCTGTGCCCTGCCCCGGGCTGAAGGAAATGTTTAACGCCACTTGTGGCACTAAACCCTTCAGAATTATGGAGTACACGTACTTACGATACGTCACATCAATTACTGTGAAGCTGACAGCTTCTCGGGTACAGGATAACTGTATCCCCTGTCCTGGCTTCTTGTGTCGTAACGGTCACTATATCAAACCGCCCAATACTTTGCTTAACAGCAGTCTCTTTGGGCATAAGATCATTTTGCAAACCAATTCCTTTAGGATGTGACCAGGTTTCAATGTACATAACAACAACACTGTGGTGCGAACAGATCATCGCCTGCGATGCCGTGCAAGGCCGCCTAACCAATGTGGCAGCCCCGATGGTTCGCAAGGTAAACCACCTCCCCTGACCGGGTACTGGCGTAGCCATATCATGTCCAGGGTAAAACCCGCCGGTGCGGGTAATGGGAGAGGTATATCTGGGAGTTTACAGTGGTTCCGAACCTGAAGAAGGTAGGAACATAGCAAAAAAGCTGAAGATTATGCCACGGAACAAATTAAATTTCAAATGTTTCGATCAACTGGCAGGAGTCATGATTTCTGATTTGGAACCTGGATTTTATGAATGGTTGCATACGATTATTTATCCATCAAACCAACCAGCGAGGTGGAAGCAAACATAAGAACTGAACAACAATGAATGACGGCTAGTAAATATAAATGGGTCAAGCACTACAATACCTGCCGTGTCGCGGACGGCCTCCATGTACAATGGACCACTGCGACCGGGGTAAAGCAACAGTCCTGACCGGGCATAGGAAGAAGTATGTCTTGAGTTGGGCAAAGTCCTCAAAAAGGGCTAACGGGAGAGGCATGCCCAGTGCAGTTAGCAGTAGCGGTGGCAGTAGGCGAGGGACGAGGTGACGAAGGGGAGAAAAGGCGAAGGGGAGAAAGTGAGAAAGTGAGAAGGGTGAAGTGAAGAATAGGAGAAAGGGAGAGAGGAAAGAAGAGACATGCAATAAAAACCAAGAAACAAGAACGGGACGAGGGACGAAGAGAAGAAGGGGAGAAAAGGCGATGGGGAGAAAGGGAGAAAGAGAGAAGGGTGAAGAGACGAAGGGTGAAGAGACGAAGAAACTAGTAACTAGCAACCAGTAACCCGTAATAAGAGACAAGAGACAAGAGACAAGAATCAAGAAACAAAACAAAAAACACTAGCAACCAGCAACAAAGTATGACAACCGAATGACAATTGTATGACCCAAATCAAGCATCCATCAACCATCAACCTGTAAAAAGAAACAAGCAACAAACTTTAAAACATGACGAAACTTAAACTATACATATTTCTCAGAATTTGAATTAGTGATTGTGATGCCTGCTGCAGCCGGTTTTTCTGTAACTCCTCATTACAGTAAAACTGGCAGCAGAGAAAGGCAGAACGGAAGAGATAAGAGACAAGAATCAAGAGACAAGACAAAAAACACTTGAAACCAGCAACAAAGTATGACAACCGAATGACAATTGTATGACCCAAATCAAGCATCCATCAACCATCAACCTGTAAAAAGAAACAAGCAACAACTATTGAAACATGACGAAACTTAAACTATACATATTTTCTCAGAATTTGAATTTGAATTAGTGATTGTGATGCCTGCTGCAGCCGGTTTTGCTGTAACTCCTCATTACAGTAAAACTGGCAGCAGAAAAAGGCAGAGCGGAAGAAGCAAGAGACAAGAGACAAGAACGGGACGAGGGATGAGGGACGAAGAGAAGAAGGGGAGAAAAGGCGATGGGGAGAAAGGGAGAAAGAGAGAAAGAGAGAAGGGTGAAGAGACGAAGAAACTAGTAACTAGCAACCAGTAACCCGTAATAAGAGACAAGAGACAAGAATCAAGAAACAAAACAAAAAACACTAGCAACCAGCAACAAAGTATGACAACCGAATGACAATTGTATGACCCAAATCAAGCAACCAGCAACCAGTAACCAGCAACTTGAAACAAACAACAACCATTAAAACATGAAGAAACGTAAACTAAACATAATTTCTCAGAATTTGAATTTGAATTAGTGATTGTGATGCCTGCTGCAGCCGGTTTTTCTGTAACTCCTCATTACATTAAAACTGGCAGCAGAAAAAGGCAGAGTGGAAGAAGCAAGAGACAAGAATCAAGAAACAAGAAACAAGAAAAAAACACTAGCAACCAGCAACAAAGTATAACAACCGAATGACAATTGTATAACCCACATCAAGCATCCATCAACCTGTAAAAAGAAACAAGTAACCAGTAACCAGCAACATGAAACGTGAAACCAGCAACAACCTTTAAAAGATGACGAAACGTAAACTAAACATATTTTCTCAGAATTTGAATTTGAATTAGTGATTGTGATGCCTGCTGCAGCCGGTTTTGCTGTAACTCCTCATTACAGTAAAACTGGCAGCAGAAAAAGGCAGAGCGGAAGAAGCAAGAGACAAGAGACAAGAAATGGGGACGAGGGGCGAGGGACGAAGAGAAGAAGGGGAGAAAGGGCGAAGGGGAGAAAGGGAGAAAGAGAAAAGGACGAAGGCACGAAGAGAAGAAGAAATCAGTAACC